>NZ_JBJXHJ010000003.1:0-459627 GCF_046487845.1 Pseudomonas sp. PHC1
GCTACGTGCCATTTCTTAATCTGCTCCAATCAACGAACGAAAAGTGTACGTTGCGTTGACCGGTTGAGCCCGCCGTCAATATTTATTGCAGGTGGGGGCTGTTGGTTTTAATCGGTAAAACTTCTGTCGTTATTTGAGATATTTCCTACGCATGTTGAAGAATAAATCAATTAATTAATTAATTATGTTTTTATACTCGATGTTTCTACTTTCAATACGTTATCTGACTTGTAGGGGCGCTCGGTACAAAGAATAAGGACGCCGTGGCGCCCTTATTGATGCAATGGCCGTGTCAGACGTAGACGCGAGGGTCAGGCCGGTAGTCGTTTTTTATCTTTTCGAGCTGGCTAATGCGCTCCTCGGCCGAGGACAGCAGGCGTCGTAAGTTGTCGAAGTCGGTCGCGGCTACGACATTCAGGCGTTGACCGAAGATGTGAACGTGATAGTGCTTAACGCGGTACGGGCTAGGGGGTAGTTGTATGACCAAGGTGCCGTCTTGGCTGACGTGGAAGGTGTCGACGGTCAGGGCTATGTTGCAGCCGGTTATGGTGGCCTTGAGTGGCACGTCTTTGCCTTGTTGGCGAGCGAGGATGGCTAAGCGCATCGCCAGCCCATTGGCAGTGATGAGGTAGGGGGCGGTGTGGTCTGTTTGCTGTTCATGCATGGGGGACTGTCAGATATTTTGTGTGCGGGCCGGTAACGGCCTGCCGTCAGGCAGGCCGTGCTTTTACCAGGTTGGTCTGAGGCGGAAGGTTTGCTCGGGCGCCAGGTGCGTAATGGTCGCATCCACTTTTCGAGTACGAAGTCCTCCAAGAACCGATCTATCCCTATCTCCAAAGATCTCCAGACCAAAATCAAGGCAGCTTTGCCATTTGGGGACTGTTACAAGAGGTTCGGTGATTCTGTCGATGCGGTGGGGCTGGATTTGCCTGCGGGACAGTTGACGCATGTTTTGCGACATACGTTTGCCAGTCATTACATGATGAATGGTGGTGACATTCTGACGTTACAGCGGGTGCTTGGACATGCCTCGTTGGCTATGACGATGAAGTATGCGCACTTCAGTCCTGGGCATATGGCTGAGGTGGTGAATTTGAATCCGATTGCGGTGAGAAATAAGGACAAGGAGTGAGATGATGGTCGGGGATATTGATTGGGCGCCGTTGGTGCTGTCGTTTGCGGCGGTGAATTGGACTGCGGTTTTAACGGGGCTGGTTTCGGCTGGTGCGGCTGTTTCCGGACCGCTTTTGCTTTGGAAAAGGCAGACAAAGAGAGAGGCCGCTACGGTGAGAGCTTCTCTGCTGGCTGAAGTTGATGCACTTATGGAGATTATTGAAATACGCGGCTATCTGACTGCGCTTCGAGAGCAGGAGGCGGCATTGATCGCACGCCGAGCGTCTGCAAATAGCGAATCCGAAAATGACGAATCGGATTTAGAGGAGGAGTTTTTCCAAGCAAATATTGACGGTGATTTTAACCGGGTCTATCAAGCGAACGTCACGAAGTTGGGCGTGCTCAGTGCGGAGGAGGCAAGGCAGATTGTGCGCTTTCACCAGTTCGCTGACAGTGTGCGTCTAGATGTCATTCCGGGTGGCGTGCTTGCTGTTGGAAGTGACAACCCTGAGGCGTTCAGAGAAGTGATTCTTCTGCTCGAAACCATTTTGGAGATTGGCAAAGATTTGGTGGGGAAAGAAACGAATCGGTCGGATCAGGAGCGAAGGTCTGGCGGGTAAAGTTTTTGACGGTGGACGTTTTGTGGACGTTTTCACGATTTGGCGTGAGGTCGTTCCGAGACCCAGAAACAACAAAGCCCCGCATTGCGGGGCTTTGAATATGGTGCCGGCACCAGGAATCGAACCCGGGACCTACTGATTACAAGTCAGTTGCTCTACCATCTGAGCTATACCGGCGTGTGGGCGACGATTATAGCGACTCGGGTGCTTCTGTAAACCCCTGAATTCAGACTATTTTTGCGCCCTCTGCGATTCACGCCCGGCGCAGGACGTTGCGCAGTTTTTGTACCGCGCGCCAGGCGCGGCTGTTTTGCAGGGCGCGCAGTTGGGCTTCGGCTTCTTCGGCGCGTTGCAGGGCGGTTTCCAGGGCCGGGTTTACCGGGTGGGCGAGGTTGTGGCCTTTGCACAGCTGGAAGTTGTCGAGGTTGCACGGTGGCAGGTCGAACGCGGGTTTGAGGTTGATGTGTTCGTTGGCCAGGAAGAAGCTGTTGAGGCCGTCGAACAGGACGTTGGTGTAGCCGGCGTCGGTCACCAGGTGCTCCCAGGTGTGGTCGCGCTCCCATGGGGTTTCAATGAGGATGATCCAGGGGCGGAAGCGGCTGAGGTCCATGCCGCGCAGGACGGTTTCTTCGTGGCCCTCGACGTCGATTTTCAAGAAGTGGATCGGCCGCTCGGCGGCGTGTTCTTCGCAGATCGAGGTCAGTGTGCGTGCGTTGACAGTGAAGCTTTGCACGTCCATGCCGAGGTTTTTGCGTTCTTGCGCAACGACCGGGTCAGCGGTGGACAGGCCGGTGTCGGGAATGCCGTAGAAAGTCAGTTCGCCCGGCTGGTCGCTGGCCACGCATTGCAGCGTGGTGTCGCGGGGGCGATGCTGGCGGAGGGCGTCGTAGTAGTTCTGCATCGGTTCGACGTTGATGCCCTGCCAGCCGCGATCATAAAAGGCCTTGGTGACCGAGTCGTGGATCGGGTCATTGGCGCCGACGTCGATATAAAAACCGTTTTCAACATACTGCAGGGCGCGCCAAAGGCGAACGTCCTCGAAATTCTGTGCGTAAGAAATGAACGTCACGGTCGCTTCCTGTCGGTCAGATTTTTCTTGTTCGGGTGCGCGCTACCTGTACGGCGTAGGTCTGTATAGCAAGGGCGGATGGCGGGCGCAATTGGCCGTTGCCGGCGTCCGCGATTCGGCGGTTATGTCCTTTTGGTCTGGGGCTTATGCACAACAGGCTTTGAAGAGGGGGCGCTTAGGCAGGTTTTTGTGGACGGGTTCTCATTTGAGTCTTAAATCCCTGTTTTGCTGGTTTTTTATTCGTGTGAACAAAAAATGACCAGTGCTGTTAACGGCCTGAAACGACCGTAGATATTGGATCCACGATAATTCCATCAACAGAGTTATCCACAGGCTGTGAAAGATTAAACCCGTTCGGCCAGCAGCAGGAAATTGCGCGGTGTGAGTGGCGTCTCGCAGAAGGTACCGAGACGTACGACGTATCCCTGTTCGGTGAGGAAAAGTGCCCGATCCAGATTCAGCCAAAGCTCCAGCGGCCGTCGGAACAGTCCACGCAGCAGTTCCAGGTTGCGAACTTCGGCTAACCGCTGCCAGCCGGCGGCTTCCAGTGCTACCCAATCTGGCGCGCCGATTGTGGATAACTCTTTCAACGCTGCCAGATCGCGGCAGTAATCGGCGAACGGTTTGTCCAGCCAGGCACTGGGCAGAGACGGTGTCGGCAAGTATTCGTCGACGCCACGCACTTGCCGTTGCAAAAGATCAAAGGCCAGTCGGCGGGCCATGGAGGTGTCGCGCTGACGTCGGACGCGGGCGCCGGCGGTGACGGTTTCGTTCATCGGCAGGGACAGATCTTCCAGCGACAACTGTAGGGCGGAGCCCGATGCGGCGAAGGACAACGCCTGATACTCAGTGCGACTGATCCGGTTGTAGCAACACGGTGCAATCGCCAATTGCCGACAGCCAGCGGCGCTTGCCAGTTGCATCAGCCGCACATGCAGATCGCCACAAGCGTGCAGGGCGACAGGCGTGTGGTCGGCGTTCAGCAATAAAGCGGTATTCGCCGCGAGCACATCCTGCTCGACATGCAGCGCATGCAAGTGATGACGCTGACTCAGCGCCTGGCCGATGGCGACCAGCGCCGGATCGAATTCCAGGCAGGTGAGTTGCTGATCGGCACCCAGCAGACGCCGACCCAAATGGCCTTTGCCCGAGCACCAGTCCAGCCAGTGCTTCGGCTGCGCGGCAAACGACAAGCGGCTGGCGAAGGCTTCGATTTGCTGCCATTTGCGGCCCGGCACATCGACATTCAGGCGATGACCGGCGGCTTCCAGCGAATGTGCAGGCAGTTCACCCACCGCACTCAGTTCAAGCGACAACGCCGCCAACGAAGCAAATGGCTCCGGCGCATCCAAGAGTTCGGCAGGTTGGTTGTGGGCGTTTTCCGCCTCTTCCAGCGACCGCCCGCGTAGCCACGAGGCCAGTTCCGGGTAGGACGCTTCCCAGGGCAGGTGCAGATGAGTGAAAGGGCGGGGTTTCCACAATCCTTGATGGGGCGTGAGAAATGCATCCAGTGCCGTGAAGCGGGCGAGTAGGGCCTCGCCCGTCAGCACGTCAGAAGAATCAGCGTCCCTGGCACGCATCGACGCGCAGCCAGCGTTCCAGCAGCTTGAAGCCGCGAACCAGCACGTAAGCCATCACCAGATAGAACACACCGGCGGCGAAGAAGATCTCCACCGGCAAGTAAGTGCGGGCAATGATCGTGCGCGCCATGCCGGTCAGTTCCAGCAAGGTCACGGTGCTGGCCAGGGCGCTGGCCTTGAGCATCAGGATCACTTCGTTGCTGTAGGCCGGCAGGCCGATGCGGGCGGCACGCGGCAGGATGATGTAGAACAGCGCTTTGGGCCGGGACATGCCCAGCGCCCGCGCCGCTTCGATCTCGCCTGGCGGTATCGCCTGGATCGCGCCGCGCAGGATTTCGGCGATGTACGCCGCGGTGTGCAGGGTCATGGTCGCGGTGGCGCACCAGAACGGATCGCGCAGGTACGGCCACATCGAGCTGTTACGCACCGCGTCGAACTGCGCCAGTCCGTAGTAGACCAGGAACAACTGAACCAGCAACGGCGTGCCACGGAAAAAGAAGATGTAGGCGTAGGGTAAAGCGCGCACGTACCACAGCTTCGAAGAGCGGGCGATGCCCAGCGGAATCGCCAGCAGCAAACCGGCGATCACGGCGATGGCCACCAGCTCCAGGGTCAGCGTCGCGCCCTGGGCCAGTTTCGGCAACCACTTGATGATGACTTCCCACTTAAAATCGGTCATTGAGCGCTCCTCGCGAAGCCGCGTGCGGCGCGTTTTTCCAGCAGGTGCATGCCGATCATCGCCAGCACGGTCAGGCACAGGTACATGAGCGCCGCCACCATATAGAAGGTGAAGGGCTGCTTGGACACAGTCACGCCGATCTGCGCGTGGCGCATGATTTCTTCCAGGCCAATGACCGACACCAGCGCGGTGTCTTTCATCAGGATCATGAACAGATTGCCCAGGCCGGGCAGGGCGATGCGCCACATCTGCGGCATGATCAGTCTGGTGAAGATCCGCCATTTCGACAGGCCCAGGGCCACGCCGGCCTCACGGTGGCCTTTGGGAATGGCGAGGATCGCGCCCCGAAACACTTCCGTGGCGTAGGCGCCGAAGCACAGGCCCAGCGCGATGACGCCGGCGGCGAAGGCGCTGAGTTCCAGTTCGGGATTGCCGAGGAACTCACCGAGCGCGCGCATGGCGTTGACCGTACCGAAGTAGATCAACAGCACCCAGAGCAATTCCGGGACGCCGCGCACCAGGGTCGAATAGGTTCCGCCAAGCCATTGCAGCGGCTTGTACGGGGAAGTCTTGGCCAAGGCGCCGAGCAGACCGAGCACCAGCCCCAGGCACAGGGCCGAGAGTGCCAGTTTGACGGTCATCAGCGCGCCGGCGAAGAGCGCCGGGCCGAATCCGTAGAGGTCGATAATCATGGATTTCTTTTCAAATCGCGGCAGGCAAGGCCGGGGATCGGCGCCGTCATGTGGCGGCACCGATCCGGCAGGTCAGGATCAGTAGATGCTGAACGGGAAGTACTTGTCGTTGATCTTCTTGTAGGTGCCGTCGGCAACGATTTCCTTCAGCGCAGCGTTCAGCTTCTCGCGGATCGGGTCGCCTTTACGTACAGCGATACCGATCTTGTCGCTTTCTTCCACCGGGTCGCCCTTGAATTCATAGGCTTTGCCGGCGTCGCTTTTCAGCCACTCGTAGTTGACGTATTTGTCGGCGAGGATGCCGTCCAGACGACCGGAGGTCAGGTCCAGGTAGGCGTTTTCCTGGGTGTCATAGAGTTTCACTTCGACGTCCGGCATGTTGTCTTCCATGAACGTACCGGCGAGGGTCGCGCGCTGGGCGCCGATCACTTTGCCTTTCAGGGAGTCCTTGTCGGTCTTGAACTCTTTATCCTTCGGCGCGATGAATTGCAGCTTGTTGGAGTAGTACGGGTCGGTGAAGTCCACCGCTTGCTTGCGCTCGTCGGTGATCGACATCGAGGAGATCAGGAAATCGAACTTCTTGGCGTTCAGGGCCGGGATGATGCCGTCCCAGTCCGAGGTGACGACGGAGCATTCAACTTTCATCTTGGCGCACAGGGCGTCGCCGATGTCTTTGTCGAAGCCGACGACGTTGCCGCTGGCGTCTTTGTTGTTGAACGGCGGGTAAGCCGCTTCGATGCCCATCTTCAGGGTCTCGGCCATGGCACCGGCGCTGAACGCGAGGGTGACGGCGGCGGCCAGGAAGACCTTTTTGTAGTTCTGCATGCGGGTAGCTCCGTTAGCGGTTGCTGGACATGAATTGTTTGCAGCGCGCCGAAAGCGGGTTTTCGAACACCTGCTGTGGCGATCCTTGCTCTTCTACCAGGCCCTGGTGGAGGAACACCACTTCGCTGGAGACCTGACGGGCAAAGCCCATTTCGTGGGTGACGAGCAGCATGGTCCGGCCTTCTTCGGCCAATGCGCGGATGACATTAAGTACTTCCTGGACCATTTCCGGGTCAAGGGCAGAGGTGGGCTCGTCGAACAGGATCACCTTGGGCTGCATCGCCAGCGTGCGGGCAATCGCCGCGCGCTGTTGCTGGCCGCCGGACAGTTGCGCCGGGTAGGCGTGGCGTTTGTCGGCGATGCCGACCTTGGCCAGCAGCGCTTCGGCGACTTCGATGGCTTCGGCCTTGCTCTGGCCGAGCACGCGGCGCGGGGCTTCGATGATGTTGTCGAGCACGCTCATGTGCGGCCACAGATTAAAGTTTTGAAACACAAAACCAATCTCGGAGCGCAGGCGATTGATCTGCTTGCCGTCGGCGGCAACCAGTTCGCCATTCTTGGCGGCCTTGAGCTTGAGTTCTTCACCGGCCACCAGGATCTGGCCCTGGTGCGGGTTTTCCAACAGATTGATGCAACGCAGGAATGTGGACTTGCCGGAACCGGAGGAACCCAGGATCGAGATCACATCGCCGTCGCGGGCGGTCAGCGAGATGCCTTTGAGCACCTCAAGCTGTCCGTAGCGTTTGTGCAGGTTGCGGATTTCAAGCGCGGGCGTGGCCTCAGCCATGTGCGTTCCTCATATATGTTGCGCTCCTGCTGTTGGTTGGCCTTCCTGGCGAGGCGGCCAAGCTAGCATAGCGTTTCAATGGCAGCCAACAGCGCTACGAGCGGTAAACGGATGGCGTGTGGCAGGTTGTCGCATCGGCGCAGCAGACTGTCGCCCCATCAACAACCGAACGGGCGTTTGAACGTGGATTCCCGTGGGTGTCGCGTAAAAAAAGGCGCGATGTTGCCACCTTTGGCGGGGTGTTGGAAGCGCTATCCGGCCGAACGTTCCTCATTCGCCCTTTTATTGTGCGTCCCGCACTTTTTAAGTGTGTTTCTGGTGCGCCGACTCGTTTGGAAAGTGGGTCGCAGGGTAACGCTTTGGCGAAAGGCCATTATTCTCAAGGACTTGCGATGACTGTCCGGTCGCGCTGAAGGCCGCGGGGCAAAAGAGCTTGAAACATTTTGGCGCAATTATTGCGTGCAGAATAAGGAACGCCCCGTTGGATTCTTTTTACGAGAAGGAACGCCAGACGGGCCGGACGCAATCGCTTTCCTCGCAAAGGTAGTTCCAATGAGCAGTACCCAAAGCTCCAATGGCCTCGAACAGGGGCTCAAACCGCGTCATGTGACCATGCTGTCGATCGCCGGGGTGATCGGTGCAGGTCTGTTCGTCGGCTCCGGCCACGCCATCGCCGCCGCCGGCCCAGCCGTTCTGCTGGCTTACGCCGCTGCCGGCGCGCTGGTTGTGCTGGTGATGCGCATGCTCGGCGAAATGGCGGTTGCCTCGCCTGACACCGGCTCGTTCTCGACTTACGCCGACCGCGCCATCGGCCATTGGGCCGGTTTCACCATCGGCTGGTTGTACTGGTGGTTCTGGGTCTTGGTGATTCCGCTGGAGGCCAACGCCGCCGCGACTATCCTGCACGCCTGGTTCCCGAGTGTGGAGATCTGGGCCTTCGCGCTGATCATTACCCTGCTGCTGACCGTGACCAACCTGTTCAGCGTGAAAAACTACGGTGAGTTCGAATTCTGGTTCGCCCTGCTCAAAGTCGTGGCGATCATCGGTTTCATCATTCTTGGCGTCGCGGCCATTTTCGGCTTCCTGCCGAACAGCCAGGTCAGCGGCGTGTCGCACATCTTCGACACCCAGGGCTTCCTGCCGAACGGCATGGGCGCGGTGCTGGGCGCGATCCTGACCACCATGTTCTCCTTCATGGGCACCGAGATCGTGACCA
This sequence comes from Pseudomonas sp. PHC1, assembly GCF_046487845.1. Taxonomy (NCBI): domain Bacteria; kingdom Pseudomonadati; phylum Pseudomonadota; class Gammaproteobacteria; order Pseudomonadales; family Pseudomonadaceae; genus Pseudomonas; species Pseudomonas sp. PHC1. Next base: position 8,582 of record NZ_JBJXHJ010000003.1, read on the forward strand.
TCGCGGCCGCGGAATCGAAGAACCCGGGCAAGCAGATTTCCAAGGCCACCAATTCGGTGATCTGGCGGATCGGCCTGTTCTACCTCGTGTCGATCTTCATCGTCGTGGCCCTGGTGCCATGGAACGACCCGGTTCTGGCCAGCCTCGGCTCCTACCAGACTGTGCTTGAGCGCATGGGCATTCCGAACGCCAAGATGATCGTCGACATCGTGGTTCTGGTGGCTGTGACCAGTTGCCTGAACTCGGCGCTGTACACCTCTTCGCGCATGCTGTTCTCCCTCGGCAAGCGCGGCGATGCCCCGGCCATGTCGACCCGTACCAACAAGAGCGGCACCCCTTACTGGGCGGTAATGCTGTCCACCGGCGCGGCGTTCCTGTGCACTTTCGCCAACTACGTGGCCCCGGCTGCGGTGTTCGAGTTCCTGCTGGCGAGTTCCGGCGCGATCGCGCTGCTGGTGTACCTGGTGATCGCGATTTCGCAACTGCGCATGCGTAAACAGCGCATGGCTCGCGGCGAGAAAATCGTCTTCAGCATGTGGCTGTTCCCGGGCCTGACCTACGCGGTGATCGTGTTCATCGTGGCGGCCCTGACCATCATGCTGTTCCAGGACGCCCACCGCGTGGAAATCCTCGCGACCGGCCTGCTGAGTCTGGTGGTTGTGGCGACCGGCCTGTTGGTAGCTCGCCGTCGCAAGGCGGAAAACCGTGGTGCGGCAGTTCTGAACTGATCCGCAACGTGTTACGCAAAACGGCCGCTGTCAGTGATGACAAGCGGCCGTTTTTGTTACGGCGAGCGGCTTACTCGCTCTTCTCTTCCTGCGCTTCCACCGACTGACCGTAGGTGTCCAGCGCAATCCCGAAATCGCTGATGAACTCCGGCTCGCTCAGCCAGGCCTGGGCGGTCTCGCGATCCATGCCATCGGCCCACATGCGGTAGTCGATCAGCATGTCGGCGGCCAGGTGAGTGGCGGCCATGCCTTCGTTCTCGGCGTTTTCCATGTCCAGCAGTTCAGGATGGTCGACGATGATGAACGCCAGTTCACGCAGCAGCGTCAGCAGCATTTCATTGCGGCTGACGGCTTCGGCGTCGCGCATCTTGCTGAACATCGCCAAGGTGTATTCCGGGATCGGCTCGGCCAGGTGACCGAGGTCATCGTCCTGCGCCAGAGGTTTGCGACCGACCATGCGGATCTGCTTGGCTTTGGCCTTGGCGCGTTTGGCGCGTTTCTGCTGTTTGTTCAGGGATGCCATGGGAACTCAGTTTTTCTGTTGGGTTTGTGCGGCGATTGCGTCGGACGCGGCCACATAGTCTTTCTGGAAATCCGGCGATTCGATCCACGCCAGGGCGCCAGCCTCGTCGGTCTCGGTGGACCACTGGCGGTACTCGATCAGCGCGGCGAGGATGAAATCCATCGCGCCTTCTTCGCCTTCCTGCTCGTACACCAGCTCAAGCAGCGGGTCTTCGAGGAACGCGGTGCACATGGCCTGCTGGCTGAGCTTCTCGGCGTCGATCATTTTCTTGAACAGTTCGGTGAGGTCCACCGATTCGAAATCGATGCGGTCGTCATTCGGGTCCAGCTCGACCGGCGCTTCCGCACGTTTGGTGCGGTTCTGCTTGGCCTTGGTCTTGGCCCGGGCGGCGCGTTTTTGCTGCTTGTTGGCGGAAGCCATGGTGTGTGTTCCGTGGTGCGTTAAAGGGCTTGGCTGCGTGGGATTTCGCGCCCCGGTGTGTCGCAGGCCAGTTCGCCGGTCTGCAGCCAGGTCAGAGCGATGGGCCATAGTGTGGCTTGGTATGCGCTGCGAAAAAAGGCGAAATGTCCGACTTGCTGTTCGCCGATGTCCTGCGGCTCGATTCGCAGGTGGGTCTTTTGCGCGTTGTGGAAGTAAGCCAGCAGGCGTTCGATGGCGGGAATCGTGCCGTAGGGATCGTCGCTGATGCTGATTGCCAGGGCTTTGGCCCGGACGTTGGCGAAGGGCAGGTTGCGGATCGTTCTACCGCTCGGACGCCGCTCATAACGTGCGGCAGGCGTGCTCCAGTCGCGCACTACGCCGGCGGGCGTGTCTTCCAGCCAGCCAAGTCGCTTGCCCGGAAAGTAGCCACAGAACAACGTGACCAGCGGCATCAGCAGGTGCCATTTACCGAACATCCGCCAGCGGTGCTCGGGCGCGTAATCGCGCCAGTAAGCGAACTGCGCGCCGACCGTCACCAGTCGTCGGATTAGATGTCCGCAAGCCCCCAGGCCTGCTGCGCAGCCACCGAAGCTGTGCCCGACCACATCGATCGGCTGACCGGGAAACTCCCGTTGCGCGCGTTTGAGCATCGCCTCGAAATCCAGCACGCCCCAATCTGTCCACGAAGCCTGCAAATGCCTCATCGACTTCGGCCGCGATTCGCCAATGCCTCGGTAGTCGTAAATGATCACGTCGAAGTCATTGGCGAACAGGTACGTCGCGAAGCGTGAATAGTGGCGGCAGCGCACGGACGTGGCGGCGTTGATGATTACCACTGGGCGCTGTGGATCGGGCGAGGCGTGACGCCAGGTGAAGCCGCCGAGCAGATAGCCATCGGCGGCGGGCGCTTGGAAGGGCTCGCTTTCAATGTCGGATGCTTGGCCAGGTGGAGGTGGCGCACTTTGTAGGTTCATGAGTTCCGAGCCTGGCTAGGACGGGTCGAGAATGAACTTCATGCGGGATGCAGCGCAATGATTGGGTATGCAGTGCGTACCGGATTGGCGGTTCGATTAGGGGGTCGCCAATTCGTGACGCAGTGCGTCATGAATTGGCTGGGAAAAACTTGTGTAGTCTTTTTCGCATTCAAAACAACTCCCAATCGTTCTAAAACCCACCCCGCCAGGCAAGTACACGGTCGTCGCCACCCGCAAGGGTGAAACGCTTCGGGATGTGACGGAAGTGGGCGGCGGTGCTGCGCGCAATCTGGTGTTCCACTGGAACGACAACCGCTAGGGACGTTGCCGATCGCGCCGGGATGGCGCGACCGTTGCCGTGCGGCCCAGCCAGATCAATACCCACGCGGCGGCCGACAGGAAGAGGGCGAGGAGGCCATGCGCGGCAACGGCGAACCAGAAATTCACGGGTTGTGCGGCCAGCGAATACACGGCGAAGCGTTTGCCGCGTGCCATGTTGCCGATGCGTCCTTGAATCAGGCCGACCACGGTTTCATAGGCGATCAGGCCGACACACAGGATCAACATCAGGCCGAGAGCGATCATCAACCAGTTGGTACGTTTCACCGGTGGCTTGGGATGGGGCAGGGGGACGCGGGTTCTTTTCTGGTTCATCGCGGGGATGACCCTCTTCCGTAAGGGCTGGGCAACGTAGCGCGAATTGCGGCCTGCAAGAAGGGCGGACTCGGGCCGTCATCAAATCGCGGGCATAAAAAAACCCTGAATCTTGCGATTCAGGGTTTTCGGTATTTGGTGCCCAGAGACGGAATCGAACCGCCGACACGGGGATTTTCAATCCCCTGCTCTACCGACTGAGCTATCTGGGCAACGGGGCGCATTAAAAGGGTTTTTCGGATTTACGTCAACGACTTTTTTAAAATTTCTTAAATTAATTCCGTCGCTTACGCTCCGACTCCCGATTTTGCAGGTTTACTCAGCAGGTGGAACGTAGCCTTCGGCCTGGGCGTATTCCTCGCCGGAGAAGTACTTGTCCATTTCGCCCTGAAGAAATTTGCGGTCTTCGGCGTTCATCATGTTCAGGCGTTTTTCGTTGATCAGCAGGGTCTGGTGTTTCTGCCAGTCGGCCCAGGCCTTGGCCGAGACGTGTTCGAAAATATCCTGGCCCTTGGCGCCCGGGTAAGGTGGGCGCTCCAGACCTTCGAGTTGTTCTTTGTACTTGCGGCACATTACGGTGCGGGTCATGTCGACTCTCCTGCATTCAAGACGGCGGCCGCGCGTTCGAGCAAGGTCTTGACCGGGGCGGCGAGGCCCAGGCGCGGCGGGGTGGCGAGGTTATACCAGAGCCAGTCGGCCTCGGCCACGTGACCGCCGGCTTCCTGTACCTGAACCAGCCAGGGTTCGATGGACAGCTGGAAGTGGCTGAAGGTGTGGACAAGGCTCGGCAGCGCCTGCTGCTCGCCCAGTTCCAGCGCGTGCTGCGCGGCGAGGTGTTGCAGGTCGTCGAGGTCGTCGAGTTCCGGCAGGCTCCACAAACCGCCCCACAATCCGCTGGACGGGCGGCGATAAAGCAGAATCGCGCCGTCCTCGTTGGCCAGCAGCGGCATCAGCGTGCGTTTCTGCGGGATCGCCTTGCGTGGCTTGGGGATCGGGTAGCGTGTCTCCAGGCCGAGCATGTGCGCTTCGCAGCCCTTTTTCAGCGGACACAGCAGGCAGCTCGGTTTGCTGCGGGTGCAGAGCGTGGCGCCCAGGTCCATCATCGCCTGGGTGTAGGCGTTGACCCGATCCTGCGGCGTGAAGCGCTCGGCGTTGGCCCACAGCTGTTTGGCCACCTTCGGCTCGCCGGGGTAGCCCTCCTGCGCGGTAAAGCGCGCCAGCACCCGTTTGACGTTGCCGTCGAGGATCGGTGCGCGCAGGCCCATGCTGATGCTGGCAATCGCGCCAGCAGTGGACAGGCCGATGCCCGGCAGCTCGGTGAGCTTCTCGACATCTCGGGGAAACTCGCCACCGTACTGGCTGACGACGATCTTCGCGGTCTTCTGCAGATTGCGCGCCCGGGTGTAGTAACCCAGGCCCGTCCACAGGTGCAGCACTTCGTCCTCCGGCGCTGCGGCCAGGGCCTCGACCGTCGGCAGGGCGGCCATGAACCGGTCGAAGTAATTGAGCACGGTGCTGACCTGCGTCTGCTGCAACATGATCTCGGACACCCACACCCGGTACGGGTTGATGTTCTGTTGCCAGGGCAAATCATGGCGGCCGTGGCGGTCGAACCATTCCAGCACCGCCGTGGAAAACTGCTCCGCTCTCATCGCTTGAACAGCCCCTTCAATGCGTTTTTCAGTTCCGGGCTGACTTTGTCGCCCAGTTTTTCGTCGATTTTTTCGCTGATCTTGTCGCCGGCCAGTTTGCTCGCGACCTGGCCCATGCGCTCGTTGTCCAAACGGCAGGCCTTGGCGCCCAGCTCCAGCGGGCCACGGCAGCGCAGCGGCCATTCGATGCCGACGAATTTTTCACCGACCTGGCAGGCCGGATCCGGCATGGCGCTGGTGTCGCCTTCGACGATGATGCCGACGCGATAATCCATCCCCAGCACCTTGAGGTCGATATCGCCGTCACCGTTGACGGTCATGCCGGGGATGCGCACTTTCAGGTCCGGGTTGCTGGCCACGCCGTTACGGAAGGTCAGATTGCCCTTGAGCTCCTGGAATGGCGTGTCCTTGCCCCGCGGCTCACCGCTCAGGGATTTACGGTTGAGGGTGGCGATGCCCTTGCACAGTTGTTGCTCAAGGTTGGCGTTGAGCAGCACGCCGTTGTTGATCACGAAACTGGCGTTGCCGTTGAGGGTTTCGATCAGCGCCTGCTGGCTGTTGCCGCTGCCGGTGACGGTGCTGGTGAGGTTGACCAGACCCTTGACCGGCGGATTCTTGCCCTGGCTTTCGAGGATTTTCTCCACTGGCACCCGGTTGATCCGGGTTTGCAGGTTCAGCACCGGCGCTGTCTGGCGCACATCCAGCGTGCCCTTGGCTTCAAAATCGCCGTTGTACAGTTCGCCGCGCAAGTTCTCCAGGGTCAGCAGGCCGCCCTGGCCGTTGGCCTTGAGAGCGGCGTTCTGGATCGGCAGCTTGTCGAGGGTCAGTTGGCCGAAGGTCAGGTCAGCGTTCACGTCGAGTTTGCTCAGGCGCTCAACAGGGAACAGGCGTTCGGTGCTCCAGGCGCTTTTGCTCGGTTTTTCCGGCAGCGGCGTGCTGCCGGCCCCGGCCATCGCATCGGCCTCGGTGCTGGCGACTTCGGCCTGGCGGACCTGGGTGGCGTTGCTGGCTTTTTCCGATTTCGGCGGCAGGTAGCGGTCGACGTTAAAGGTGTCGGCCTTGAGGATCGCCCGCAGCGATTGCTTGGCGAAATCTTCGACGGCGATGCGGCCGCTGAAGCTGCTGTCGTCGAGTTTCAGGTTGATGTTGTCCAGTGCGAGGCTGGTCGGTGTCGCGGCGACACGGCTGACCAGTTCAACCTTGCTCAGGCTGCCTTCGGCCATGGCTGGCAGGGTCTGGCCGATGCTCTCGACGAATTTCGCCAGGTCGAACTGAGCAATGGAAATCCCGCCGCTGATCTGTGGCGTCTTGTCCAGGTCATTGGCTTTCAGCTCGCCGAGGGCACGCAGCTGATTGACCGAGAGCTTGATGCCGGTCCATTCGGCGACGTTGGCGGCCTTGTCCAGCAACAATTGCCCTTGGGCGGCGAAGGTCACGGTCTTGCCCTGCAACGGATCGCCGGCGACTTCGCCGGAAAGCTTCAGGTCTTCGAACTTGTAGCGTTGCAGGGCGCGCTCGAAGCGCAGCTCGCCATTGAGCTCGGTACGCACCCGCAGCACAGGCTGGTTGGTGCCGAGGAACGCGGTGGCTTTGACCGGGATGTTGGTCGAATCGTGAACCGCGCCGGTGCTCAGCTGGATGCTTTCGGCGCTGAATTGCTTGCCGGTCAGCTCGTCGTTGTATTCCACGCGGGCGTTGTTGACAGTCAGGCTGTCGATGTCGAGGCGGATCGGCTGGGCCGGTTTTTCCACCGGGGCTGGTGTTGCTGGAGAGGCTTCTGCGGCGGTCGCTGGCGGTGTGCTTCCAGCGGGCGCCGGCACCTTGCCGATGTCTTCCCAGTTGCCGTGGCCATTTTTGTCACGGTTCAGACGCAGGTTCAGGCCTTCGACGCGCACGTCGCTCATTTGCACCTCGCGGCGCAGCAGCGGCAGCACACGCACGGACAGGCCGAGCATCTGCAGGTCGGCGAACGGCTCGGCAGGTTTGGCCAGGGTCGCGACGCTGGCCTCGTGCAGTTCCAGACCGAGCCACGGGAACAGGCTCCAGCCGATGTCGCCATTGAGCGTCAGCTCGATGTGGGCCTTGTCGCGGGCAATCTGGCGGATCTCGTCTTTGTAGTCGTTGGGATCAAACAGGTGGGTCAGGGCGAAGCCCGCCGCCACAATGATCAGCAACAGCCCGAGAAGTACCAGACCCAGGATTTTGCCGAACGCTTTCATGGGCGAGTCCTTGTAAGTAGTCGAATTCGTGATTTAGCCGGGGAGTATAGCGCTGCATCAACCCTCGCTGTTGAGGTGTCCCGTCAGCCTGCCGACCCTTGCTGTACAGCGCTTCGACAACGATCGGCATCGGGGTTCCCCGGCGTCATGTGATCAGATGACTCAAAAAAGGTGATATCAGTTTGGTTTTTCTGTCACGTGCAAATGGTAACCTTCGCCCGTTCGTCCGCCCATCTGCGACTTAACGTCGCGCTTTCAAGGAGCTTCACCCGCAAAAAACGGTCATGCCTGCGTGCATAAAGGCCGGGGTGGGCAGTGGCTGGCGAACCATACTAATAATTGGGGGATACACAATGAGCACGACCATTACGGCGGACGGCTTCAAAGCCGATCAGCCCGGGTTCCTGTCCAAGGAACGCATCATCGCCAAGCCCGGTTTCAACCGTTGGCTGGTCCCGCCGGCCGCTCTGGCCATTCACCTGTGCATCGGCATGGCCTACGGCTTCTCGGTGTTCTGGTTGCCGCTGTCCAAGGCGCTGGGCGTGACCGCTCCGGTGGCTTGCGCACCGGACATGAGCTTCATCGCACAAGTCTTCTCGTCGCAATGCGACTGGCCGATCTCCATGCTCGGCTGGATCTACACCTTGTTCTTCATCTTCCTCGGCTGTTCGGCAGCGATCTGGGGTGGCTGGCTCGAACATGCAGGACCACGCAAGGCCGGCGTTGTATCAGCACTGTGCTGGTGTGGCGGTCTGCTGATTTCCGCACTGGGGATCTATACCCACCAGATCTGGCTGATGTGGATCGGTTCCGGCGTGATCGGCGGTATCGGTCTGGGCCTGGGCTACATCTCGCCGGTGTCGACCCTGATCAAGTGGTTCCCGGACAAGCGCGGCATGGCAACCGGCATGGCGATCATGGGCTTCGGCGGTGGTGCGATGGTCGGTGCGCCACTGGCGACCGCGCTGATGAGCCATTTCGCTTCGCCAACCGGTGTCGGCGTGTGGCAGAGCTTCGTGGCCATGGCCGCGATCTACTTCGTGTTCATGATCGGTGGCGCGCTGGCTTACCGCGTACCGCCAACCGGCTGGAAGCCTGAAGGCTGGACCGCGCCGGCGAAGAAAGCGTCGAACGCGATGATCACTCACCGTCACGTCCACGTGAATGTGGCGTGGAAAACTCCGCAATTCCGTCTGGTGTGGCTGGTGCTGTGCCTGAACGTGTCCGCCGGTATCGGCATCCTCGGCATGGCTTCGCCGCTGTTGCAGGAAGTGTTCGGCGGCAAGCTGCTGGGTAATGATCTGCCGTTCGGTCAGCTGGATGCCGGTCAACTGGCTTCCATCGCTGCGATTGCAGCCGGTTTTACCGGTCTGCTGAGCCTGTTCAACATCGGCGGTCGTTTCTTCTGGGCTTCGTTCTCGGACTACCTGGGCCGCAAGAACACTTACTTCGTGTTCTTTGCACTGGGTTTTGCGCTGTACGCGCTGATCCCGAACCTCGGTCACCTGGGCAACGTTGCGCTGTTCGTGGCGGCGTTCTGCATCATCCTGTCGATGTATGGCGGTGGTTTCGCCACCGTTCCGGCGTATCTGGCGGACCTGTTCGGTACGCAGATGGTGGGCGCGATCCACGGTCGTCTGCTGACGGCCTGGGCTGCTGCTGGCGTGCTGGGTCCGGTGCTGGTGAACTACCTGCGTGAGTATCAGCTGAGCATCGGCGTTGAACGCGCCGCCGCTTACGACATCACCTTGTACATCCTTGCCGGCCTGCTGGTGCTGGGTTTCCTGTGCAACCTGCTGGTGCGTCCGGTGGCGGACAAGTACTTCATGACCGACGCCGAACTGGCCGCCGAACAGGCACTGGGCCACGACAAGGGTGCTGACGCCAGCACCGTGCTGGAGTGGAAAGCCGCGCCGGGCAGCAAGCCATTGGCGATCGCTGCGTGGCTGGTGGTGGGGATTCCGTTGGCGTGGGGTGTGTGGGTGACCCTGCAGAAGACGGCGGTTCTGTTCCACTAAGTTCGTTTACACCTGATCGTTCCCACGCTCTGCGTGGGAATGTCTCCCTGTGACGCTGCGCGTCATATTCGAAGTGGACGCTGAGCGTCCGGGGCTGCACTCCCACGCAGAGCGTGGGAGCGATCAGCGCCTTTCAATGCTTGTATGGACATGTCTATCCCCGACAGCATGGGGTTCTATCCGTCAGTCATTCCACCTCTCGTGTTTCTGTTTCGGCCCCGCGCCCCTATAATGGCTGCCTTTTTCGCCCAATGATTTTGCGGAGCTGGTGATGGCCGAACGTAAGGCGTCTGTCGAGCGCGACACTCTGGAAACCCAGATCAAAGCCTCGATCAACCTTGATGGCACCGGAAAGGCCCGATTCGATATCGGTGTTCCTTTTCTTGAGCACATGCTGGATCAGATCGCCCGTCACGGGTTGATCGACCTGGATATCCAATGCAAGGGCGATCTGCATATCGACGACCACCACACGGTGGAAGACGTCGGTATCACCCTCGGCCAGGCCTTCGCGCAAGCCATTGGCGACAAGAAAGGCATCCGTCGCTACGGCCACGCCTACGTGCCGCTCGATGAAGCGCTGTCGCGCGTGGTGATCGATTTCTCCGGCCGTCCGGGCCTGCAGATGCACGTACCTTACACCCGCGCCACTGTTGGCGGCTTCGACGTCGACCTGTTCCAGGAATTCTTCCAGGGCTTCGTCAACCACGCGCTGGTCAGCCTGCACATCGACAACCTGCGTGGCACCAACACCCACCACCAGATCGAAACCGTGTTCAAGGCTTTCGGCCGCGCCCTGCGCATGGCCGTCGAGCTGGACGAGCGCATGGCCGGCCAGATGCCTTCGACCAAAGGCGTCCTGTAATGCAGACGGTTGCAGTTATCGACTACGGCATGGGCAACCTGCACTCGGTGGCCAAGGCTCTCGAGCACGTCGGTGCCGGCAAGGTGCTGATCACCAGCGATGCGGCAGTGATCCGCGAAGCCGACCGCGTGGTTTTCCCCGGCGTCGGTGCGATTCGCGATTGCATGGCGGAGATCCGTCGCCTCGGTTTCGATTCGCTGGTGCGTGAGGTCAGCCAGGACCGTCCGTTCCTCGGCATCTGCGTCGGCATGCAAGCCTTGCTCGACAGCAGCGAAGAGAACGAGGGGGTCGACTGCATCGGCCTGTTCCCGGGCGCGGTGAAGTTTTTCGGCAAAGACCTGCACGAAGACGGCGAGCACCTGAAAGTCCCGCACATGGGCTGGAACGAGGTAAAGCAGAAGGTCAGCCACCCGCTGTGGCATGACATTCCGGACATGGCGCGTTTCTACTTCGTGCACAGCTTCTACATCGCTGCCGCCAATGCGCGGCAGGTGGTCGGCAGCGGTCATTACGGCGTCGATTTCGCCGCGGCGCTGGCCGAAGGTTCGCGGTTCGCCGTGCAGTTCCACCCGGAGAAGAGCCATACCCATGGCCTGCAACTGCTGCAGAACTTCGCGGCGTGGGACGGTCGCTGGTAAATGGCCGTCAAGAAGTCCAAACCGCCGATCCTGACCCTTACTCCCGAGCAGGAGAGCGAGGCCAACCGCAAGATTCAGCGGTTCATGGAGGATCGTTTCGAACTGGATCTGGGTTCGTTCGAAGCGGCGGAAATTCTTGAGCTGTTTACCCGCGAAATTGCTCCGCACTATTACAACAGGGCGATTTTCGATGTGCAGACCCACCTCAAGGAGCGGTTTGAAAGCATCGAAAGCGACCTGTGGGCGCTCGAGAAAAACTGATTTCCGAGCCAAGCTGAACATTCAAATTTGAAGGTTTGCCAGATGCTGATTATTCCCGCTATCGATCTCAAAGACGGTGCCTGCGTACGTCTGCGCCAGGGCCGCATGGAAGATTCCACAGTGTTCTCCGATGACCCGGTGAGCATGGCTGCCAAGTGGGTGGAGGGCGGTTGCCGTCGTCTGCATCTGGTCGACCTGAACGGCGCTTTCGAAGGCCAGCCGGTCAATGGTGAGGTGGTCACCGCGATTGCCAAGCGCTACCCGACCCTGCCGATCCAGATCGGCGGCGGCATTCGTTCGCTGGAAACCATCGAGCACTACGTCAAGGCGGGCGTCAGCTACGTGATCATCGGCACCAAAGCGGTGAAGGATCCGGCATTCGTCGCTGAGGCCTGCCGCGCGTTCCCGGGCAAGATCATTGTCGGCCTCGATGCAAAAGACGGTTTTGTCGCCACCGATGGCTGGGCTGAAATCAGCACCGTGCAGGTCATCGATCTGGCCAAACAGTTCGAAGCCGACGGTGTGTCCTCGATCGTTTATACCGACATCGCCAAAGACGGCATGATGCAGGGCTGCAACGTGCCGTTCACCGCCGCGCTGGCGGCTGCCACGAAGATCCCGGTAATCGCTTCCGGCGGCATTCACAATCTGGGTGACATCAAGTCGCTGCTCGACGCCAAGGCGCCGGGCATCATCGGCGCCATCACCGGCCGGGCGATTTACGAAGGCACTCTCGACGTCGCCGAAGCGCAAGCTTTCTGCGATTCGTACCAAGGCTGAGGACTGACCATGGCGCTGGCCAAACGCATCATCCCTTGCCTGGACGTGGACAACGGCCGGGTCGTCAAAGGTGTGAAGTTCGAAAACATCCGTGACGCCGGCGACCCGGTGGAAATCGCCCGTCGTTACGACGAACAGGGTGCCGACGAGATTACCTTTCTCGACATCACCGCCAGCGTCGATGGCCGTGACACCACGCTGCACACCGTCGAGCGCATGGCCAGCCAGGTGTTCATCCCGCTGACCGTCGGCGGTGGCGTGCGTACCGTGCAGGACATCCGCAACCTGCTCAACGCCGGTGCGGACAAGGTGTCGATCAACACCGCTGCCGTGTTCAACCCGGAATTCGTCGGCGAAGCGGCTCAGCATTTCGGTTCGCAGTGCATCGTCGTTGCCATCGACGCGAAGAAAGTGTCCGGCCCGGGCGAGACCCCGCGCTGGGAAATCTTCACCCACGGTGGCCGCAAGCCGACCGGCCTCGACGCGGTCGAGTGGGCGAAAAAAATGGAAGGCCTGGGTGCCGGTGAAATCCTCCTGACCAGCATGGATCAGGACGGCATGAAAAACGGCTTCGACCTCGGCGTGACCCGTGCCATCAGCGATGCGCTGGGCATTCCGGTGATCGCTTCCGGTGGCGTCGGCAACCTGCAGCATCTGGCTGACGGCATTCTTGAAGGCCATGCCAGTGCCGTGCTGGCGGCGAGTATTTTCCATTTCGGCGAATACACCGTGCAGGAAGCCAAGGCCTACATGGCACACCGCGGCATCGTGATGCGCTAGCAAGCGTCCCCTTTGGAGTTGTAGCTTCAAAGGGGCTGCAGGTCTGGTGAGTTAAAGCGTGTTGAACTGGTCAACCCTGATCTCTGACCTGTCATCTGATCGGTCATACGCAACACTGCATAGCGTGGCAGGCAAATCCTTTTTGAGACGATAGACTTCCATATACTCCGACGTTGGGCTGAATCCATCGGGGGCTTGACAGTCAGTGCTGCCGGATGGAGCGACTTTATAGGCGTACATTGTGCTTGCCCCTTCAGAAGCCTCCCCAATATAGGCGGGTCTTTTTTTCAGGCTGAGATCAGGACGCTGAACGATTTCGTCCTCAATCAGAACGATAGGCAGCGACAAGGCATTTCGTAATAGTCCTGGCGGCAACTCTGCCCTGGAAGAGTTTGTGCCAATGATGCAAAGGAAATAGCGCCCGGTTCTGGAACCTATCTTGGTATTGATGATGGCGTTTTCGGAACTGATCGCGGCGGAATAGTGCAAGGGGTTTTCGCATTGTTTTGCCACGCGTACTGTCTTGTGACGATAGAACGCTGTGTCGATCGAGAACCGGTAATCCCAAGTCGGTGCTATGGCATGGCCGCTTTCCGATATCTTGATTTTCTTGTATTTGGCGGAGGTTAGCCTATCTGTTTCTACATTGAATGTCGGATAGAGTTCGCAGTGATTTTCAAATAGAAAGCCAGACCGGAAGCAGCTTCTCAGGTGCGGTACGAGACTTCCGTAAAGATCCCCTTCGATTGCAGAGTAACCTTTTCTCGTTGGTATACAGGGTTCGTTCAGGTCGCAAGGAACTGCGGGCGGATGCTCGTTACCAGTGCCCACGACACCGATGATTTCATTGGTGTAGCGATCAAGCAGCGGTGCCCCTGAGACACCTCCTTTAATACTCTTGCAGCGAGTCTTGAAGTTGTTACGCCACACCCAGTCCCCTTCAATGATGTCCGGAGCGGATTTAAGTGTGCAGGCTGTCATTTCCAGCGTTCGATACTGTGGCGCTCCCACAACCAGAACCTCCGAATTGAGGGCTGGTGTGCCTGTGGCCAGTTTCAGAGGTTTTATCCCGTCCTCCATAAGTGTTTTCAGGCTGACATCAAGTTGGACGATGGCGATGTCGACACCTTGCATGCTGCGCCATTTCACGTTTTTCAGGTTGTAGGTTTTATGTTTTTCGGCATCGCCAAAGTAATTAAATGTCATGGTTCCTTGTATGGGTTGGTTTTGCATGATCTGGCCGTTGGACAAGTTGATGCAATGGCCAGCAGTCAGAACATAAGCCGGAGGGCGCTGGACGCCTGTTGTTTCCAGCGTATCAAGCAAGGTAGCGGTGCAAGTGTGGCCGGTCGTCAGGCGACCGATACCCTGCCAGTGATCGCGCGAGCCATCGCGGTTATCCAGGGGGATTGCAGGTAACAGACCCTTAACGCCTTCGCCGTAGTCGTGATTGGCCGCGATGCAGGAGGAAAAGAAGAGTCCTAATGTGCTGAACAACAGTAATTGGATTGAATACATCGTTAACGCTCTTGGGGTTATTGGTCAAAGCACAGCGGTGGTGCTGGATAACGCCAATAAGCCAGAGGTCAAGAGCGGCGCGGTGGTAGTTATGTACTACCCAAGGCTTGGTTTTCCAGGAATGGAAGACCTGATCGGTATGAAGTCATAACGCCAGTGGACAGCATGGCGTACCCAAGGCACTCTTGGGCACGCCATGGATTTCGGTAGCCCGACATGATCAAACGCCTGCTTCTCGCCCTCGCCAGTGCCTCCGTGTTGTTGATCAACACCGGCCACGCCGAAGAAAGTCCCGACACCGATCTGGTGCTCCTCACTGAAAACTTCCCGCCGTACAACATGGCGAAGAACGGCAAGAATTTCGCCCAGGACGAAAACATCAACGGCATCGCCACGGACATCGTGCGCGAGATGTTCAAGCGTGCCGGCATCACCTACAGCCTGACCCTGCGTTTCCCCTGGGAGCGGGTCTACAAGCTGGCGCTGGAAAACCCCGGATACGGTGCATTCGTCATGGCGCGCCTGCCGGATCGCGAAAAACTCTTCAGGTGGGTCGGCCCGATCGGCCCGGACGACTGGGTCATGCTGGCCAGGGCCGACAGCAAGATCACTCTGGAAACCCTCAATGATGCGCGCAAGTACAAGATTGGCGCCTACAAGGGCGATGCGATTGCCGAAACGTTGACCAAGCAGGGTCTGAAGCCGGTGGTGGTGCTGCGCGATCAGGACAACGCCAAAAAACTCGTCAGCGGCCAGATCGACCTGTGGGCCACAGGCGATCCTGCCGGGCGCTATCTGGCGCGGCAGGACGGTGTGACCGGGTTGAAAACCGTGCTTCGTTTCAACAGCGCCGAGCTGTATCTGGCCCTGAACAAGGACGTATCGGATGAAACCGTTGCCAGGCTTCAGGCTGCACTCGATCAGATGCGCAAGGACGGTGTGGTCGATGAGATCATGGGGCGGTATCTGTAATCACCGGTGATTCTGCCGGTGCTTGCAACTCTGTACGAGGCGCCGGAACCGGTTGTTTTTCAGGCTCGTTGTCTGGTTCAGGTGGGGTCTGTTTCTCGGGTTCTGTCTGCGCTTCCTTCGCCGGTTCCGGTTCGATCGGGTAGTCACTCAGATGCAGGCTATCCATATCGGTATAACTGAGATGGCCTTCCACAACCGAGCCATCTGCACGCAGCAGCCGGTAGTCGCTTTGCATCAGATAAACCGCCGCAAACCGTTTTCTCGCAACCAGGGCGATAACTTCAGACTCGGCGGAGTTCACCCATTCATAGGGTGCGGATTCGGTATTGCAGAAGCTGTCACCCAGCCTGGCGGAGCAGGTGATGGCTGACCGCGAAGCGGACATTGCCGACGACCATTGGCTGCCGATGTCGATACCCGTGTTGCGTGTGAACTTGCGCAACATTTCGTAGGACTGAGTACGGTTTGCCTTCCACTTGAACGCTTGGTGCGTGTCCGTGCTGTTTTGTCCCTGGCCGAGGAGCAAATAACGATCTGCTCTTTCCAGGTGGTAAAACGGTGAGGCCTGAAGTTGCGCAAGACTCGTCATTTCCGGGTCGCTGACCGCGAACCACGGCAGCCTGACCACCTGTGTGACCCTGGATGGCGTCAGGGCGGCGGAGGCATCCTGTCCGCTGAGGACCGGGGCGGTGGGGGGTGTCTCGACCTGAAGCGGGATCGGCATCCGCAGGGCGTACGCGGTGTTCGACGCCATGGGTCGGCTGTAACCGTTGGCGCCGATAAAGGTCCCGGGGGCAAAGTAGATCTCGCCGGCAGGTGCGGTCGGTGGCTTGATGCTCCAGGTGCTGAAATCGTGCTTGGCTCCGCTGCCCAGGTCACTCCAGATCAGGGCGCTGGCGCTGCTGGCGACCACCAGATCGGCCCTTACACAACGAACGGCGTTGAAGGAGGGTTTGCTGTTGTCGTTCGAGCACACCAGTCCCAGGGCTACGTAGCCTTCGGGCGGAATCGGCCGCCAGACGGAGCAGTCACCGTTAGCCCGCGAGCCTGTATCACTCCAGACCCGTTGATAGTCGTCGGGCCGGCTGAGTGCCTGGCCCTTACCGGTTCCTGCATTTTGCGGATCGCCCTCGCGAACGACGGCCACCACCCGTTTTTCGTTGACGCTGTCTCGTCCGGAAACGACGAGATCGCCCAGAGGAAAATAGCCGGGAAGCAGGTCAGGCGCCGGTGTCGGGCGCCAGAAGCTGCCAGGTTTTGACTTTGAGCCAGCGTTGTCCCAGATCCTGTGAAACTCCGTGGTGAAGTTGATCAGCAGGTTTTCAACCGTGATGGGTTCCATTTGCCGAGTGGGCAATTTGAGATTGTCTAGGGTGTTCATGATTGATCCCGATAGAAAAGCGGCTCAATGTCGCCGCGACGGGTCTCAATATCCGGGTTGGAGGAAGGGGGCTTGCAGTATCTATCTATAGTTTCGTGACAGGTTGTTACCGATAGATTCCGTCTTTGCCATGAGCGGCCGTGGCACGATTGCTGCGCACGCTGATCATCTGTCTGATGTCGATCCACTCGATGCCCTGGGCTTTCAGTTTGGGCAACTCACGCTCCAGCACCGCCAGCGTTTGTGGATACGGATGGCCGATCATCACCGCCGAACCCTGCTTGCGGGCCAGGCTGATCGCCGTCTGCAACTGAGTGAAGATCGCCTCTTCGGTCCGCTCGTCATCGAGAAATACATCCCGCGAAACACTTGCCAGATCGATCTTCTGCGCTTGCTGCGCGGCGACGGTCCGGGCGCTGGTGCGGCTGTCGACGAAGAACTTGTGGTGGCGCTGCAGCTCTCCCATCAACCACGCCATCGCCAAAGGTTGTGCGGTCATGCGGCTGCCCATGTGGTTGTTGATGCCGGCGGTGTAAGGGACCATTTTGAACGCGGCATTCAGCCGTTTTTCGAGTTCTTCGACGGGCAGTTCGGGGTGCCAGGCGAACGGGCCGGTGGCCGGGTCCATCGGCATGTGCAGGATGACGATCTTGCCGGCACGATGGGCTTCGCGGGCGAACTCGGTGGCGTGCGGGGTGTCGGGCATGATCGCGGTGGTGACCGGCCCGGGGAGGGCCAGCACGCGACGGTCCCGGGGCAGGTTCTGCCCCAGGTCGTCGATGATCAGTGTCAGATAGGCTTTTTGAGGTGTTGGTCTGGCAGGTTCTGCGTGAGCAGCACCCGCCAGACAGCACAGCAGGGCGAAGAGGAAGCGCAACGACATCCTCAACGGCCGGAGGTGATGCTCAGGCCTTTGAGCAGGCTCAGGGCCTGTGCCAACTGGTAGTCGTCGTCCTGCGGCATGGCTTTCGGTTTGCCGCCAGAGCCGGTCGGTCTGTCCGCGCCGCCGTTGCCGTTGCCCAGGTGACCCTGCAGGTCGGCTTCCTTGAAGTAGTCGCTGTCCGCCTCGTTGGTGATCTTGGCCCGACGTACTTCGATGTCCGGGACGATGCCCTGGGCCTGGATCGAGCGGCCGTTCGGCGTGAAGTACAGCGCCGTGGTGATCTTCAGCGCGCGATCGTTGTTCAGCGGCAGCACGGTCTGCACCGAGCCCTTGCCGAAACTGGTGGTGCCCATGACCACGGCGCGTTTCTGATCCTGCAGGGCGCCGGCGACGATTTCCGAGGCCGAGGCGCTGCCACCATTGATCAGCACAACCATCGGCACGGCTTCGCTTTCGTCCTTGCCGGTGGCGGAGAAGCGCAGTTCGGAGTTGGCGATCCGGCCCTTGGTGTAGACGATCAGGCCTTTGGTGATGAAGTGGTCGACCACTTCGACCGCTGCCTGCAATACGCCGCCCGGGTTGTTGCGCAGGTCGAGGATGATGCCTTTGAGCTTCTTGCCATTGTCCTTGCGCAGCTTGGCCAGGGCCCTGGAGACCTCTTCGCCGGTCTTGACCTGGAACTGGGTGATGCGGATCAGGCCGTAGCCCGATTCAAGCAGTTGCGCCTTGACGCTCTTCACCTGAATCACGGCGCGGGCCAGGGTCACGTCGAACGGCGTGCCGCCATCGCGCACCAGGGTCAGGGTGATTTTCTGGCCGATCTTGCCGCGCATCTTGTCCACGGCTTCGGTCATGGTCTGGCCGCGGGTTGGCGCGCCGTTGATCTTGACGATGAAGTCGCCGGCCTGGATGCCGGCCTTCGATGCTGGTGTATCGTCGATTGGCGAAACGACCTTGATGAAGCCGTCTTCGGCGCCGACTTCGATGCCCAGGCCGCCGAACTCACCGCTGGTGCTTTCCTGCAACTCGGCGAAGTCTTCAGGGCCGAGGTAGGCGGAGTGCGGATCGAGGTTGCTGAGCATGCCCTTGATCGCATTCTCCAGCAGGGTCTTGTCGTCCACCGGCTCGACATAGGCGGCCTTGATCCGGTCCATGACCTCGGCAAAGGTGCGCAGCTCCTCCAGCGGCAACGGCGCCTTGGAAGTCGCGGCAGTACCTGCCGGAGCGACGGCCGGGGCCGGTTGAGCGGCGAACGCCAGAGGCGCGCCGATCACCAGGGCGATCGTCAGGGCCAGCGAGGTAAGGCGGGACAAATGCAGCATGTCGAACGAACTCCTAAAGTTGGTGACTCAACGCCTATCCTTGCGCGCGGCACCATTGCGCCGGATCACTCGGGTGACCCTGCTGACGAATTGCGAAATACAGCGCTGGTGTGTTCTGGCCGCCACTGTTACCCACAGTGGAGATGGACTCACCGGCTTTTACCACGTCACCGGCCGACTTCAGCAGCGTCTGGTTGTGACCGTACAGACTCAGAAAACCGTTGCCGTGGTCAAGGATCACCAGCAGCCCGGCACCGCGCAGCCAATCGGCGAACACCACGCGCCCGCCGTGTACAGCATGTACCTGACTGCCGGCGGAGGCGCTGATCATCACGCCGTCCCACTTGGTGCGGGCATCGTCGCCACGGGTTTCGCCGAAGCGTGCCAGCAGTCGACCATCAACCGGCCATGGAAGTTTTCCCCGACTTGATGCAAAAGGGCCGCCGAAGGTCTCACCGCCGCTGGACACCAGGGCGCCGGACGTCGATCTGACCGGTTTGCGTGGGGCGTCGGAGTTTTGCGCCTCGGCCTCACGCAAGCGCTTTTTTTCGGCTTCCTGCTGGGCGATGAGCGCTTTCTGTCGCGCTTCTTCGGCCTCACGAGCCTGGCGGGCCAGGGTTTCTTCAATGGTTTTAAGGACTTTAGACAGGTCTGCCTGATCCTGCTCGCGGGCGGCCAGTTTCTGGTCCCGGGCTTTCACGTCGTCATTGAGTTTGGCAAGGGCCTGCTGGCGCTCCTTGCGGACCTTGTCGAGCGCTTCGCGCTGAGTGTCGAGATCGCTTTGCTGCGCCAGCAACTGCGCCTGCTGCAAGCCGATGTCCTTTTCGACACTGGCCAGCTGGCGCAGGGTTTCGTTGAAGCTTTTCAACTGCTCCAGGCGAGCCTGGCTCAGGTAATCGTAATAGGTGAGGGTGCGGGCGAATTTCTCGGGATTCTGCTGGTTGAGCAGCAGCTTGAGGTATTCCTGGCGACCGTTCTGGTAGGCGGCGCGGGCCTGGATGGCAATCAGTCTTTGCTGTTCAGTGCGCGCGCTCTGAAGTTTTTTTTTCTCCGCATCGAGCCGCTGCAGCTCGGATTCGCTCTTCTTGAGCTCTTTCTGCAGGGCTTCGACCTGCTTCTCGAGCTTGCCCATCTCGGTTTCGGTGCCCTTGAGCTCCTTTTGCACCCCGGACCTTTCTTCCTGGAGCTTGCCCAGCAGTTTTTTCAGCTCGGCAATGTCCTGGCGCGTGGCGTCCAGTTGCTGTTGGGTTTGCGCGCGCTCATCCGCGAAGGCCGGTTGGAGCAGGCATGTCAGAGCGAGGGCGATCAGGACGCGAAGCATAGAGGCGGGCGGCACCAGGGTAAGGGACGGCCTAGTATGCCCGCCCGACGCGGCAAAAAAAACGCCCAATTGGGACTGTGTGATAACTGGGGCAAGCGACAGGCCGAATTCCATTTCGAAAACTCCATAAACCACTGTGGGAGCTGGCTTGCCAGCGATGGCGTCTGAACATTCAACATCGTTGTTGGCTGTCAGATTGCTATCGCTGGCAAGCCGCTCCCACAGGGTTTGCGGTGTTTTTGACGGGCGATTACACCAGAATCGAAGTGCCCGTCATTTCCGCCGGTTTTTCCAGGCCCAGCAGTTTCAGCATGGTCGGCGCCACGTCCGCCAGCACGCCGCCTTCGCGGACTTTCAGGTCGCGCTTGCCGACATAGATGAACGGCACCGGCTCGGTGGTGTGCGCGGTATGCGCCTGTCCGGTGGATTCGTCGGCCATCTGCTCGACGTTGCCGTGGTCGGCGGTGATCAGTGCTTCGCCGCCGACTTTTTCCAGGGCATCGACGATACGTCCCACGCAGGTATCCAGGCACTCCACGGCTTTCACGGCGGCTTCGAACACGCCGCTATGGCCGACCATGTCGCCGTTGGCGTAGTTGACCACGATCACGTCGTAGCGCTGGTTCTCGATGGCCTCGACGATGCGATCGGTGACTTCCGGCGCGCTCATTTCCGGCTGCAAGTCGTAGGTAGCGACTTTCGGCGACGGGATCAGGATGCGCTCTTCGCCCGGGAACGGTTCTTCGCGACCGCCGGAGAAGAAGAAGGTCACGTGGGCGTATTTCTCGGTTTCAGCGATACGCAGCTGGGTCTTGCCGTTTTTCGCCAGGTAGTCGCCGAGCACGTTTTCCAGGCTGCCCGGGGCAAAGGCTGCGGGAGCCGGAATGCTGGCGGCATATTGAGTCAGGCCCACGTACTGCACGTTTGGCTGGCGTGCGCGTTCGAACTCCTTGAAACCGTCTTCGACAAACACACGGCTCAGCTCGCGGGCGCGGTCGGCGCGGAAGTTCATGAACACCACGGCGTCGCCGTCTTCGACTGTCACCGGCTCACCGATGCTGGTGGCCTTGACGAATTCGTCGCTCTCGCCACGGGCGTAAGCGGCTTCCAGACCTTCCTGGGCGGTGGCGGCGTTGAATTCGCCCTTGCCGTCGACGATCAGGTTATAGGCCTGAGCCACGCGATCCCAACGGTTGTCGCGATCCATGGCGTAGTAGCGGCCGATCAGGCTGGCGATGCGGCCCTTGCCGAGGGCCTGGAAGGTCGCGTCGAGCAGTTCGATCGACGAGGCAGCGCTTTTCGGCGGCGTGTCACGGCCGTCGAGGAAGGCGTGCAGGTAGATTTTTTCGGCGCCGCGCTTGAACGCCAGTTCGGCCATGGCGATCAAGTGATCCTGGTGGCTGTGAACCCCGCCGTCCGACAGCAGGCCCATGAAATGCACGGCCTTGCCGGCGGCCACAGCCTTGTCCACGGCAGCGCAGATGGTCGGGTTCTCGAAGAACTCGCCGTCGCGGATCGCTTTGGTCACACGGGTGAAGTCCTGATACACCACGCGCCCGGCGCCGAGGTTCATGTGGCCGACTTCAGAGTTGCCCATCTGGCCGTCCGGCAGGCCGACGTCCATGCCGCTGCCCGAGATCAAGCCGTTCGGCACGGTGGCCCACAGGCGATCCAGCACAGGCTTTTTGGCCGCATAGACGGCGTTGGATTCGGGGCTGTCGCTGTGACCGAAGCCGTCGAGAATCATCAGGACCAAAGGTTTAGGCGTGGTAGTCATGGAATCCACTCGTGGCTGATTAAGAAGGGGGCGATGGAAAAGGGAGTTGGAGTTTAAAGCGAAGTTCCGGCGGCGTCACCGCCGGACGGGGTTTGGCCGACCATAGTGGCTGTGTATACTGGCCGACATTTTAACGCCCTGGAACCTCCTTCGATGGTTGCTCACCTGATTGAATTTGCCACTAACCACTACATTCTTGTCGGTATCTTCGTCGTACTGCTGGCTTTGCTGCTGGCGCATACGGTGCAGGGCGGCGGTAAAAGCCTGAGCACGGGCGAGCTGACCGCACTGGTCAACAAGGAAGCCGGCGTGGTGGTGGACATCCGTCCGAGCAAGGACTACGCCGCCGGTCACATCGTTGGCGCGGTGAACATTCCCCAGGACAAACTGGCCGCCCGTATCGGCGAGCTGGAAAAGCACAAGGCCAAGACCATCATTCTGGTCGACGCCCTGGGCCAGACCGCCGGTACCCACGCCCGCGAGCTGATGAAGGCCGGCTTCACCGCCGCCAAGCTGTCCGGCGGGATTTCCAGCTGGAAAGGCGACAACCTGCCGTTGGTGAAGTGACATGAGCGACGTCATCGTCTACTCCAGCGATTACTGCCCTTACTGCTCGCGCGCCAAGTACCTGCTCGCGAACAAAGGCGTGGCCTTCGAAGAGATCAAGGTCGATGGCAAGCCGCAGGTGCGCGCCGCCATGGCCCAGAAGGCCGGACGCACGTCCGTGCCGCAGATCTGGATCGGCGACACCCATGTCGGCGGATGTGATGATTTGTATGCCCTGGAGCGCGCCGGCAAGCTCGACGCGCTGCTCAAGGCCTGACCTGCTGACACGTAAAGCCCCCTAAAAGACCCAAGATCAGAAAGGATCTGAGATGACTGACCAACAGAACACTGCAGCCAGCGAAGAAGAAACCGCACCGCAATTCTCCTTGCAGCGCATCTACGTACGCGACCTGTCCTTCGAAGCCCCGAAAAGCCCGGCGATCTTCCGCCAGCAGTGGGACCCGGCGGTCGCTCTGGATCTGAACACCCGCCAGAAAGCCCTGGAAGGTGATTTCTACGAAGTCGTGCTGACCCTGTCCGTCACCGTGAAAAACGGTGAAGAAGTGGCCTTCATCGCTGAAGTGCAACAGGCCGGTATCTTCCTGATCAAGAACCTGGACGCGGCTTCGATGAGCCACACCCTGGGTGCGTTCTGCCCGAACATCCTGTTCCCGTACGCGCGCGAAACCCTGGACAGCCTGGTGACCCGTGGTTCGTTCCCGGCCCTGATGCTGGCCCCGGTGAACTTCGACGCCCTGTACGCGCAAGAGCTGCAGCGCATGCAGGAATCCGGCGAGACCCCGACCGTTCAGTAAGCGGTCGATGCCACAACGAAAAAAGCGCCGTTACAGGCGCTTTTTTCTTGGGCGGTGATCGTTCCCACGCAGTGGGAACGATCAGAGAATGGAGTGTCATTTGAAGTCGTTCTGCCGCCACGCTTCGTAAACGGCCACTGCCACGGTGTTGGACAGGTTCAGGCTGCGGCAGCCTTCGCGCATCGGCAGGCGCAGGCGCTGTTCGCCGGGCAGGGCATCGAGCACTTCCGGCGGCAGGCCACGGCTTTCCGGGCCGAAAATGAACGCATCGCCGGGGACGAACGCGGCATCGTGAAACGGCCGCGAACCCTTGGTGGTGAAGGCGAACAACCGTGGATGGCCGAGGCTTTCCAGGCAACTGGCGAGGTCGGCATGGCGCTGCAAGGTGGCATACTCGTGGTAGTCGAGACCGGCGCGGCGCAGGCGCTTGTCGTCCATCTCGAAGCCCAGCGGTTCGATCAAATGCAGGTGGCAGCCGCTGTTGGCGCACAGCCTGATAACGTTTCCGGTGTTCGGCGGAATTTCCGGTTGAAAAAGGATGACGTGAAACATGCACGGCTCCGAAGGTAAAGATGACGCGCATTCTACGCCGCAAGCGGATCCGCGTTCGAAACTATTCCTGCGGGTGATGGCTTCACTGGCGATCGTCGGTGTGATGGTCGGGATGATGATCGGCCGTTTGACCACGCCTGACCCAAGCGTCTTGCAACAGGTCGAGGTGATCGATGGCGGTCTGGCGGTCTGGTTCAACAACGAGCCCAAGCTGCACGGCGAGATCGTCGATGGCAGCATTGCATTGCTGTTCGAGGCCGAAGGCCAGGCGCAGAAAGGCCAGCTCAAGTTCAACGGCAAGGACGTGAACTGGCGGACGCGGTTGAGTGACGGGGGATTGTTGCTGACGCTGGTGGCGGCGCGGCCGCTGCAGGGCGAATGGGCCGGCCAGGCGGTCGATGACCGCTGGCGGCTGGAGATCCATCTCCGGGAGCAATAAAAGAGGGAATCCCCGGCCTGCCTGTACCAAGGTTCCCGAAACGGGCGGGCTCATCGCAGTGCGTTCTGAGCCGGTGTAAAGAAGGAACCCATGACCTGCCTGTATCAAGGGCCCCAAAAGGGTGGACTCGATGAGTCCGGTGTAAAGAGGGGAATCCCCGGCCTGCCTGTACCAAGGCCCCCGAAAGGGTGGGTGAATCGAATCACCTGATGGAGTTATTGCAGGGCGCGTGCCAGTTTTTATCGTTTTGAAACAAAAAGCCCGACACAATGCCGAAGGCCCCGTAATACGGGGCCTTCGTCTTTTTACAGGATGGAATTTTCAGGGTGTTTTAGAGCAGGCCTTAACCAGCTCCCGTGCCCGATTAAGGGTCACGGTGCCTTGCGGCGGTGCAGGCTGGCGCTGAATCTCAGCCTTCATCGCCCTCATCGTCATCCCCGCCATCGACCTTCATGCCGAGTTCCTTGATCTTGCGGGTCAAGGTATTCCGGCCCCAGCCCAGCAGCACGGCCGCGTCGCGACGACGCCCGGCGGTGTGCTTCAGAGCCGTCTCGATCATGATCCGCTCGAACGCCGGCACCGCGCTGTCGAGCAGGCTCGACTGACCGCGCGCCAGGGCCTGATCGGCCCACTGGCGCAGCGCCTGTTCCCAGTTGGTCACCGGCGCCGAGTCCTGTGGCAGGCTCAGCAATTCCGGCGGCAGGTCGCTGATGTGCACCTCGCGCCCGGACGCCATCACGGTGATCCAGCGGCAGGTGTTTTCCAGCTGCCGCACGTTGCCCGGCCACGGCAGGTTTTTCAGGTATTCCTCGGTCTCGCTTTTCAGCAGCTTCGGCTCCACCGCCAGTTCCTGCGCGGCGCGGCTGAGGAAGTGCTTGGCCAGGGTCGGGATGTCTTCACGACGGTCCGACAGGCGCGGGATGTGGATGCGGATCACGTTGAGGCGGTGGAACAAGTCCTCACGGAATTTCCCGGCGTGAACCAGGGTTTCCAGATTCTGGTGAGTCGCGGCGATGATCCGCACATCGACCTTGACCGGCACGTGCCCGCCAACGCGATAGAACTCGCCATCGGCCAGCACCCGCAGCAGGCGAGTCTGGGTGTCCGCCGGCATGTCGCCGATTTCATCGAGGAACAGCGTGCCGCCGTCGGCCTGCTCGAAGCGGCCGCGACGCAGGTTGGCCGCACCGGTGAACGCGCCTTTTTCGTGGCCGAACAGTTCGGATTCCATCAGGTCTTTAGGGATCGCCGCCATGTTCAGCGCGATGAACGGCGAGGCCGCACGCGGGCTGTGGCGGTGCAGGGCGTGGGCCACCAGTTCTTTACCGGTGCCGGATTCGCCGTTGATCAGCACGGTGATGTTGGAGTGGCTCAAGCGCCCGATGGCGCGAAACACTTCCTGCATCGCCGGCGCTTCGCCGATGATTTCCGGGGTGCGGGTCAGAGTCGGAGCGACTTCCAGGCCTTGTTGTTCCTGGGCGTGCTGATTGGCGCGCTTGACCAGCGACACCGCTTCATCGACGTCGAACGGCTTGGGCAGGTACTCGAACGCGCCACCCTGATAGGAGGCGACAGCGCTGTCCAGATCGGAATGAGCGGTCATGATGATCACCGGCAGCCGCGGGTGCTGCTCGCGGATCCGTGCCAGCAGGTCCAGGCCACTGGCGCCGGGCATGCGGATGTCGGAGATGATCACGTCCGGCTGCTGGCGCGCGAGGCGGCTCATCACGCCATCGGCGCTGTCGAAGCTCTGGGTGGTCATGCCTTCCTGTTGCAGGGCTTTTTCCAGAACCCAACGGATAGAACGGTCGTCATCGACGATCCACACGGTTTCACTACGGCTCATGTCGATGTGGCTCCTTGTTCCAGTGGCAGAAAGATCGAAAACGTGGTGTGGCCGGGGTGGCTGTCACACTCGATCAGGCCCTGGTGCTGGCTGATGATGTTCTGGGTGATGGCCAGGCCGAGCCCGGTACCGTCCGGACGGCCGCTGACCATGGGAAAAAAGATGGTTTCCTGGAGTTCCGCCGGAATGCCCGGGCCGTTGTCGATGATCTCGATCTTGGTCACCAGGCGATGGCGGATGTGGCCGATGGTGAACTGGCGCATGGCGCGGGTACGCAGGCTGATGCGGCCCAGGCGCAGCTCGTTCTGGCTGCTGATGGCCTGCATCGCGTTGCGCACGATGTTCAGCACCGCCTGAATCATTTGTTCGCGGTCGATCAGGACGTCGGGAATGCTCGGGTCGTAATCGCGCACCAGCGTGATGCAGCCCTGGCTTTCGGCCTCGACCAATTGGCAGACGCGCTCCAGCACTTCGTGGACGTTGCACAGGGCCAGCGACGGCAGTTTGTTCGAGCCGAGCATGCGGTCGACCAGATTGCGCAGGCGATCGGCCTCTTCGATGATCACGTTGGTGTAGTCGCGCAGGCTGTCTTCCGGCAGTTCCCGGGCCAGCAGTTGCGCGGCACCGCGGATGCCGCCCAGCGGATTCTTGATCTCGTGGGCCAGGCCGCGCACCAGCATCTTGCTGGTTTCCTGCTTCGACAGCTGTGCTTCTTCCTTGGTGATCCGCAACAGGCGGTCACGGGGATGGACCTCCAGCAGGAGCAGGGTCGCGCCGTTGCTGAGAATCGGCGTCACCGCGTAATCCACCGTCAGGGTCTGGCCGGTGAGGGCGGTGAGCATCGCTTCGCGCTTGGTGAACGGGTGCGCCTGTTCCACCGCCTGGCGCAACGAGTTGAGCGCCTCGGTGGACTCGGTGAACAGCTCGCTGATGAACTGCCCATGGCTGCGCTGACCGCTGATGGCCAGCAGCATCTCCGCCGCCGGGTTCATGTACTCGAGGCGCAATTCGCTGTCGAGCAGGATGGTGGCGGTGGTCAGGTTGTCGAGTAGCAAGCGATGCAGTGCGTCACTGATGGTCATGAGGACCTCTTTTGGAGCATGGCGCGCGCAGGGATACAGCGCTGATGCGAGGAAAATGCAAAAACCAAACCAAGGCTCCGAAAAGAAGCGTTCAACCCCTGAAACGGGCGTTTGACGCTCGTTTGCGTGGCAATCAAACCGCTCTGGCGGGTACTTTCGAACCAAAATGGGTTGGAATGTGAGTACGGTGCAGGGCCGAGCACCAATATAGTGCGCAAAACTGAGCGGCGTCAGAAGAAACGCAGGAAAGGATTTTTCGGTTCGGCGGGTTTGTCTTTCAGCGGGCATTCCGGGCGCACGCCGTAGTCGGCGCTGACGCACGGTTTGACCTGACGCTTCTGTGCCAGGGAAATACGCTGCATGTGGAACGGCTGGTTGGCGGTTTTTTCCACGGTTCGGCCTTGGGCATCAAGGATTTCCACCGACAGGTTGTGGCTGCCACGATCAATGTTGCTCAGCGGGAACACCGGGCTCAGACCGGGTTCGCCGACGGCCTGGCCGTCCAGCAGCAGGCGATACCGATGACCTTTTCGCAGGCCCGGCTCGCTGGTGACGCTGACGATCAGCTCGCCGGCGCTGCTGCGAATGGTTGCGTCCGGCTCGGGGATCAGCACACGTAGCATGTCGTAGCGGAGCGGCGGCTCTGCTGGTTGCTTCGACGGTGTGACGGGTGCGGCACCGGCCGGGTTCGAGGCCATGCGATTGCTGGTGGTCAGCGGCACACGCTTCGCATTCCCGCGTGGCTGATCGGTATAGACCCGATTGCCCTGTGCGTCGATGTAAGTGAACACCTCGGCCGATGCGCCAAACGCGCTCAGCCACAGGCACAAGGCAATCAATCCTCGCGTCATGGCTTGTGCACCCGTTGCACGGTGAACACCACCGCCGGGCTCTGCTGAATGATCGCCCCGCCATCGATCACCTGCACTGCCAGCCGATGCTCGCCGCGATCAATATTGACCAGTTGCAGGATCGGTACATTGCTCGCCTGGCCATAAGGCGCGTCGTCCAGCAGCAGGCGCAATTGATGCGGAGGTTGCAGGCGCGGCTTGATCAGCACGCTGACGGTGAAGGTGCCGTTGTTGGCACGCAGGGCCTCTTCGGTGGGCAGGCCGGTCAGCGCCAGCACGTCATAGGCATTGCGCGCTGGCGCACGGCTGGGGGTGACTGAAGAGGGCGCGCTCGGTGCCTGAGGCTGGACGCTGTTGAGCGGCGGCAACTCCACCGGCTGCGCCTGCACCCCATCCGGCGCGTGATCGCTGTACACCGTGTTGCCGCTGGCATCGGTGTACTTGTAGATCTGCGCTGATGCGGTGCACGCGCAAGTCAGCAACAGAATGAACAGCAATGGCCGCATTCGGACGTCCTGTGAGCAGCGGATATCACTCCGACAATGGAATACCCTCGCCGCCAGCATAGAACACAACCAGTTCTACGGGTTCATCACCAGTGACGCCGCGATGGTCGCGGTTGACCATTTCGGCAACGGCCTCTCCCTGCTTGAAACTCTGGCTGCGGCCATCGTCCCGGCTTTCGATCGTCAGTTCGCCGGAAAGAATGTAGGCGGCGTTGGGGATCGGGTGGGTGTGCCACTGGAGCTGGGTATTGGCGGGGATTCTGAGTTTGAGCACTGACAGTTCGGGGGCGGCGTCGGGATAGCGCAGGTAAGGGGTTCCGTCCCACGAGGTGCTGCTTTCAAGCAAGAGCTTGCGTTGTGTCTGCTCGGGTTCGTCGGCGGAGGTGCAACCCAGCAGGGTCAGAACTGGCAATGTGGCCAGCAGTGTCTTGAAGAGGCAGTGTTTCATCGTGTTATTCCTCGAATGGTCGTAAGAGGAAAAGGCTACGGGGTGGTCACGAGGATTGATGCCGGACGATGCGCAATCTGCTCGCGTATTTGGGGATTGAGGCTGTCGGAATCTGCCTCAAAAAAAAGGCCTCCCGAAGGAGGCCTCTTTTTGTCACGCCGCGTAGCGCGGCGCTACCGGATCAGCAGCTGTAGTACAGCTCATATTCCAGTGGGTGTACGAAGGTGCGGACCTTGATTTCTTCTTCGGATTTCAGCGCGATGTAAGCGTCGATGAAGTCGTCGGAGAACACGCCACCCTTGGTCAGGAACGCGCGGCCCTTGTCCAGCTCTTCCAGGGCTTCTTTCAGGCTGCCGCAAACTTGCGGGATCTCTTTCGCCTCTTCAGGTGGCAGGTCGTACAGGTTCTTGTCGGCAGCATCGCCTGGGTGGATCTTGTTCTGGATGCCGTCCAGACCGGCCATCAGCAGCGCTGCGAAAGCCAGGTACGGGTTGGCGGCCGGATCCGGGAAGCGGGCTTCGATACGACGGCCTTTAGGGCTGTTGACGTAAGGGATACGGATCGAGGCAGAACGGTTGCGAGCCGAGTAGGCCAGCATCACCGGCGCTTCGAAACCTGGTACCAGGCGCTTGTAGGAGTTGGTAGACGGGTTGGTGAAGCCGTTCAGGGCCTTGCCGTGCTTGATGATACCGCCGATGAAGTACAGGGCGGTTTCGGACAGGCCGGCATAGCCTTCGCCAGCGAAGGTGTTCTTGCCGTCTTTGGCGATGGACATGTGCACGTGCATGCCCGAACCGTTGTCGCCGTACAGAGGCTTCGGCATGAAGGTCGCGGTGCGGCCGTAAGCGTCGGCTACGTTGTGTACAACGTATTTCAGCGTCTGAACTTCGTCAGCTTTCTTCACCAGGGTGTTGAACTTGACACCGATTTCGTTCTGACCGGCAGTTGCCACTTCGTGGTGGTGAACTTCAACGGTCTGGCCCATCTCTTCCAGTGCGTTGCACATGGCGGTACGGATTTCGTGGTCGTGGTCGAACGGCGGAACCGGGAAGTAGCCGCCTTTCACGCCTGGACGGTGGCCCTTGTTGCCGCCTTCCACGTCCTGGTCGGACATCCACGAACCTTGTTCGGAGAAGATCTTGAACATCGAACCGGAGATGTCGGACTTGAACTTCACTTCGTCGAAAATGAAGAATTCCGGCTCTGGACCGGCGAAGACGGTGTCACCGATACCGGTGGTCTTCAGGTATTCTTCGGCGCGGTGGGCGATGGCGCGCGGGTCGCGATCGTAGCCTTGCATGGTCGAAGGTTCGATGATGTCGCAGACCAGGATCAGGGTCGGCTCTTCGGTGAACGGGTCCAGAACGGCGGTTTCGTCGTCCGGCAGCAGGATCATGTCGGAGGCTTCGATGCCTTTCCAGCCAGCGATGGAGGAACCGTCGAACATCTTGCCAACTTCGAAGAAGTCGTCTTCCAGCGCATCGCGAGCCGGCATGGTCACGTGGTGCTGAGTGCCTTTTGTGTCCGTGAAGCGCAGATCAATCCACTTGACGTCATGATCTTTGATGAGTTGAACCGACTTCGACATAGTGTCCTCCGGGTGAATTAGGGCGGGTAGTGGATGCCCTTAATAGTGGTGATGCCGGCGCGAATACTCTGCCAAGGCAACCTGCCTCACAAGGGAGCAAATTGCATGCCAGTGCCCCAGCATGGGTTTTTTGCCCCAAATTCACGCTTCTAAAGGTTGAAAGAGCCTTGGCGGCGAAAATCTCGCCCTTTAATGTAGCGCTCAAATTGAAAAATGACCCGTTTTGGTGCGCGCAAAACCTTCTGCACATTAACTGGTTAAACCTTGAGCAATTTCCGCTATAATCCGCGCCCCCCTTTTTCGGCTGGCCCTGCGCGCGCTGTTTTCATGAAACTAATCGTAAAAGTCTTCCCCGAGATCACCATCAAAAGCCGACCTGTCCGGACGAAATTCATCCGCCAGCTGGCCAAGAACATCCGCACCGTGCTCCGCGACCTGGACCCGGCCGTGGTGGTGAACGGTGTGTGGGACAATCTCGAGCTGGAAACCCGCGTCACCGACCCCAAGGCCCTGAAAGAAATGGGCGAACGGCTGACGTGCATGCCGGGCATTGCGCACTTTCTGCAGATCGACGAGTACCCGCTGGGCGACTTCGACGACATCACCGAGAAGTGCAAGCAGCACTACGGTGACGCACTGGCCGGGAAGATCTTCTCGGTACGCTGCAAGCGTGCAGGCAAGCATGCGTTCAGCTCGATGGACGTCGAAAAATACGTCGGCAGCAAGCTGCGCCGTGAGTGCGGTGCCGCCGGTATCGATCTGAAACAGCCGGAAATCGAAGTCCGCATCGAAGTTCGCGACAAACGGTTGTTCGTGATCCACAGCCAGCACAATGGCATCGGCGGCTACCCGCTCGGTGCGCTGGAACAGACGCTGGTGCTGATGTCCGGTGGCTTTGACTCGACGGTTGCCGCGTACCAGATCCTGCGTCGCGGCCTGATGACGCACTTCTGCTTCTTCAATCTGGGCGGTCGTGCCCATGAATTGGGCGTGATGGAAGTCGCGCATTTCATCTGGAAGAAGTACGGCAGCTCGCAACGCGTGCTATTTGTCAGTGTCCCGTTCGAAGAAGTGCTGGGCGAAATTCTCGGCAAGGTCGACGACAGTCATATGGGCGTCGTATTGAAGCGTATGATGTTGCGCGCAGCGTCGAGCATTGCCGAACGCCTGCACATCGATGCGCTGGTCACCGGTGAAGCGATTTCCCAGGTGTCGAGCCAGACGTTGCCGAACCTGTCGGTCATCGATTGCGTCACCGACAAACTGGTTCTGCGGCCGCTGATCGTCGCCCACAAGCAGGACATCATCGACACGGCCGACCAGATCGGTACCGGTGATTTTGCCCGGCACATGCCGGAATACTGCGGCGTCATCTCGGTCAACCCCAAGACCGCCGCCAAGCGTGGCCGGGTCGAGCACGAAGAGCAGGAATTCGACATGGCGGTGCTCGAGCGTGCGCTCGCAAACGCCAGACTGGTGCCGATCGATCGGGTGATCGACGAATTGGGCCAGGATTTGCAGATCGAAGAAGTCAGCGAAGCGCTGGCCGGTCAGATCGTCATCGACATCCGTCACCCGGATGCCGCCGAGGATGACCCGCTGGAACTCGCCGGCATAGAGGTACAGACGATGCCGTTCTACGCAGTGAACGCTCGTTTCAAGGAACTGGACCCTACTCGCCAGTACCTGCTGTATTGCGACAAAGGCGTGATGAGTCGCCTGCATGCCCACCATTTGCTCAGTGAGGGGCATGCCAATGTGCGCGTTTATCGACCGAGCTAAGTGCCCGGGGCTGTTTGCCTGTGGCCTGCGTCACCGGCCCCCCGACACCGCCGTCAAGCTGTAACGGCCATGCCGGACACTACTGTCAATCGCTGCCAAGACTTGTCAGCAAACCGAATCCTCTGATCGAGATACACAAGTGATCGAAAATCTACGCAACATCGCCATCATTGCCCACGTTGACCATGGTAAGACCACCCTGGTAGACAAACTCCTGCGTCAATCCGGCACCCTGGAGCGCAACGAGCTCAACGACGAGCGCGTGATGGACTCCAACGACCAGGAAAAAGAGCGCGGCATTACCATTCTGGCGAAAAACACCGCCATCAACTGGAACGGCTACCACATCAACATCGTGGACACCCCGGGCCACGCCGACTTCGGCGGCGAAGTTGAGCGCGTTATGTCCATGGTTGACTCCGTGCTGCTGCTGGTCGACGCCCAGGACGGCCCTATGCCGCAAACCCGTTTCGTGACCAAGAAGGCTTTCGAAGCCGGCCTGCGTCCAATCGTGGTCATCAACAAGGTTGACCGTCCGGGCGCGCGTCCTGACTGGGTTCTGGACCAGATCTTCGATCTGTTCGACAACCTGGGCGCCACCGAAGAACAACTGGACTTCCAGGTTGTTTACGCTTCGGCCCTGAACGGCATCGCCGGTCTGGACCACACCGCCATGGGCGAAGACATGACCGCGCTGTACCAGGCGGTAGTCGACCACGTTCCGCCTCCGGCTGTTGACCGTGACGGCCCGTTCCAGATGCAGATCTCCGCTCTGGACTACAACAGCTTCCTGGGTGTTATCGGTGTTGGCCGTATCGCTCGTGGTCGGGTCAAGCCGAACACCCCGGTTGTCGCTATCAGCGCCGACGGCAAGCGCCGCAACGGTCGTATCCTGAAGCTGATGGGTCACCACGGTCTGCACCGCATTGACGTTGAAGAAGCTGCAGCCGGCGACATCGTCTGCATCAGCGGTTTCGACGAGCTGTTCATCTCCGACACCCTGTGCGACATCAACAACGTCGAGGCGATGAAGCCGCTGACCGTTGACGAGCCAACCGTTTCCATGACCTTCCAGGTAAACGACTCGCCATTCTGCGGTAAAGAAGGCAAGTTCGTGACCTCCCGTAACATCAAGGATCGTCTGGACAAAGAGCTGCTGTACAACGTTGCACTGCGCGTTGAAGAAGGCGACTCGGCTGACAAGTTCAAGGTTTCCGGCCGTGGTGAGCTGCACCTCTCGGTACTGATCGAAACCATGCGTCGCGAAGGCTTCGAGCTGGCCCTTGGCCGTCCTGAAGTGATCATCCGTGAAGTTGACGGCGTGAAGCAGGAACCGTTCGAAAACGTAACCATCGACATCCCTGAAGAGTCCCAGGGCAAGGTCATGGAAGAAATGGGTCTGCGTAAAGGCGACCTGAGCAACATGGTGCCGGATGGCAAGGGCCGTGTTCGTCTGGAATACAACATCCCTGCTCGCGGTCTGATCGGTTTCCGTAACCAGTTCCTGACCCTGACCAACGGTGCTGGCATCCTGACCTCGATCTTCGACCGTTACGCTCCAGTGAAGTCGGGCCACATGTCCGGCCGTCAGAACGGCGTTCTGGTTTCGGTTGAAACCGGCAAGGCGCTGACCTACTCCCTGGAAACCCTGCAGGCTCGTGGCAAGCTGTTCGTAGAACACGGCCAGGAGATCTACAACGGTCAGATCGTTGGTCAGAACTCCCGTGACAACGACCTGGGTGTGAACCCGACCAAAGGCAAGAAGCTCGACAACATGCGTGCTTCGGGTAAAGACGAAACCATCGCTCTGGTCCCACCTGTTCGCTTCACCCTGGAACAGGCTCTGGAATACATCCAGGAAGACGAGCTGTGCGAAGTCACTCCTAAGTCCATCCGTCTTCGCAAGAAGATCCTGGACGAAAGCGAGCGTACCCGCGCTGCCAAGAAAGCCAAGGCGTAATTTAGCCCAGGCTTGAAAAAACGCCCCCGGTCGAGAGACCGGGGGCGTTTTTGTTTGTCTGGCTTTCGACAGTCTCGTTCCCACGCTCTGCGTGGGAACGATCAGGCGTCGGGATCAGAAGCGCTCGATCGAACGGGAGTTCTGCACCCGCTCCACTTCCTTCGGCTTGTACGCGCAATAGCCAGGGCGCGGGCCGATCTTCGGGTGGTTGCGGCAGGTGTCCGGGCGCTTGTCATAAATGGTGCACAGGCGGCTCTTGCGATCCAGGTAGTAGCAATCGTTGTTGCTCATGCGCTGCAGGGTGAAGATCCCCGACTTCTGGTTGAAGCGCTCGACCAGACCTTCCTTTTGCAGGCGCTTGGCGATGTTCTTCGGCGGGTCGCCCAGTTCGAACTCATCGACCACACCAATACGCACCAGATCCTTGATCTTGACCTCGACTGGCAGCGTGCAGCAGCTGGAAACGCACGAGCCGCACATCGGGGCCGAATATTTGGCCCAGGTATCGAGACGGTCGATCTCGGCTGCGGCGATCAGGTTGGGCTTCATCATGGGTGTTTACCAGGCGTGTGCATCAGGGCGCGCGATCATACCGGGAGTGGTGGATTTTTGAACAACCTTTCGCCAGATTTTTTCTTCGTACGGTTGCAGGGGGCGACAATTCGGCACGGCCCCTGCATTCATTGAGGCATTCGCCAGAGTATTGCCGGTCGATCTCACACTCTCGGTAAAAACTGCCGAACCAGAGCCCTTACCGTCGGTCAGACCGTCTAGGCTCTGACAACTCCCCGCTCGCTCGAGGTCCTATCGATGACTCAAGAACCACTAGTTCGCGAAGCAGAGGTGGCCGCATTCCGCGACGCCGTCCTGACCAAACTCACCTACGCGGTGGGCAAAGACCCGGATCACGCCTTCGACCATGACTGGTTCGAAGCCATCGCCCTGGCGGCGCGCGATCACATGGTCGAGCACTGGATGGACCACACCCGGCAGATCTACCGCAAAGGCCAGAAGCGGGTGTATTACCTCTCGCTGGAATTTCTCATCGGTCGTTTGCTGTACGACAGCCTGAGCAACCTCGGTCTGCTGGACGTTGCCCGTGAGGCGCTGACCGAACTGGGCGTCGATCTGGAGCGCATCCGCATCCTGGAGCCGGATGCGGCGCTGGGCAACGGTGGCCTCGGGCGATTGGCGGCGTGCTTCATGGAAAGCATGTCGACCCTCGGTATCGCCGGCCACGGCTACGGCATTCGTTATGAGCACGGGCTGTTCCGTCAGGCCATCGTCGACGGCTGGCAGCAGGAACAGACCGAGCACTGGCTGGATTTCGGCAATCCCTGGGAGTTCGAGCGGCCGGAGGTGGCCTATCCGATCGGCTTTGGCGGCAGCGTCGAGACGGTGATCGACAGCGAAGGCAAATCGAAACAGGTCTGGCAACCGGCGGAAACCGTCCGGGCGATTGCCTATGACACCCCGGTGGTCGGCTGGCGCGGGGCGAGCGTCAACACCTTGCGCCTGTGGCGGGCGCGGGCCATGGAAGATCTGCACCTGGAGCGCTTCAACGCCGGTGACCACCTGGGCGCGGTCGCCGAAGTGGCCCGGGCCGAAAGTATCTCCCGCGTCCTCTACCCGGCGGACAGCACCGAAGCCGGGCAGGAATTGCGCCTGCGCCAGGAATACTTCTTCGTCGCCGCCTCGCTCCAGGATCTGCTGCGCCGTCATCGCAACATGCACACCTCGGTGCTGACCCTCGGCGATCACGCGGCGATCCAGCTCAACGACACCCACCCCTCGATCGCCGTCGCCGAACTGATGCGCCAATTGGTCGATGTCTACGACGTGGCCTGGGACGCGGCGTGGCAAGTCACCGTCGATACGCTGTCGTACACCAACCACACGCTGTTGCCTGAAGCGCTGGAGACCTGGCCGGTGGGGCTGATGGAGCGCATGCTGCCGCGGCACATGCAGATCATTTACCTGATCAACGCCCAGCACATCGATTCGCTGCGGGCCAAGGGCATTCACGATTTCGACGTGCTGCGCGCGGTGTCGCTGATCGAGGAAGACAACGGCCGCCGGGTGCGCATGGGCAACCTCGCGTTCCTCGGTTCCCACAGTGTCAACGGCGTGTCCGGGTTGCACACGCAGCTGATGCGCAAAACCGTGTTCGCCGAACTGCATAAGCTGTATCCGGAGCGGATCAACAACAAGACCAACGGCATCACCTTCCGCCGCTGGCTCTATCAGGCCAACCCGGAGCTGACGTCGATGCTGATCGACTCTCTCGGTCCAGACGTGCTCGACAACCCTGAAGAGCGCCTGCTCGATCTCGAACCGTTCGCTGAAAAGCCCGCCTTTCGCAAAGCCTTTGCCGAGCAGCGGTTGCACAGCAAAAAAGCCCTCGCTTACCTGATCCATGAGCGGCTGGGGATCGCGGTCAATCCGGCGGCGATGTTCGACGTGCAGGTCAAACGGATCCACGAATACAAACGCCAGTTGCTCAACCTGATGCACACCGTCGCGTTGTATCAGGCGATCCGTGCCGAGCCGGAAATCGACTGGGTGCCGCGCGTGAAAATTTTCGCCGGCAAAGCGGCGGCGAGTTATCACCAGGCCAAGCTGATCATCAAGCTGACCAACGACATCGCCCGGGTGGTGAACAACGACCCGACCGTGCGCGGCCTGCTCAAAGTGGTGTTCCTGCCCAATTACAACGTCAGCCTGGCAGAAAGCATCATTCCGGCGGCGGACCTGTCGGAGCAGATCTCCACCGCCGGTTTCGAGGCCTCGGGCACCAGCAACATGAAGTTCGGCCTGAACGGCGCGCTGACCATCGGCACCCTCGACGGCGCCAACGTGGAAATGTGCGAGAGCATCGGCGCCGAGCACATGTTCATCTTTGGCCTCAGTGCCCAGCAGGTCGAAGCGCGCAAGCAGAACCACGAGTTCAGCGCGGTGCCGGATATTGCCGCGTCCCATCGCCTCAACGATGTGTTGCAGGCGATCCGCAGCGGGGTGTTCTCGCCGGACGACACGTCGCGCTACACCGGGCTGATCGATTCGCTGGTGGATTACGACCGGTTCTTCGTCTGTGCCGATTTCGACTCGTACTGGGAGGCGCAGATGCGCGTCGATGCGCTCTGGCACGACGCCAATAACTGGTGGCGCTCGGCGGTGCTGAATACTTCGCGCATGGGCTGGTTCTCATCCGACCGGACCATCCGCGAGTACGCCACGGATATCTGGAAGGCACTGGAGTAACTTTTAGCGACAAATGTGCGCCCGGCCCCACGATTGTTGGGCCGGGCCGATATACTGAGCCTTGGTTCCGCCCCGCCACGGGGTTGCTCAGGGATATCGACCATGCAATGGATGTTCATGTTGATCGGGCTGCTGCTCGGCTGGCTGCTCGACGAGTCGTTCAGCGATGCGCTGTTGGGTGCCTTGCTCGGGCTCGCCACCGGCCAGGCGATGCGCATTGCCCGGCTCGGTTCACAGGCCGCCGAGCAACAGCGTCAGCTGGATCACGTGAAGATCGCGTTGCAGGGTGTCGAGCAGCGCCTGTTCCTGCTGGAAGGCGCTCCGGCGCATTCACCAGCGCCGCCGAGCGTCGCGCCGGCCAGCGTAACGGTCGTTGAACCCGCCATGGTAGTTGAACAACCCTCTTCCGCAGAACCCGAGCTGGTCTGGGAACTGCCGCCCGAACTCGAACCTGTTGCCGTCGCCGCCAGCGAATCCAGCCAGCCGCTGCCGGTCGATGCCTGGCGTCTGGACGCCGTTACGCCTGAACCCCGACAACCCGCCGAACCCCGTGGCCCGAACTTCATCGAGCGCGGCATCAGCGCTGCGCGCAACTGGCTGTTCGGTGGCAACACCGTGCTGCGGGTCGGCGTGGTGCTGTTGTTTTTCGGTCTGGCGTTCCTGCTGCGCTACGCCACCGAAGGCATGGTGGTGCCGATCGAGTTGCGTTACGCCGGGGTCGCGGCGGCAGCGCTGGGCTTGCTGGCGCTGGGCTGGTGGTTGCGCCATCGCAACAACAGCTACGCCTTGATGCTCCAAGGCACCGGGATCGCGGTGCTGTACCTGACGGTGTTTGCGGCGATGCGTCTGCATCCGCTACTCGATCCGTCTGCCGCGCTGGGCTTGCTGGTGGCGGTGACGGTGTTTTCGGCCATTCTGGCCATTACCCAGGATTCCCTCGCCCTGGCCTGCGTCGCCGCGCTGGGCGGGTTCGCCGCGCCGATCCTGACCTCGACCGGCGCCGGTAACCATGTCGCGCTGTTCAGTTATTTCGCTTTGCTCAACGCCGGCATTCTGGCCATCGCCTGGTTCAAGGCCTGGCGCCTGCTCAACCTGATCGGTTTCGTCGGCACCTTCGGTATCGGTTTTGCCTGGGGCCTGCGTTCGTACACGCCGGAACTGCTGTGGAGCACCGAACCGTTCCTGATTCTGTTCTTCCTGATGTACCTGGCCATCGGCCTGCTGTTCGCCCGGCGCAAATTGCTGGACATGCCGGACGCCCCAGAGGAGAGCGATCGCGAGGCGCTGCTGCACTGGTCGGCGCGCAAGGGTGACTACGTCGATGGGACGATGCTGTTCGGTCCGCCGCTGGTGGGTTTCGGCCTGCAATTCGCGTTGGTGCAGCATCTGGAATTCGCGGCTGCGTTCAGTGCGCTGGCGCTGGGCATGATTTATATGGCCCTGGCCAAAGTGTTGATGGGTGGCCGGGCGATGTTACTGGGCGAGACTTGCCTGGCGCTCGGGGTGATTTTCGCCAGCCTGGCGATTCCGCTGGGGCTGGATGCGCGCTGGACGTCCGCCGCGTGGGCGGTGGAGGGCGCGGGAATTTTCTGGCTCGGCTTGCGTCAGCACCGGCCGTTGGCCCGGGCCTTCGCGTTGCTGCTGCAACTGGGTTCGGCGCTGGCGTTTTTCAGTCAGTTGCGTGTTGGCGAAAGCAGCCTGCTCGACGCTGCGCCGCTGGGCGCGCTGATGCTGGGCGCGGCGTTGCTGTTCAGCTTCTATCAATTGCGCAAGGCGTTGCCGGAGCAGGTTTCGCCGTGGGAGCGTCAGGGGCTGCCGGCGCTGGCGTGTCTGGGGCTGACCTTCCTGTATCTGCTGGCGCCGCTGTTCTTCTTCACCCAGGGCACGGCGATCAGTTGGGCATTGGCCGGGCTGGCGACGTTGTTTGTTGGCTTGCGCCTGCAATCGCGCACGTTCCTGTTCACCGCGTTTGCCGTGCAGTTGCTCGGCGGGGCGTTGTTCCTGTTGCGCCTGCAAGGGGCGGGTGAGGGCTCGGCGGCCGTGTTCAGCGCGGGCTGGAGCGGTTTGCTCAGCGCTTCGCTGATCGGTCTGGCGCTGATCGCCGGCATGTTGCTGGCGGCGCGTGACGAGATGGTGCGCAGCGATGTGCGGCTGCTGCGCGGTTTGTCGGTGGTGCTGCTGGCGGGGCTGGTGCTGATCAATCTGGCGGTGCTGTTCGTGCTGCCGTGGCAGACCGCAAGCGCAGTGTGGGCGGCCAGTGGCTTGCTGATCATCTGGCTCAGTCTGTACCTCAAGCAGCGCGTGAGTTTTGTGTTCGGATTGTTGTTGCAGTTGATCGGCGGCGCGGCGTTTCTGCTGGCCGGCCCCGAGTTGCTCGGGCCGTTGTCCAGCGAGGGGCTGCGACCGCTGGCCCATGGCGGATTCTGGACGCCGCTGGTGCTGGGCCTGGCGGCAATGATCGGGGCGTGGCGCCTGCAATTGGGTAATCACGCCTCGGCGTTCGAGGTGCTGAGTCTGCAGCGACTGTCGGAAGTATTGCTGGTGTGGGGCGCCGGTTGGTGGGCGCTGGCGTGGGTCAGCGAAGTGCTGCGGTTTGCGCCGTTGAATCTGCAGGCGCCACTGTTGCTGCTGGTCGCTGCGCTGAGCGTCGCGTTGTGGACGCTGTTGGCCTTGCGTCTGAAATGGCTGTCGCTCGGTCTGCTTTGCACCTTGCTGATTCCGGCGGCCGGGCTGGTGTTGCTGGCCGCGTGGCATTCGCGTTTTCACCCGGCGGCGGACTTCGGCTGGCTGGCGTGGGCGGCGGTGTTCGTCGTGCATTTCATCAGCCTGCGACGTCTGGCACCGATGCTGCCGGCGCGGGCCCTGAGTACGGCGCATGTGCTCGGTTGCTGGCTGCTGATCGGCGTGCTGGCGCTGGAGTTGCGCTACGGCCTGCTGCTGTTGTCCGAGCAATACAATGCCTGGCGCTGGCTGGGTTGGGCGATTCTGCCGAGCGTGTATCTGTTGCTGATGGCTGCACCGCATCAGTGGCCATGGCCGGTGGCGGCGTTCCCTCGCGAATATCGCCTGTACGCGGCGGCGCCGCTGGCGGTGCTGATGCTGGTCTGGTTCTGGCTGGCCAATGGCATCAGCGATGGCAACGCCGAGCCGCTGCCTTACGTGCCGCTGCTCAACCCGCTGGAATTGGGTCTGCTGTTTGCGCTGTTCGGGGTTTACGTCTGGTCGCGCAGTGCCGTTGCCGAGCTGTCGATCCGCCAGGATTACGCGGCATACGCGACGCAACTGATTGCCGGCGTTTCGCTGTTCGCGTTCTGCACTGCGCTGGTCACTCGCGCCGCGCACCATTGGGCCGGCATTCCGTTCGAGCTGGATCTGCTGCTCGACTCGATGCTGGTGCAGGCCGGTTTGTCCATCGTCTGGACGCTGATGGCGCTCGCGCTGATGATCGGCGGGCACCTGCGCCATCGCCGCGAAGTGTGGCTGATCGGTGCGGCGCTGATTGCGCTGGTGGTGGCCAAACTGATTTTTGTCGAATTGAGCAACCGTGGCGGACTGGCCCGGATCGTCTCGTTCATCGGCGTCGGCGTGTTGCTGCTGGTGGTGGGCTACTTTGCGCCGCTGCCGCCCAAACGCGCCGAAGTTGCACCGGCGGCGGACAAACCGACCCCGGAAACCGAAGGAGTGTCGTCTTGAGTCGCAAGCTTAATCTCGGGTGGTTGTTGCTGGGGGTAGCCATGATGGCCGGCGCCCAGGAAAAACCGGCGGACTTCGCCGCGCAAGTGCCGTTGTCGGTCAGCGGTTCTGGCCCGTGGTATCGCCTCGAACTGCCGCTGAGCGTGCAGTTGCAGGCGCGTCAGACTGATCTGAGCGACCTGCGGGTGTTCAACGCCGCCGGAGAGCCGCAGGCCTATGCGCTGGCCCGGGAGTCGGCGCAGACCCGCGACGATGGCCAGTTGCATGAGGTGAAGTGGTTCCCGCTGTACAACTCGGCGGATGCCACCGAACGCGCGCCAAGCGTGCGCGTGCAATCCACCACTACGGGCACGCTGGTGGAGGTGCAGCCGTCCAGTCAGCTTGAAGCGGGCGAGGAAGTGCTGCGTGGCTGGCTGCTCGACGCCAGTGCGATCAAGGCGCCGTTGCAGCAACTGATCCTCGACTGGACCAGCGAGCGCGACGGCTTCCAGCGTTTCAGCATCGAGGCCAGCGACGACCTGCAGCACTGGCAAACCTGGGGCGAAGGCCAGGTCGCGCGCCTGACCTTTGCCGACGAACGGGTCGAGCAGCATGAAGTGGCGCTGCCGGGGCAGTCGGCGCGGTATTTGCGTCTACTGTGGGATTCGCCGGCCTCGGCGCCGGTCCTGACGTCGGCGCAATTGAAAAGCAGCGACCCGCGCAACCTGCCGCTGCCACTGGTCTGGTCGCCGGCACTGGGCGGCAGCAGCGGCAAGGCCGGGGAGTACACCTGGCAGTTGCCGATGGGGCTGAACATCGAGCGCGTGCAGGTCGAACTGAAGCAGGCCAACAGCCTGGCACCGGTGACACTGTCGGGGCGTCGCGACAGCAGCCTGCCGTGGCAACCGCTGAGCAGCGGCTTGCTCTATCGCCTGACCCAGAATGGCCAGGACGTGGTGCAGAACGAATTGCAGCTCTACGGCCAGACCGTGCAGCAGTTGAAACTCACGGTCGACGAACGCGGCGGCGGTCTCGGCGAGCAGGCGCCGAGCGTGAAATACGCGGTGCGCGCCACTCAGGTGATCTTCCTTGCACGCGGCGACGGGCCTTACAGCCTGGCGCTGGGCAATCCGACCGTGAAGACGGCGAACCTGCCGCTGACCACGCTGATCCCCGATTTCAAACCGGAGAAACTGGCGACGCTGGGCAAGGCCACGGTGCAGGGTGAAGCGCTGGTGACTCAGACCTCGACGGCCACCACGGCTGCGACCACCGACACCCACTGG
Organism: Pseudomonas sp. PHC1; assembly: GCF_046487845.1. NCBI lineage: Bacteria > Pseudomonadati > Pseudomonadota > Gammaproteobacteria > Pseudomonadales > Pseudomonadaceae > Pseudomonas > Pseudomonas sp. PHC1. The sequence goes on from NZ_JBJXHJ010000003.1 coordinate 50,902, forward strand.
AAGACGTTCGGCCTGTGGGCGGTGTTGCTGCTCAGTGTGCTGTTTCTGGCGGTGATGGCCATCAGTCTGCTGCGCAAGCCGTCGGCCAAATCCTGAATATGACGGGTGTAACCTCCACACCCGTCGGGTTTCCAACTACGCTGGATCCGGTGCCTGAACTCTCTCGGTTCGATCACGTCTGATAGCAGGAATTGCCCCCGACGCACGTTACCGGGCGTCATTGCTCGCTACGGTTTCAGACTCCCTGTAAACTGCGCGGGTTTTTAGCCCCCCATTCCACCGGAGCCGTCCATGTCCCGCGTTACCCTGAGTCGCTATTTGATTGAGCAGACCCGCAGCAACAACACTCCTGCCGATCTGCGTTTCCTGATCGAAGTGGTGGCGCGTGCCTGCAAGGAGATCAGCCACGCCGTGTCCAAAGGCGCCCTGGGTGGCGTTCTGGGCAGCATGGGCACGGAAAACGTACAGGGCGAAGTGCAGAAGAAGCTCGACGTGCTGTCGAACGAAATCCTGCTCGAAGCCAACGAGTGGGGCGGTCACCTGGCCGGCATGGCGTCCGAAGAAATGGACAACGCCTACCAGATTCCGGGCAAATACCCGAAAGGCGCCTACCTGCTGGTATTCGACCCGCTGGACGGTTCGTCGAACATCGACATCAATGCCCCGGTCGGCACCATCTTCTCCGTGCTGCGTTGCCCGAACGAATACCTGAGCCAGAACGAAGCCCTGGATGAAAAGGCCTTCCTGCAGCCGGGTACCCAGCAGGTGGCTGCCGGTTACGCCATCTACGGCCCGCAGACCATGCTGGTGCTGACCCTGGGCCACGGCGTCAAAGGCTTCACCCTGGACCGCGAAATGGGCAGCTTCGTGCTGACCCACGAAGACATCACCATTCCTGAAACCACCCAGGAATTCGCCATCAACATGTCCAACCAGCGTCACTGGGAAGCTCCGGTACAGCGCTACGTTTCGGAATTGCTGGCCGGTGAAGAAGGTCCGCTGAAAAAGAACTACAACATGCGCTGGGTCGCGGCGATGGTTGCCGACGTGCACCGCATCCTGACCCGCGGTGGTCTGTTCATGTACCCGCGTGACAGCCGCGAGCCGTCCAAGCCAGGCAAACTGCGCCTGATGTACGAAGCCAACCCGATGTCGTTCCTGGTGGAACAGGCAGGCGGCGCTTCCACCGACGGCCACCAGCGCATCCTCGACATCAAGCCTGAAGGCCTGCACCAGCGCGTCGCGGTGTTCCTCGGCTCGAAAGAAGAAGTCGCCCGCGCCACGGCTTACCACAAGGAATAACCCATGACCGCGCCCTGGCAGCCGTTGCTCGATTGGTGGTTCGGTCATGCCGAATCAGCCACTGAAGTTTCGGCGCAACAGGGCAAGTTGTGGTTTGGCAAGAAAGACAGCCAGGACCTCGAAGCGCGTGAGCGTTTCGGGGTCTTGTTCGATCAGGCCCTCGCTGGCGAATTGACCGAGTGGACGCAATGTCCCGAAGGTTGGCTGGCGGTCGTGCTGTTGCTCGACCAACTTCCGCGAATGATCTTTCGCGACACACCCAAGGCTTTTTCCGGCGATCTACGGGCGCAGAAACTGGTTGCTCAGGGAATTGCTGCAGACTTCGATCGGCAGTTGAAACCGATCCAGCGACTCTTCATCTACCTCGTCTTCGAACATTGCGAAAACCTCGCAGTGCAGAATGAAGCCGTCTCGCGATTCATTGATCTGGTGGCTGAGCAGCCGGAGGCGGAGCGCGGGGTGTTTGCCGACAACCTGGATTATGCCGAGCGGCATCAGAAGGTGATTGCGCGGTTTGGACGGTTTCCGCATCGCAATGCGGTGTTGGGGCGGGAGTCTACGGTTGAGGAGCTGGAGTTTTTGAAAGAGCCGGGGTCGCGGTTTTAGGGCGATTTTCGGCAGCCTCTAAAACCGGCCCTCACCCTAACCCTCTCCCGGAGGGAGAGGGGACTGACCGCGTTGTTCTTTCGATATACATCGACCTGAACTATCCAGTCGAACTCAGGTTTGAAAAGCTTGAAGATCTGCTCCCTTTCCCCCTCGCCCCCCTGGGGGAGAGGGATGGGCGGGCGGCGTTCCGATGAGGGGGTAGCTCTTGATCTTGATCTTAGATCCTGAAGCTGCCCACCAACTGCTTCAACCGCGCCGCCTGCTGCTCCAGATCCGCACAAGCGCGCAACGTCGCCTGCAAGTTTTCCACACCTTCCTGATTCAGCGTGTTGATCTCGTTGATATCAACGTTGATCGACTCGACCACCGCCGTCTGCTCTTCCGTTGCCGTCGCCACCGACTGGTTCATGCCGTCGATCTCGCCGATGCGCTGGGTCACGCTGCCCAGGCGTTCGCCGGCCAGGTTGGCGATGCCGACGCTGCTTTCGCTCTCACGCTGGCTTTCGGTCATGATGCCGACCGCCTGACGCGCGCCGACCTGCAGCTCTTCAATCATCTTCTGCACTTGCTGCGCCGAATCCTGGGTGCGGTGCGCCAGGTTGCGGACTTCGTCGGCGACCACGGCGAAACCGCGACCGGCCTCACCGGCACGAGCCGCTTCAATGGCCGCGTTGAGCGCCAGCAGGTTGGTCTGTTGGGAGATGCTGGTGATCACTTCCAGAATCTGCCCGATGTTCACGGTGTTGCTGTTCAGGGTTTCGATATTGCCGCAGGAGTCGCTGATCTTTGCCGACAGTTGCTGCATCGCATGGATGGTTTTATCCACCACCTGCTGGCCGTCTTCGGCCAGGCTGCGCGCATCGCTGGAATGTTGCGAGGCGAGGGCGGCGTTCTGGGCAATTTCCTGGGCGGCGGCGCCGAGCTGGTTGATCGCGGCGGCCACGCTGTTGGTGCGCGAGGCCTGCTGGTCGGAGTTGAACATCGACGAGTTCGATGCAGCGACCACGCGCAGCGCGACTTCATTGACTTGCCCGGTGGCCGACGACACTTCGCGGATCGAGGTGTGGATACGCTCGACGAAACGGTTGAACGACAGCCCCAGCGCACCGAATTCATCGTGGCCGTGGATGGTCAGGCGTTTGGTCAGGTCACCTTCGCCTTCGGCGATGTCATGCATGGCGCGGCCCATGGTCAGCAGCGGCTGCATCAGCACGCGGATCAGCATGCCGAGCAGGGCGATGATGATCACCACGGCAATGACCATGGCGATCAGCGCCGAGGTACGGAATTCGCTGAGCATCGAGAACGCGGTGTCCTTGTCCAGCACCAGCGCCACGTACCAGTCGGCCGACGGCACGCCGTTGACGCGGGTGAAGGAGATTAGCTGGGTCTTGCCGTCGAACTCGACCTCTTTCAGGCCCGGGCTGACTTTCGGTGCACCGTTGGGATAGGCCTCGGCCAGGGTCTTGAGCACCAGTTTGCTGTCCGGGTGGATCAGGATCTTGCCGTCGGCGCCGACGATGAACGCATGGCCGTGGCCGCCGAAGTTCAGCGAGTTGATGATCGCGCTGATACTGGACAGGTCGATGTCGGCACCGGCCACACCGATCATCTGGCCCTGGCGCTGCACCGGGGTGGCGACCGTGATCACCAGTTTGCCCGAGGAAGCTGCGATGTACGGTTCGGTGACGATGGTCTGTTGTGCTGTGTTGGCTGCCTTGTACCAGCCTCGGGCGCGCGGGTCGTAATCCGGCGCACGGTTGCCGGCCGGGACCGAGAACATCACGCCGTCGGCGCCGCCAAAGTAGCTGAGCTGGAAGTTGCCGGTGTAGGCGGGCAGGTCGATGATGCGTTTCAGGCTGGCCGGGGCGTTGCCGTCGGCGACAACTTGCTGCGCCATCGATTGCAGCAACTGGATGCGGCTTTCCAGCCAGGTCTGGATGTTGCTGGTGGTCAGGCTGCCCAGTTCCTGCATCGACGCTTCGGTGCTGCTCTGCAGGGCTTCGCGCTGGCGATAGTCGTTGAACAAAATGAAACAGGCGAACGCAACGGCCACCACAAGGGCGGCAGCCAACAAGATCTTGTGGCTGAATTTCATGTTTCTGGTCATTAAGGGAGCTACCGCGAAGGGGCTGGTCAAGAAAGGGCGGCAATTTGCCACAGTCCGGGGCTTTGCGCTGCTGTTATTTCGACCACGGCGCGCCAAAGATTAGGCGGTTTTGGCGAAAGGCGACGAAATGCGCAACAGCCCGATGAACTGTCTGATTTTGCCGACAAAAGCCGGACGAGCGGGCGAATAAATAGCCAGTGTCGCAGGGAACCAGACAGGGGTTTTCTCTTCTAAGCTTCTGGTTGGCACCATGCCACCCCCCTTCCGTTCCAGGAGTTACCCCATGTCGCTGCGATCTATCGCCCTTCTGTCGTTTTGCGTGCTGTTGGCCGCATGCAGCAAGGTCAATCAGGAAAACTATTCGAAGCTCTCGGCCGGCATGGCCAAGGCCGAGGTCGAGACGCTGCTCGGCAAGCCCACCGATTGCTCGGGCGCGCTCGGCATGTCCAGTTGCACCTGGGGCGACAAGAACAGCTTTATCAGCGTGCAGTACGCCGGTGACAAAGTGCTGATGTTTTCCGGCCAAGGCCTGAAGTAAACCGGGGCCACGCGCCCACGGGAGAAAAACAATGAAGCGGTTATTGCTTGTCCTTTTGGCCGGCCTGGTATTGGCCGGCTGCGCCACGTCCGGTGAAGATCCGCTGGCGCCGAAGACGGTCAACAGTGTCAATCTCAAGCGTTACCAGGGCACCTGGTACGAACTGGCGCGTCTGCCGATGTATTTCCAGCGCAATTGCGCGCAATCCGAAGCCCGTTACTCGCTCAAACCCGACGGCAATATCGCGGTGTACAACCGCTGCCTGACGGCAGACTGGCAGTGGGAAGAGGCCAAAGGCACGGCCTATCCCCAAGTGCCGGGCAAGACTGACAAGCTGTGGGTCGAGTTCGATACCTGGTTCTCGCGCCTGATTCCGGGTGTGGCGAAGGGGCAGTACTGGGTGCTGTATGTCAGCGATGACTACAAGACTGCCCTCGTGGGTGACCCGAGTCGTCGCTACCTGTGGCTGTTGTCCCGCACGCCGACCGTCAACGGTGTGGTGCGTGAGGAACTGCTGAGCAAGGCACGTCAGCAGGGTTACGACACCACGCGCCTGATCTGGCGGGCGTCGGATCAGCAGATGGCCAAGACGTCCAACTGACGCGCAACAAAAAACCTGTGGAGGTTGCCCTCCACAGGTTTTTTTATGTCAGCCCAAAAGGTCTCGCAGAACCTGGGTGAAGGCGCGATTGCTGTCCTCCTCCCCGGCATGTCGCCCCTCTCGAACAACCCACTGACCGTTGACCAGCACGTCGCGCACCTGACGGTCACCGCCGGCAAACAGCCAGCGGTTCAGGATCCCGTCACCACTGGCGGTGGCCAGATACGGATCGCTGCCATCGAGCACAATCCAGTCGGCACGTTTGCCGACCTCCAGCGCACCGATCGGCTGGCCCAACGCCTGAGCGCCACCGTCCAGCGCCGCGTCATACAACGTGCGCCCAACCATTGGCTGATCCGCGCCATACAAGCGGTTGCGTCGCTGATCGCGCAGGCGCTGGCCGTATTCCAGCCAACGCAGTTCTTCCACCACGCTCAACGACACATGGCTGTCGGAGCCGATACCCATGCGCCCGCCCTGGGCGAGAAAATCCACCGCCGGGAAAATCCCGTCGCCGAGGTTGGCCTCGGTGGTCAGGCACAGGCCGGCGATGGCGCGACTCTTGGCCATCAGCGTGACTTCTTCCGGATTGGCGTGGGTCGCGTGCACCAGGCACCAGCGCTGATCGACTTCGGTGTTCTCGTACAGCCATTGCAGTGGACGGCGACCGCTCCAGCTCAGGCAGTCATCGACTTCCTTCTGTTGCTCGGCGATGTGGATGTGTACCGGGCATTGCTTGTCGCTGGCCGCCAGCACTTCGCTGATCTGCTGCGGCGTGACCGCGCGCAACGAGTGGAAGCACAGGCCCAGCGACTGGGCCTGTTGCTGCGCCAGCAGCGGCTGCAGACGCGATTGCAGCTTCAGGTAATTTTCGGTGCTGTTGATGAAGCGGCGCTGACCTTCGTTCGGCGTCTGGCCGCCGAAACCACTGTGGCTGTAGAGCACCGGCAGCAAGGTCAAACCGATACCGGCCGAGCTGGCCGCCTGGCTGATGCGCAATGCCAGTTCGGCCGGGTCGGCGTAAGGCTGGCCGTTGTTGTCGTGGTGGACGTAATGGAATTCGGCGACCGAGGTATAACCGGACTTGAGCATTTCGATGTACAGCTGACGGGCGATCACACCGAGCTGGTCCGGGCTGATTTTTCCGACGAGCCGGTACATCAGATCGCGCCAGGTCCAGAAACTGTCGTTGGGATTGCCGGCCACTTCCGCCAGTCCTGCCATCGCTCGCTGGAACGCGTGGGAGTGCAGATTGGGCATCCCCGGCAGCAGCGGACCGCTCAGCCGTTCGGCGCCATCTGCGGTGGAATCGGCCTGGATTCGGGTCAGCACGCCATCGGCGCTGACCTCGAGACGTACATGGTTGGCCCATCCGTTAGGCAGCAGCGCGCGTTCGGCGAAGAAGGCGGACATGGTTCAGTACCCCATCGTGTGTTATTTGTATATACATATACAGACGTTTGCCTGCCCGGTAAACTCCGGCAAGCTAGCCACTTTCACCAATGAACAGGGATCCACCGTGCCGACTCCGCCTCCAGTCTCCCCGTTGGCCGCGAACATGGGCGACAGTCCGGCGCCCTTGTACGCCCGCGTCAAACAGATGATCACCCAGCAGATCGACAGCGGTAACTGGCCGCCACATTACCGCGTGCCGTCGGAAAGCGAGCTGGTCAGCCAGTTGGGCTTCAGCCGCATGACCATCAACCGCGCACTGCGGGAAATGACCGCCGACGGTCTGCTGGTGCGTATGCAAGGCGTCGGCACGTTTGTCGCCGAACCGAAGAGCCAGTCCGCGCTGTTCGAAGTGCACAACATCGCCGACGAAATCGCCTCCCGTGGCCATCGCCACACCTGTCAGGTCATCACTCTGGAAGAAGAGGCCGCCGGTTCCGAGCGCGCGCTGGCGCTGGACATGCGCGAAGGGCAGAAGGTGTTTCACTCGCTGATCGTGCATTACGAAAACGACATTCCGGTGCAAATCGAAGACCGCTTCGTCAACGCGCTGGTCGCCCCTGACTACCTCAAGCAAGACTTCACCCTGCAAACGCCTTACGCCTATCTGAACCAGGTCGCGCCGCTGACCGAAGGCGAGCACGTGGTCGAAGCGATCCTCGCCGAAGCGTCCGAATGCAAACTGCTGCAGATCGAAAAGGGCGAGCCGTGCCTGTTGATCCGCCGTCGTACCTGGTCGGGTCGTCAGCCGGTGACGGCGGCGCGCCTGATTCACCCCGGTTCTCGTCATCGTCTGGAAGGGCGTTTTCATAAATGAATGGTTTGAAGGTTTTACGCGCCGAAGGCTACCCGCGCATGCCGTGGAAAAACGGCGGCGGCAGCACCGAGGAAATCACCCGTGACGCCGGTGCCGGCCTCGACGGTTTTGGTTGGCGCCTGTCGATTGCCGACATCGCCGAATCCGGTGGTTTCTCGACTTTCGCCGGTTACCAGCGGGTGATCACGGTGTTGCAGGGCGACGGCATGACCCTGTGTGTGGACGGCGACGATACTCGGCCATTGTTACCCCTCGACCCGTTTGCCTTCAGCGGCGAAAGCCAGGTCTCCTGCACCTTGCTTGGCGGCGCGATCCGCGACTTCAACCTGATCTATGCGCCCCAGCGTTACCGCGCACGGCTGCAATGGCTGGAGGGCGAGCAGCGGTTTTTCAGTTCGGCGAGCACCGTGCTGGTGTTCAGTGTCAGTGAACTGCTGGAGGTCACGGTCGGTGACAGTGCATCGCAACTGGGTCGCCATGACTGTCTGCAACTGGACGGTAACACCGGGCTGACCGAGATTGCCGTCACGGCCGGCTGCTGCGTGATCGAACTGTCCATGCGCTGATTCTCTCCCACGGATCGTTCCCATGCTCTGCGTCACAAAGCGGACGCGGAGCGTCCATGGCGGCATTCCCGCGCAGAGCGTGGGAACGATCAAACTGTGAAAGACCGCTGCTTTGAAAGCAGCGGTTTTTTTTCGTCCCGACGTTCCCGAAATGCGCACCAACTTGTTACCGAACGCCCCAGCGTGGCGCAAAACCACGCTTTCGTAACAACCTCGCGCCGCCCTCAATTCACCCCACGAAAAATTTCATGAACGCCAGAACCCTTGATTCAGGCGCTCTGCAGACCTGTCCGGGATTTTTGTTGAACAGCCCTCCAACAAGTTGGCCGCTTGATTGCATATGCTTGTATGTACAAGTAAAGACGTATGCGTATGAGTCAATCGAGACTCTCCGCAGCGTCCACTGATTCGCTTGTCGCGCACTGAGGCGCACAGGCTGCTTGCCCACTGCCAGGGTTGGTTTGAATTGATCGCTGAGGAGTCTTTTTCGTGACTGACAATAAGCCTACTAAGTTTCGTAATGTTGAGATCCGCGCCGCCCGCGGCAACAAGCTGACCGCCAAGAGCTGGCTGACCGAAGCGCCGCTGCGCATGCTGATGAACAACCTCGACCCGGAAGTCGCCGAGAACCCGAAAGAGCTGGTGGTCTACGGTGGCATCGGCCGCGCTGCGCGTAACTGGGAGTGCTACGACAAGATCGTCGAGAGCCTGACCCACCTCAACGAAGACGAAACCCTGCTGGTGCAATCGGGCAAGCCGGTCGGTGTGTTCAAGACTCACAGCAACGCCCCGCGCGTGCTGATCGCCAACTCCAACCTGGTGCCGCACTGGGCGACTTGGGAGCACTTCAACGAACTCGACGCCAAAGGCCTGGCCATGTACGGCCAGATGACCGCCGGCAGCTGGATCTACATCGGCAGCCAGGGCATCGTCCAGGGCACCTACGAAACCTTCGTTGAAGCCGGCCGCCAGCACTACAACGACAACCTCACCGGCAAGTGGGTACTGACCGCCGGCCTCGGCGGCATGGGTGGGGCCCAGCCACTGGCCGCGACCCTCGCCGGTGCCTGCTCGCTGAACATCGAATGCCAGCAGATCAGCATCGATTTCCGCCTCAAGACCCGCTACGTCGACGAGCAGGCCACAGACCTCGACGACGCGCTGGCCCGCATCGCCAAATACACCTCCGAAGGCAAGGCTGTTTCCATCGCCCTGTGCGGCAACGCCGCTGAAATCCTGCCGGAACTGGTCAAGCGCGGCGTGCGTCCGGACATGGTCACCGACCAGACCAGCGCCCACGACCCGCTCAACGGTTATCTGCCGGCCGGCTGGACCTGGGACGAATACCGCGCCCGCGCCAAGACCGAGCCAGCCGCTGTGGTCAAGGCCGCCAAGCAATCGATGGCGGTGCACGTCAAAGCCATGCTCGACTTCCAGAAGATGGGCGTGCCGACGTTCGACTACGGCAACAACATCCGTCAGATGGCTCAGGAAGAAGGCGTCGAAAACGCATTCGATTTCCCTGGCTTCGTACCGGCCTACATTCGTCCGCTGTTCTGCCGTGGCATCGGCCCGTTCCGCTGGGCGGCGCTGTCGGGTGATCCGCAAGACATCTACAAGACCGACGCTAAAGTCAAAGAACTGATCCCGGACGACGCCCACCTGCACAACTGGCTGGACATGGCGCGCGAGCGCATCAGCTTCCAGGGTCTGCCGGCGCGTATCTGCTGGGTCGGCCTGGGCCTGCGCGCCAAGCTCGGTCTGGCGTTCAACGAAATGGTGCGCAGCGGCGAGCTGTCGGCCCCGATCGTGATCGGTCGCGACCACCTCGACTCCGGCTCGGTCTCCAGTCCGAACCGTGAAACCGAATCGATGCAGGACGGCTCCGATGCCGTCTCCGACTGGCCGCTGCTCAACGCGCTGCTGAACACCGCGAGCGGTGCGACCTGGGTGTCCCTGCACCACGGTGGTGGCGTCGGCATGGGCTTTTCCCAGCACTCGGGCATGGTGATTGTCTGTGACGGTACTGACGAAGCGGCCGAGCGTATCGCTCGCGTGCTGCACAACGACCCGGGCACCGGCGTCATGCGTCACGCCGATGCCGGTTACCAGATCGCCATCGACTGCGCGAAGGAGCAGGGCCTGAACCTGCCGATGATTACCGGCAAGTGAATATCGGCGGGAGCGGGCACCCTCGCTCCCACAGGGCCACAACACTAACCAGAACAATCCACAGAGGTTGAATCATGGCGGGCAACACCGATCGTGCAGGCAGTAAACCGTTGATCGAAAGGCGTTCGATCGACTACATCCCGGAAGCGGAAAGACACGGTCGTCTGTTCAGTCAGTTCACCCTGTGGATGGGGGCCAACCTGCAAATCACCGCGATTGTCACCGGGGCCCTGGCCGTGGTGCTGGGCGGCGATGTGTTCTGGTCGTTGATCGGTCTGCTGATCGGGCAACTGCTGGGTGGCGGGGTGATGGCGCTGCATGCGGCGCAAGGGCCGAAGCTTGGCCTGCCGCAGATGATTTCCAGCCGGGTGCAGTTCGGCGTTTACGGCGCGGCGATTCCGATCGTGCTGGTGTGCCTGATGTACCTCGGTTTCACCGCCACCGGAACCGTGCTGTCCGGTCAGGCGCTGGGCCAGTTGTTCGGGGTCAGCGACACTGTCGGCATCCTGCTGTTCGCCAGCGTCATCGTCGCGGTCACGGTGCTCGGTTATCGGGTGATCCATTGGATCGGCCGTATCGCCAGTGCCATTGGCGTGATTGCTTTCGTGTACCTGTTCAGCCGTTTGATGAGTCAGGTGGACGTCGGTGCTCTTCTGCAAATCCGCCACTTCAGCTGGAGCAGTTTCCTGCTGGCGGTGTCGCTCGCGGCCTCCTGGCAGATCGCTTTCGGCCCATACGTGGCGGACTACTCGCGCTACCTGCCGAGCAAGGTGTCTTCGGTGAAAACCTTTTTCGCCGCCGGTGCCGGTTCGGTGATCGGTGCGCAGGTGGCGATGATTCTCGGTGTGTTCGCGGCCGCTTCGGCCAACGGGCAATTCGCCGGTCATGAAGTCGCCTACATCGTCGGTCTGGGCGGGACCGGTGCCACCGCCGCGCTACTGTATTTCAGCATCGCGTTCGGCAAGGTCACCATCTCGACCCTGAACTCCTATGGCAGCTTCATGTGCATCGCGACCATCATCAGCGGCTTCCGAGGCCACGTGACGGTCACCCGGATGCAGCGTCTGGGGTTCGTGCTGGTGATCGTCGGCGCGGCGACCCTGATCGCGCTGCTCGGCCAGCACTCGTTCCTCGGTGCGTTCAAGTCTTTCATCCTGTTCCTGCTGGCGTTCTTCACGCCCTGGAGCGCGATCAACCTGGTGGACTACTACTGCATCACCCGCGAGCGCTACGACGTACCGGCGCTGGCGGATCCGAACGGTCGCTACGGCCGCTGGAACCTCCTCGGTATCAGCATTTATGTGTTCGGGGTGCTGGTGCAGCTGCCGTTCATTTCCACCAAGTTCTATACCGGTCCATTGGTAGCGGCTCTGGGGGATGTGGATATTTCCTGGATCATCGGTCTCGTGCTGCCCGCAGCGCTGTACTACGTCTGCGCGAAAAAATGGCACGGCACCGTACCCGACCGACTGATTCTGCCCGTCGAGCAGCACAGCGTTGTACAACCTAAAACAAGCGGGGCCGGTCGCGCTGCGGCGCAGGCCTGATCTGGACGTGGACAGGGCTGGATGCCTCTTGACTGCCGTAAGCCAATTCATGATTAGGAGCGTCACAACAATGAAATCGAACAAGACCCTGCTGACCACTTTGCTTTCCATGGGCCTGCTGGCCAGCGCCGGCGCGACTCAGGCCGCCGGCTGGTGCGAGTCCGGCAAACCGGTGAAATTCGCCGGCCTGAACTGGGAAAGCGGCATGCTGCTGACCGACGTTATGCAAGTGGTGCTGGAAAAAGGTTACGACTGCAAGACTGACAGCCTGCCGGGCAACTCCATCACCATGGAAAACGCCCTGAGCAGCAACGACATCCAGATCTTCGCCGAAGAATGGGTCGGCCGCAGCGAGGTCTGGAACAAGGCCGAGAAGGCCGGCAAGGTGGTCGGCGTCGGCGCCCCGGTGGTGGGCGCGATCGAAGGCTGGTACGTGCCGCGCTACGTGATCGAAGGCGACGCCAAGCGCAAGCTGGAAGCCAAGGCGCCGGACCTGAAAAACATCGCCGACCTGGGCAAATACGCCGCTGTCTTCAAGGACGCCGAAGAGCCTTCAAAGGGGCGTTTCTACAACTGCCCGGCCGGCTGGACCTGCGAGCTGGACAACAGCGAAATGCTGAAAAGCTATGGCCTGGAAAGCAGCTACACCAACTTCCGCCCGGGCACCGGTCCAGCCCTGGATGCGGCGGTGCTGTCGAGCTACAAGCGTGGCGAGCCGATCCTGTTCTACTACTGGTCGCCAACCCCGCTGATGGGCCAGATCGACGCAGTGAAACTGGAAGAGAAACCGGGCGTCGACAAGACCGTGACCATCAAGGTCGGTCTGTCCAAGACCTTCCACGAACAAGCGCCGGAGCTGGTGGCCGTGCTGGAAAAGGTCAACCTGCCGATCGACTTGCTGAACCAGAACCTGGGCCGCATGGCGAAGGAACGTATCGAGTCGCCGAAACTGGCGAAAATCTTCCTCAAGGAACATCCTGAGGTCTGGCATGCGTGGGTGAGTGAAGACGCTGCCAAGAAAATCGACGCGGCGCTGTAGGTGGAATTCCTCCCGGCCAACCGAGAGGCTGGCCGGGGTGTTCGCCGCCATCGCTTGATTGAGTTTCCTGATTGAGAGCCGCTTATGTTTCCCGAAAGCTTTACCTTTTCCATCGCCGACTGGGTCAACGGTTGGGTCGATGCGCTGGTCACCAACTACGGCGATGTGTTCCGCCATATCTCCGACACCCTGCTGTGGGCCATCGTCAATCTTGAAGGCCTGCTGCGCGCCGCGCCGTGGTGGTTGATGCTGGCCATCGTCGGTGTCGTGGCCTGGCACGCAACGCGCAAAGTCGTGACCACTGCCGTGATCGTCGGTCTGTTGTTCCTGGTCGGGGCCGTCGGTCTGTGGGACAAGTTGATGCAGACCCTCGCGCTGATGATGGTGGCGACGGTCATTTCGGTGCTGATCGGCGTACCGCTGGGGATTCTCTCGGCGCGCAGCAATCGCCTGCGTTCGGTGCTGATGCCGCTGCTCGACATCATGCAGACCATGCCGAGCTTCGTGTACCTGATTCCGGTGCTGATGCTGTTCGGCCTGGGCAAGGTGCCGGCGATTTTCGCCACCGTGATCTACGCCGCGCCGCCGCTGATCCGCCTGACCGATCTGGGCATCCGCCAGGTCGACGGCGAAGTGATGGAAGCGATCAACGCCTTCGGCGCCAACCGCTGGCAGCAACTGTTCGGCGTGCAACTGCCGCTGGCCCTGCCGAGCATCATGGCAGGGATCAACCAGACCACCATGATGGCCCTGTCGATGGTGGTGATCGCCTCGATGATCGGTGCCCGTGGCCTGGGTGAAGATGTGCTGGTGGGCATTCAGACCCTCAACGTCGGACGCGGGCTGGAAGCCGGTCTGGCGATCGTGATTCTCGCAGTGGTCATCGACCGCATTACCCAGGCGTATGGTCGGCCACGGCATGAGGTGAGCAAATGAGCAACGCAACCGTGAGCAAGATCGAAGTCAAAAACGTCTTCAAGATTTTCGGCAACCGCGCCAAGGATGCCCTGGCGATGGTCGGCCAGGGCAAGACCAAGGATCAGGTGCTGAACGAAACCGGTTGCGTGGTCGGGGTCAACGACTTGTCCCTGAGCATCGGTACCGGCGAGATCTTCGTGATCATGGGCCTGTCCGGTTCCGGCAAGTCGACCCTGGTGCGCCACTTCAACCGCCTGATCGACCCGACCAGCGGCGCGATCCTGGTGGACGGCGTGGACATCCTGCAATACGACATGGACGCCTTGCGCGAATTTCGCCGGCACAAGATCAGCATGGTGTTCCAGAGCTTCGGCCTGCTGCCGCACAAGACCGTGCTCGACAACGTCGCCTACGGCCTGAAAGTGCGCGGCGAGACCAAGCAACTGTGCGCCGAACGCGCGCTGCACTGGATCAACACCGTGGGCCTCAAGGGCTACGAAAACAAATACCCGCACCAGCTCTCCGGCGGCATGCGCCAGCGTGTAGGTCTGGCCCGCGCATTGGCGGCGGACACCGACATCATCCTGATGGACGAAGCGTTCAGCGCGCTGGATCCGCTGATCCGCGCCGAGATGCAGGACCAGTTGCTGGAGCTGCAAAAGACCCTGCACAAGACCATCGTCTTCATCACCCACGACCTCGACGAGGCCGTGCGCATCGGCAACCGCATCGCGATCCTCAAGGACGGCCGCCTGATTCAGGTCGGCACGCCGAAAGAGATTTTGCATTCGCCGGCGGACGAGTATGTCGACCGGTTCGTGCAGCGGCGGTCGGCGGTGGTTTAAAGGTTTACGGCAGGCTCGTTCCCACGTCGAACCGTCTGCGTGGGAATACATCCCGTGACGATCAGGTTAAAGAGGTTTTAGATGTCCCAGGCTGAAAAAATCGTGATCGCCGACGCTCCGATGCGTTGGCAGGATGTGGTCGCAGTCGCTCGTCATGGTGCGCCGCTCGAGCTGTCGGCTCAGACCTGGGCGCGCATTGAAAACGCGCAGGGCATCGTCCAGCGCATCGTTGCCAGCGGCGAGCGCGCCTATGGCGTGAACACCGGGCTCGGCGCGCTGTGCAACGTCTCGCTGAAAGACGAACAGCTCAGCCAGCTGTCGCGCAACACCTTGCTCAGCCATGCCTGCGGCGTTGGTCCGGTGCTGGCCGATGAGCAGACCCGCGCGATCATGTGCGCGGCGATTCGCAACTACAGCCACGGCAAATCCGGGATTCATCGCCGGGTGGTCGAAGCGCTGCTGGCGCTGCTCAATCGCGGCATCACCCCGCAAGTGCCGTCCCAGGGCTCGGTGGGTTACCTGACTCACATGGCACACATCGGCATCGCGCTGCTGGGCGTGGGCAATGTCAGCTATCGCGGGCAGGTCGTGTCCGCGCAGCAGGCGCTGGCCGAAGAAGGCCTGCAACCGGTACAGCTCGGGGCGAAGGACGGCCTGTGCCTGGTCAACGGTACACCGTGCATGACCGGCCTCGGTTGCCTGGCGATTGCCGACGCCACGCGTCTGGTGCAATGGGCCGACGTGATCGGCGCCATGAGCTTCGAAGCCCAGCGCGGCCAGATTGCCGCGTTCGATGCCGAGATCATCGCGCTCAAGCCGCATCCAGGCATGCAGCAGGTCGGCGTCAATCTGCGCGCCTTGCTCGATGGCAGCGAAGTGATCGCTGCGAGCAAAGGTATTCGCACTCAGGATGCCTTGAGCATCCGCTCGATCCCGCAGGTGCACGGCGCCGCCCGCGATCAACTGGAACACGCGATCAAACAGATCGAAACCGAACTCAACGGCTGCACCGACAACCCCTTGCTGTTGGGCACGCCGGACGACTTCCGGGTGATGTCCCAGGCCAACCCGCACGGGCAATCGGTGGCGTTGGCGGCGGATCTGCTGGCGATTGCGATGGCTGAAATCGGCTCGATCGCCGAGCGACGTCTGGATCGCCTGATCAACCCGCACGTCAGCGGTCTGCCGGCGTTTCTGGTGGCCAATCCGGGGGTGAACTCCGGGATGATGATCGTGCAATACGTCGCTGCGTCGCTGTGCGCGGAAAACCGCCAGTTGGCGCAACCGGCGGTGCTCGACAACTACGTCACCTCGGGCCTGCAGGAGGACCACTTGAGCATGGGCACCAACGCCGCGCTGAAGCTTCTCCGCGCGCTGGAAAACTGCACGCAGATTCTTGCCATCGAGTACCTGCTGGCGGCTCAGGCGTTTGAATTTCTCAAGGAACAGCGCTTTGGCACCGGCACTGATGTGGCGTGGCGGCTGCTGCGCGAAAAAGTCCCGGCCTACGATCAGGACCGCTGGCTGGCGCCGGATATCGCCGCTGCCGCAAGCGTTCTGAAAGACCCGGATCTACTGCACAACGCATTACCGAATCTGCACTGACAACTACCCATACCAGCGTGCCAAGGCGCGGATCGTCCAAAAGACGAGAAGCGACGGATAACGGAATGCTCCGGAGCGACTGGTAGTTAATAACAATGCCTCAAAAGGAGCATTTAAATGACGGCGCTGAACCTGATCCCCGGCCAACTGAGCCTGGCCCAACTGCGTGACGTTTATCAGAATCCGGTCAAGCTGACCCTCGACAACAGCGCCAGCGCGCAGATCGAAGCCAGCGTGGCCTGCGTCGAGCAGATCCTCGCGGAAAACCGCACCGCCTACGGCATCAACACCGGTTTCGGCCTGCTGGCCTCGACCCGCATCGCCAGCGAAGACCTGGAAAACCTTCAACGCTCGCTGGTGCTGTCCCACGCCGCCGGCGTCGGCCAGCCGATCAGCGATGAGCTGGTGCGCCTGATCATGGTGCTCAAGGTCAACAGCCTCAGCCGTGGTTTCTCCGGGATCCGTCGCGTGGTGATCGATGCGCTGATCGCCCTGATCAACGCCGAGGTCTATCCGCACATTCCGTTGAAAGGTTCGGTCGGCGCATCCGGTGACCTGGCACCGCTGGCGCACATGTCGCTGGTGCTGCTGGGCGAGGGCAAGGCGCGCTACAAGGGCGAGTGGATGGAAGCGACCCAAGCGTTGAAAGTCGCCGGTCTGACCCCGCTGACGCTGGCGGCCAAAGAAGGTCTGGCGCTGCTCAACGGTACTCAGGTGTCTACCGCATTCGCGCTGCGCGGTCTGTTCGAAGGTGAAGACCTGTTCGCCGGCGCACTGGCGCTGGGCGGTCTGACGGTGGAAGCAGTGCTCGGTTCGCGTTCGCCGTTCGACGCGCGCATCCACGCCGCCCGTGGCCAGAAAGGCCAGATCGACGCCGCTGCCGCTTACCGCGATCTGCTGGGCGAGCGCAGCGAAATCTCCGACTCGCACCAGAACTGCGAGAAGGTTCAGGACCCGTACTCGCTGCGTTGCCAGCCGCAAGTCATGGGCGCGTGCCTGACCCAGTTCCGTCAGGCCGCTGAAGTGCTGGCCATCGAAGCCAACGCCGTGTCCGACAACCCGTTGGTATTCGCGGCCGAAGGCGACGTGATTTCCGGCGGCAACTTCCACGCCGAACCCGTGGCCATGGCCGCTGACAACATGGCGCTGGCGATTGCCGAAATCGGTTCCCTGAGCGAGCGCCGTATCTCGCTGATGATGGACAAGCACATGTCGCAACTGCCGCCGTTCCTTGTCGCCAACGGTGGCGTGAACTCCGGCTTCATGATCGCCCAGGTGACCGCAGCGGCCCTGGCCAGCGAAAACAAGGCACTGTCCCATCCGCATTCGGTGGACAGCCTGCCGACCTCCGCCAACCAGGAAGACCACGTGTCGATGGCCCCGGCCGCCGGCAAGCGTCTGTGGGAAATGGCCGAGAACACGCGCGGGATTCTCGCTGTGGAGTGGCTGGCGGCGGTGCAGGGTCTGGACTTGCGCAACGGCCTGAAGACCTCGGCCAAACTGGAACAGGCTCGGGGGATTCTGCGTCGCGAAGTGCCGTTCTACGAGAAGGACCGCTTCTTCGCCCCGGACATCAATGCGGCGACCGAGCTGCTGGCCTCGCGGGTGCTGACGGAGCTGGTTCCGGCGAAACTGCTGCCGAGCCTTTAACCACCACTGATGATCGTTCCCACGCAGAGCGTGGGGACGATCGCAATCCAACGGAGGCCTACAGTGAAAACCCTCTGGCAACACTGCCACGTCGCAACCATGGCGCAAGGCGTCTACTCGATCATCGAGGATGCGGCCATCGTGACGTCCGGTGCGTTCATCGAGTGGATCGGCCCGCGCAGCCAACTGCCATCAGGCGAATACCCGGCGGTCAATGACCTGCAAGGCGCGTGGGTCACCCCCGGCCTGATCGACTGTCACACCCATACCGTGTTCGGCGGCAACCGCAGCGGCGAATTCGAAAAACGCCTGCAGGGCGTCAGTTACGCCGAGATCGCCGCGGCCGGTGGCGGCATCGCCAGCACCGTGCGCGCCACCCGCGAAGCCTCGGAAGACGAGCTGTTCGCCAGCGCCGCCAAGCGCCTGAAAAGCCTGATGCGCGACGGCGTGACCACGGTCGAAATGAAATCCGGCTACGGCCTTGATCTGGCCAGCGAGCGCAAGATCCTGCGGGTCATCCGTCGCCTCGCCGCCGAGCTGCCGATCAGCGTGCGCAGTACCTGCCTGGCCGCCCACGCATTGCCGCCGGAATACAAGGATCGCGCCGACGACTACATCGATTACATCTGCGCCGAGATGCTCCCGGCCCTGGCCGCTGAAGGCCTGGTGGATGCGGTGGATGCGTTCTGCGAATACCTGGCGTTCTCCCCGGAGCAGGTCGAGCGGGTGTTCATTGCCGCACAAAAACTCGGGTTGCCGGTGAAGTTGCATGCCGAGCAATTGTCGTCGTTGCACGGCTCCAGCCTCGCTGCGCGCTATCACGCGTTGTCCGCCGATCACCTGGAGTTCATGGACGAAGCCGACGCCATCGCCATGGCCGAATCCGACACCGTCGCGGTGTTGTTGCCGGGCGCGTTCTACTTCCTGCGTGAAACCCAGTTGCCGCCGATGGACGCCCTGCGCAAGCACAAAGTGAAAATCGCCATCGCCAGCGACCTCAACCCCGGCACCTCGCCGGCGCTGTCGTTGCGCCTGATGCTGAACATGGCCTGCACCTGCTTTCGCATGACTCCGGAAGAGGCGTTGGCCGGCGCCACGATTCATGCGGCGCAAGCCCTGGGCATGGCCGAAACCCACGGCTCGCTGGAAGTCGGCAAGGTCGCGGATTTTGTCGCCTGGCAGATCGACCGCCCGGCGGATCTGGCCTACTGGCTGGGTGGTGAACTGGACAAGCGCGTCGTGCGTCACGGCGTTGAATCAAGTCTGTAGGAGAGCGGTTGTGGATAAGGTTCTGAACTTCAAACAAGGGCGCGTGCCGCTGCTGATCAGCATGCCCCACGCCGGCGTGCGCCTGACCCCGGCGGTCGAGGCCGGTTTGATCCCGGACGCGAAAAGCCTGCCGGACACCGACTGGCACATTCCGCAGCTCTACGATTTCGCCGCCGAGCTGGGCGCCAGCACCCTGGCAGCGGAATACTCGCGGTTTGTCATCGACCTGAACCGGCCGTCCGACGACAAGCCGCTGTACGCCGGCGCCACCACCGGTCTGTACCCGGCGACGCTGTTCGATGGCATTGCGTTGTTCAAGGAAGGCAAGGAGCCGTCGAAAGAAGAACGTGCGACGTACCTTGAGCAAATCTGGACGCCATACCACCGCACCTTGCAGGAAGAACTGGCGCGGCTGAAGGCTGAGTTCGGTTACGCGCTGTTGTTCGATGCGCACTCGATCCGTTCGATCATCCCGCACCTGTTCGACGGCAAGCTGCCGGACTTCAACCTCGGGACCTTCAATGGCGCCAGTTGCGATCCACAACTGGCCACGCAACTGGAAGCGATCTGCGCCCGCCACGCCGATTACAGCCATGTGCTGAACGGACGCTTCAAGGGCGGCCACATCACCCGTCACTACGGCAACCCGGCCGAGAATATCCACGCCGTGCAACTGGAGCTGGGCCAGTGCACCTACATGGAAGAGTTCGAACCGTTCCGCTACCGTGCCGATCTGGCGGAGCCGACGCGGGTGGTGCTCAAGGAGCTGCTGCAAGGGCTGCTCGCCTGGGGCACAAAGCACTACAACTGAGTCTGCTCTGATCGTTCCCACGCAGACGGTTCGACGCCTCGACGTGGGAACGATCGGGAGAAGTCGCCACCGTGCAAATCCCGGTCGCCACAGTTCGCTTTTCCCGCTCGTCTGCTGCGTAATGTTTCGGCCACGGTGCAAGAAGACACCGATCCGAACAATAACCCGCTGCCGCACGAGACGATCCCACATGAAAAAACTGTTCACTCGTTGTGCGTTAATCCTGACCGGCAGTGCGCTGCTCAGCGCCGGTGCCCTGGCTTCCGATGATGCTTCCTGCAAAACCGTGCGCATGGGCGTGGTCAACTGGACCGACGTGATCGCCACCAGCGGCATGGCCGACGTGCTGCTCAACGGCCTCGGCTACGAAAGCAAGCAGACCAGCGCCGTGCAGCAAATCATCTTCGCCGGCATCCGCGACAAGCGCCTCGATATCTTCCTCGGCTACTGGAAACCGGCGATGGACAAGAACATCGCGCCGTTCCTCGCCGCCAATCAGGTCAAGGTCATGGACAAGCCCAGCCTGGCCGACGCCCAGGCGACGCTGGCGGTGCCGGATTACGTGGCGGCGGCAGGGCTGAAGACCTTCGGCGACATCGCAAAATTCAAGGATCAGCTCGGTGGCAAAATCTACGGCATCGAGCCCGGCAGCGGTGCCAACACCACGATCAAGACCCTGATCGAAACCAACCATTTCGGCCTGAAGGATTTCAAGATCATCGAATCCGGTGAGGCCGGCATGCTTGCCGCCGTGCAGCGGGCGGTGAACCGCAAGGAGTTCGTGGTATTCGTCGGCTGGACCCCGCACCCGATGAACATCAACATGAAGATCACCTACCTG
This sequence comes from Pseudomonas sp. PHC1, assembly GCF_046487845.1. Taxonomy (NCBI): domain Bacteria; kingdom Pseudomonadati; phylum Pseudomonadota; class Gammaproteobacteria; order Pseudomonadales; family Pseudomonadaceae; genus Pseudomonas; species Pseudomonas sp. PHC1. Next base: position 71,594 of record NZ_JBJXHJ010000003.1, read on the forward strand.
ACCGGCAGCGATGACGTCTATGGCCCCAACGAAGGCGCCGCCACCGTTTCCACGGTCACCGCGCCGGACTACGCCGAGCGCTGCCCGAACGTCCATCGACTGCTGGAAAACCTGACCTTCACCGCCGCCCAGGAAAGCCAGTTGATGGTGCCGATCATGGAGCGCAAAACGCCTCAGGAAGTGGCGAAGAGCTGGCTGCGTGAGCATCCCGAAGACTTGCAACGCTGGCTGGCGGGTGTCAGCAGTTTCGACGGCAAGGACGGCGTGGCCACGGTTCAGGCCAGCCTGAAAAACTGATGGGCACTTATCCACTCTCGCCGTCGATGGCGGCGTTCGTCGCCAGAACCGAAGGTTTTGCGAGCGAGGACAGCAGCCTCGGCGGATTGCGCAAATCCTATGACGACATGTGCCGCGCCTTTACGCCCGAACGGCCGGCGGGTCTGGAGGTGGTGGATTTCCAGTTGAGCGGGGTGGCGGTGCGCTCGTATCGCCCGCCCGTCCAGCCATCGGCCAGTGGCTGGCCGTGCGTGTTGTACCTGCACGGCGGCGGTTGGGTGGTCGGCGGGCTGGATTCCCATGACTTCATCTGCTGCGAGCTGGCGATGGCGCTCGGGGCGATGGTGGTGGCGGTGGATTATCGGCTGGCGCCGGAGCATCCGTTCCCGGCCGGTTTCGAGGATTGCCTGAGCGTCTGGCGCGCGTTGCGCAGCGGGCCGTTCTGGTTCGATCCCGGACGGATGCTGGTGGCGGGCGACAGCGCCGGGGGCAATCTGGCGGCGGCGCTGTGCCTGGCGTTGCGCGATGCCGACGAGCCGCTGCCGGGCGCGCAGGTCTTGATCTATCCGGGGCTGGGTGGCGACGAGCAGTTACCGTCGCGCAGTGAATGCGCCGATGCGCCGTTGCTCGCCAGCAGCGATGTCGACTGTTATCACGCCTTGTACCTGCGCGGCACCGCGAAGCCGAACGCTTATGCGCTGCCGTTGCGGGCCGCAGACTTCAGCAGATTGCCCCCGGCCTGGATCGCCGTGGCGCAGTTCGATCCGCTGCGCGACGATGGCGTGTGCTACGCCGGTCGCCTGAATGCTGCAGGTGTCGACGCGGCGTTGTACTACGGCGAAGGGCTGGTTCACGGTTGCCTGCGGGCGCGGCATCAGGTCGCCGAGGTCGATCGTCTCTTTGAGAACCTGCTGGGGTTCATGGCTGACAAATTGTGACAGCGCGCGGGCATGCTCATTGACGTAAATCGGGTTTATGATGCCGGACGGCAGAATAATAGAAGTCCCCCCAGGGATGACCTCGACCCCTTACGGAGCGCGCAATGCAGACTTTGTTTCCGCAGATCAAACCTCACGCACGGCACGATCTGGCCGTCGATGACACCCATACCCTGTACGTCGACGAAAGCGGTTCACCGGAAGGTTTGCCGGTGGTGTTCATCCACGGAGGTCCCGGCGCCGGGTGCGACGCCCAGAGTCGCCGCTACTTCGATCCGAACCTGTATCGCATTGTCACCTTCGACCAGCGCGGCTGCGGTCGCTCCACGCCCCACGCCAGCCTGGAAAACAACACCACCTGGGATCTGGTCGAAGACCTTGAGCGTATTCGTAAACACCTGGGCATCGACAAATGGGTGCTGTTCGGCGGCTCCTGGGGCTCGACCCTGGCGCTGGCCTACGCGCAGACCCACCCGGAGCGCGTGCATGGCCTGATCCTGCGCGGGATCTTTCTCTGCCGTCCGCAGGAAATCGAATGGTTCTACCAGGCCGGTGCCAGCCGTCTGTTCCCCGATTACTGGCAGGACTACCTTGCGCCGATCCCGCTGGACGAGCGTGACGACCTGCTCAGCGCTTTCCACAAACGCCTGACCGGCAACGATCAGATCGCCCAGATGCACGCGGCCAAGGCCTGGTCGACCTGGGAGGGGCGCACCGCGACCCTGCGCCCGAACCCGCTGGTGGTCGATCGCTTCTCCGAACCGCAGCGCGCCCTGTCGATCGCGCGGATCGAATGCCACTACTTCACCAACAATGCGTTCCTCGAGCCAAACCAGCTGATTCGCGACATGGGCAAGATCGCCCATCTGCCGGGCGTGATCATCCACGGCCGTTACGACGTGATCTGCCCGCTCGACAACGCCTGGGAACTGCATCAGGCCTGGCCGAACAGTGAGTTGCAGGTGATCCGCGATGCCGGCCACGCCGCGTCCGAACCGGGCATCACCGATGCACTGGTGCGCGCCGCCAGCAAAATGGCCCGGCGTCTGCTCGACCTGCCGCCCGAAGAAGCATGAAGGGGCTGTTGCAGCGCGTGAAAGGCGCGCGGGTCGAAGTGGCGGGGGAGGTGGTCGGCAGTGTCGATCAGGGTCTGCTGGTGCTGGTGGCGGTCGAACCCGACGACACGCCGGCCAGCGCCGACAAACTTCTGCATAAGCTGCTTAACTATCGAGTGTTCAGTGACGCCGAGGGCAAGATGAATCTGTCCCTGGCGGATGTGGGCGGCGGGTTGCTGCTGGTCTCTCAGTTCACCCTCGCCGCCGACACCAAAAGCGGGTTGCGCCCGAGTTTCTCGACCGCCGCCCCTCCGGCGCTGGGCGAAGAATTATTCGACTATCTATTAAGCAAAGCGAAACAGATGCATGGCACAGTGGCATCAGGTAGATTCGGCGCGGATATGCAGGTGCACCTGGTCAACGATGGCCCGGTAACCTTCCTGTTACAGACATGAAAGCGCCTGAAACATCTTTTTAAGGGCATTTCGACTGAAAACAGGGAATTTTCGCGATAAATACTTTGTTACCCCTGATGCGTTGTCACGCGGGCTACTAGATAATCGCGCGCTACGGGGATCAGCGTTCGTTGGTCCATTTTGACTTAGGTAGAGACTTGTCCGGATCCGATTGGGGAATCATTTTGACCCAGCGGAGTCGGAACAATGCTCGCCAACTTGGCAAGGGTGTCCTGAAAGGTCGGTTTTTCTGTACCGCATCCCTTACAGGCACTTCATCTGGCCGTTGGTTTATTGATCTGTTTTCGGCGAGGGTTGCTCGTGATTGTTAGTCCCTGTAATGCAGCAAAATTGTCTGCCAAACGCTTGCGCAGCGCTCTGGTAGCGGGCTCGGCAGTACTCTGCCTGCTCAGCGCCGGCCAGCTTTGGGCATTCAGTCTTGATGATGTGTCGGCCAAGGCCAAAGACCTGGCCGGGCAGAAGTTCGAAGCCCCGCGCAGCAACCTGCCGAACGAATTCCGTGATATGAAATTCGCGGACTACCAGAAGATTCGTTTCCGCACTGAAAAAGCCGAATGGGCCGACCAGAAAACCCCGTTCAAGCTGTCCTTCTATCATCAGGGCATGCACTTCGATACGCCGGTGAAAATCAACGAAATCACCGCGAACACCGTCGAAGAGATCAAATACGATCCGAGCCGTTTCGATTTCGGCGACCTGAAGTTCGATCCGAAGGCCACCGAACAACTGGGCTACGCCGGTTTCCGTGTCTTGTACCCGATCAACAAGGCGGACAAGCAAGACGAAATCATGACCATGCTGGGCGCGAGCTACTTCCGCGTGGTCGGCAAGGGGCACACCTACGGCCTGTCGGCCCGTGGTCTGGCGATCGATACCGCTCTGCCGTCCGGTGAAGAATTCCCGCGTTTTCGCGAGTTCTGGATTCAGCAGCCGAAGCCGGGCGACAAGCACCTGGTGATCTTCGCCCTGCTGGATTCGCCACGTGCGACCGGCGCCTACCGTCTGATCCTGCGTCCGGGCAGCGACACTATCGTCGACGTCAAGGGCCAGATGTACCTGCGTGACAAGGTCGGCAAGCTCGGCATCGCGCCGCTGACCAGCATGTTCCTGTTCGGCGCCAACCAGCCGTCGAAAGTGCTCAACTACCGTCGTGAACTGCACGACTCCAGCGGTCTGTCGATCCATGCCGGCAACGGCGAGTGGATCTGGCGCCCACTGAACAACCCGAAACACCTGGCCGTGAGCAACTTCAGCGTCGAGAACCCGCGTGGTTTCGGTCTGCTGCAACGTGGCCGTGACTTCAGCCATTACGAAGACCTCGACGACCGTTACGACAAGCGTCCAAGTGCCTGGATCGAGCCGAAGGGCGACTGGGGCAAGGGCACCGTCGATCTGGTCGAGATCCCGACCGCCGACGAAACCAACGACAACATCGTTGCGTTCTGGAGCCCGGAAAAACTGCCGGAGCCTGGCCAGCCGCTGGACTTCGCCTACCGCATGCACTGGACCATCGACGAAGCCGCGCTGCACGCGCCGGACAGCGCCTGGGTCAAGCAGACCCTGCGTTCCACGGGTGACGTCAAGCAGTCGAACCTGATCCGTCAGCCGGATGGCAGCGTGGCCTACCTGGTCGATTTCGAAGGCCCGTCCCTGGCGGCCCTGGCCCCGGATGCGGACGTTCGCAGTCAGGTCAGCATCGGCGACAACGCCGAACTGGTCGAGAACAACGTGCGCTACAACCCGGAAACCAAAGGCTGGCGCCTGACCCTGCGGATGAAGATCAAGGACCCGAGCAAGTCCACCGAGCTGCGCGCAGCCCTGGTGCGGCCGGCGGTCACCGCTGATCTGGCCAAATCTTCGGTACCGACGTCCAACTCGTCGGTGGCCAAGGCCGACAAGGTTGCCGCCAAGCAACAAGAGAAAGCCGACAAGGAAGCCAAGGCCGCCGAGGCCAAACAGGCCGACGCCAAGCCGGTTGCAGATGCCAAGGACAAGGCCAACAAAGACGCCAAGCAGCCAGCCGCTGCAGACGCGGCCCCAGCCACACCGGAATCGGCGCCGACTGAAGAAGTCCTGACCGAGACCTGGAGCTATCAGTTGCCTGCCGATGAGTAACTCTCAAGTACAGCCAGAGACTCTGTCCGAGTACCTGGCACATCTGCCGATGACCGACGAGCAGCGCGCGGAACTCGCGGGCTGCCAGTCCTTCAGCGAATTGCATGAACGCCTGTCGTCCAGGACCTTTGACGCGCCGACCGAAGCCGCCCAGGCTTCGGTCGGCCAGCGCCTGATCCTGAGCACCGCCGAAGAGCTGCAAGACGCGGAAATGCTGGTGCTCGACGCCAGCGGCCGGGTCAGCATGAAGGCCACGCCGCCGATCCGTCGGACCAAGGTCGTGCCGGAGCCATGGCGCACCAACATCCTGGTGCGTGGCTGGCGCCGCCTGACCGGCCGGACCAACCCGCCGCAACCGCCGAAGGACGCCAACGTGCTGCCGGCGGCGCGCTGGCGCACGGTCGGTTCGATCCGTCGCTACATTCTGTTGCTGCTGATGCTGGGTCAGACCATCGTCGCCGGCTGGTACATGAAAGGCATCATGCCGTATCAGGGCTGGTCGTTCGTCGATCTGGAAGAAGTCCTGCATCAACCGCTGCTGCAAACCGCCACGCAAGTGCTGCCGTATGCGCTGCAAACCAGCATCCTGATCATGTTCGGGATTCTGTTCTGCTGGGTGTCGGCCGGTTTCTGGACCGCGCTGATGGGCTTCCTCGAATTGCTCACCGGCCACGATAAATACCGGATCTCCGGTAAAAGTGCCGGCAACGAACCGATTCCCAAAGACGCCCGTACTGCACTGGTGATGCCGATCTGCAACGAAGACGTGCCGCGGGTGTTCGCCGGTCTGCGCGCGACCTTCGAGTCGGTCGCCGCTACCGGTGACCTCGATCGCTTCGACTTCTTTGTGCTCAGCGACAGTAACGACACCGACATCTGCGTTGCCGAGCAGCAGGCCTGGTTGGATGTCTGCCGCGAAGCCAAGGGCTTCGGCAAGATCTTCTATCGTCGCCGTCGCCGTCGCGTCAAACGCAAGAGCGGCAACCTCGACGACTTCTGCCGTCGCTGGGGCGGTGACTACAAGTACATGGTCGTGCTCGACGCCGACTCGGTGATGAGCGGCGAGTGCCTGACCAGTCTGGTGCGCCTGATGGAGGCCACTCCGGACGCCGGCATCATCCAGACCGCGCCGCGTGCGTCGGGCATGGACACGCTGTATGCACGCATGCAGCAATTCGCCACCCGCGTTTACGGTCCGCTGTTCACGGCTGGCCTGCACTTCTGGCAGCTGGGTGAATCCCATTACTGGGGTCACAACGCGATCATCCGCATGAAGCCGTTCATCGACCACTGCGCCCTGGCGCCGTTGCCGGGCAAGGGAGCGTTCTCCGGTGCGATTCTGTCCCACGACTTCGTTGAAGCCGCGCTGATGCGCCGTGCCGGCTGGGGCGTGTGGATTGCCTACGACTTGCCGGGCAGCTACGAAGAACTGCCGCCGAACCTGCTCGACGAACTCAAGCGTGACCGTCGCTGGTGCCACGGCAACCTGATGAACTTCCGTCTGTTCCTGGTCAAAGGCATGCACCCGGTGCACCGCGCAGTGTTCCTGACCGGCGTGATGTCTTACCTGTCGGCGCCGTTGTGGTTCTTCTTCCTGGTGCTGTCGACCGCGCTGCTGGCGGTGAACACGCTGATGGAGCCGCAGTACTTCCTTGAACCGCGTCAGCTGTATCCGTTGTGGCCACAGTGGCATCCGGACAAGGCGATCGCGCTGTTCTCGACAACCATCGTGCTGCTGTTCCTGCCGAAGCTGTTGAGCATCATCCTGATCTGGGCCAAGGGCGCGAAAGAGTTCGGCGGCAAGTTCAAGGTGACCCTGTCGATGCTGCTGGAGATGCTGTTCTCCATGCTGCTGGCGCCGGTGCGGATGATTTTCCACACCCGTTTCGTTCTGGCCGCTTTCCTCGGCTGGGCCGCGACCTGGAACTCGCCGCAGCGTGACGACGACTCCACGCCATGGAGCGAAGCGATCAAGCGTCACGGTCCGCAGACGCTGCTGGGCTTCTTCTGGGCCCTGCTGGTGATCTGGCTGAACCCGAGCTTCCTGTGGTGGCTGGTGCCGATCGTCGGTTCGCTGATGCTGTCGATTCCGGTGTCGGTGATTTCCAGCCGCGTCGGTCTGGGCCTCAAATCCCGTGACGAGAGCCTGTTCCTCATCCCCGAGGAATACAATCCGCCACAGGCGCTGCTGGCCACCGATCAGTACACCCACGAAAACCGCTGGCATGCACTGAACGACGGTTTCGTCCGCGCGGTGGTCGATCCGCAGCAGAACGCTTTGGCGTGCTCGCTGGCGACTTCGCGTCACGGTCAGGCCGAGCCGATCGAATGGCTGCGTCAGGAACGTGTGCGTCACGCGATCAAGGTCGGCCCGGCCGGGCTGAACAACCATGATCGTCTGCAATTGCTGAGCGATCCGGTGGCCCTCGCCCGTCTGCACGAGCAGGTATGGGCCGAAGGGCACGCCGAGTGGCTGGACGCCTGGCGGGCTTCGGTGAAAGCCGATCCCCATGCGCCGCTGTTGCCGCTCAAGCCTGTGAGCTTGCAGGCGCAACCGGCCTGATGAAGAACCCCGCGAAAGCGGGGTTTTTTTTGCCTGCCGATTAGCGTCGCGGATCACTCGTTCCCACGCTCCGCGTGGGAATGCAGCCCGGGAGGCTCTGCGTCCCATCCGGCACCGACCGATCAAAAAACCTTGTGCAAACGGACGAGTGCGTTAGCATCCGTCCCCGAATTGGCGCACCCGGACAATCTTGTCCATTTCTGTCGGTTTTCGCGCCGCAAACGCAATGGTTTTGGGGACTTGAAGATGAAGAAGTATCTGTCGATGCTGCTGGTCGGCGTCACGGCACTGGTTGCAGTCAATGCGGCGCAGGCCGGCGCAATCGACGACGCGGTCAAGCGCGGTTCGTTGAAAGTCGGTATGGACCCGACCTACATGCCGTTCGAGATGACCAACAAGCGCGGCGAAATCATCGGTTTCGAAGTCGACATCCTCAAAGCCATGACCAAGGCCATGGGCGTCAAGCTGGAGCTGGTCTCCACCGGTTACGACGGGATCATCCCGGCGCTGATGACCGACAAGTTCGACATGATCGGCAGCGGCATGACCCTGACTCAGGAGCGCAACCTGCGCCTGAACTTCAGCGAACCGTTCATCGTGGTTGGCCAGACCCTGCTGATCCGCAAGGAGCTGGAGGGCACCATCAAGTCCTACAAAGACCTGAACACCGCCGACTACCGCATCACCTCCAAGCTCGGCACCACCGGCGAGATGGTCGCCAAGAAACTGATCTCCAAGGCCAAGTACCACGGCTACGACAACGAGCAGGAAGCCGTGCTCGACGTGGTCAACGGCAAGGCGGATGCCTTCATCTACGACGCCCCGTACAACGTGGTCGCGCTGAACAAGGTCGGCGCCGGCAAACTGGTGTTCCTCGACAAGCCGTTCACCTACGAGCCACTGGCCTTCGGTCTGAAGAAGGGTGACTACGACAGCCTCAACTTCATCAACAACTTCCTGCACCAGATCCGCGAAGACGGCACCTACGATCGCATCCATGACAAGTGGTTCAAGAGCACCGAGTGGCTCAAGGACATGGAATAACACTCGCTCGCCGATCGTTCCCACGTCGAGGCGTCGAACCGTCTGCGTGGGAATGCCGCCCGGGACGCTCCGCGTCCCTTCGCAAGCGTGACGCAGAGCGTCACAGGATGCATTCCCACGCACAGCGCGGGAACGAGCGAATCAGAGAAACATTCAATGAAACAGAAAAAAGCCCAATGGCCCTGGCACGTCCTGACCGTGCTGGTGCTGGTCGGCCTGGCCGGCGCGCTGTATTACGCCACGTCGCTGATGTCCTACGAATGGCGCTGGAACCGCGTGCCGCAGTACTTCGCCTATCAGGCCGAGGAAACCCAGCGCGCGGCCGACATTTCCACCGTCAGCGAACTGGTGCGCAAAGGCGACAGCGCGCAAGTCACCCTGCGCAACGATGCCGGTGACGAGCAGCACCTGACCGTCGACGAAAACAGCCTGCAATTTGCCCAGGGCGACGATGTGGCCGAAGGTGACGTCGTGGGCGTGACCCGGCATTGGGCGGCAGGTCCGCTGTTGTGGGGCCTGTGGACGACGCTTTGGCTGTCGGTGGTGTCCGGCGTGCTGGGCCTGCTGATTGGTCTGGCCACCGGGCTGTGCCGGCTGTCGAGCAACCCGACCCTGCGCGACCTGTCGACGATCTATGTCGAACTGGTGCGCGGTACGCCGCTGCTGGTGCAGATCTTCATTTTCTATTTCTTCATCGGCACGGTGATGAACCTGTCCCGGGAGTTCGCCGGGATCGCCGCGCTGTCGCTGTTCACCGGCGCCTACGTGGCGGAAATCATCCGTTCCGGCGTGCAGTCGATTGCCCGTGGCCAGAACGAAGCCGCCCGTTCGCTGGGCCTGAGCGCCGGCCAGTCGATGCGTCATGTGGTGCTGCCGCAGGCGTTCAAGCGCGTGCTGCCGCCGCTGGCCGGGCAGTTCATCAGTCTGGTCAAAGACACCTCGCTGGTGTCGGTGATCGCCATCACCGAGCTGCTGAAAAGTGGCCGCGAAGTCATCACCACGTCGTTCTCGCCGTTCGAAATCCTGTTCTGCGTGGCCGGCCTGTACCTGTTGATCAACCTGCCGCTGTCGAAAATCGCCAGCCGACTTGAGCGGAGGCTCGCGCAAAGTGATTGAAGTCCGCGATCTGGTAAAAGTCTTCGACACCCGTGGGCAAGTCGTGCGCGCGGTGGATAACGTCAGCACGTCCGTGGCCAAGGGCGAAGTGCTGGTGGTGATCGGTCCGTCCGGTTCCGGCAAGTCGACCTTCCTGCGTTGCCTCAATGGTCTGGAAGAATTCGATTCCGGCTCGGTGAGCATCGACGGTCTGCAACTGGCCGACCCGAAAACCGACGTCAACGCCTACCGCCGCGAAGTCGGCATGGTGTTCCAGCATTTCAATCTGTTCCCGCACATGACCGTGCTGGAGAACCTGTGCCTGGCGCAGAAAGTCGTGCGCAAACGCGGTCAGAAGGAAAGCGAGGCCAAGGCCCTGGCGTTGCTGGAGAAGGTCGGCATCGCCCAGAAAGCCCGCGAATACCCGTCACGCCTGTCCGGCGGACAGCAGCAGCGTGTGGCGATTGCCCGGGCGCTGGCGATGGACCCCAAGGTCATGCTGTTCGACGAACCGACCTCGGCCCTCGACCCGGAAATGGTCGGTGAAGTGCTCGAGGTCATGAAGAACCTGGCCGTGGAAGGCATGACCATGGTTTGCGTGACCCACGAAATGGGCTTCGCCCGGGAAGTGGCGGATCGGGTGCTGTTCTTCGATCACGGCAAACTGCTGGAAGATGCCTCGCCGGCCGAGTTCTTCGATGCACCGAAGGATCCACGGGCTCAGGCGTTCTTGCGGCAGGTCCTCTAAACGCGACGTCACCGATCGTTCCCACGCGGAGCGTGGGAACGATCAGGGTGGGTGAATTACCTCAAACCTTGAATCGGCCCACCAGCGTTTGCAGGTGAGTGCCCAGGCGCGCCAGCTCGACGCTGGAGGCCGCCGTTTCTTCACTGGCCGCCGAGGTCTGATCCGAGACATCCCGCACATTCAACACGCTGCGGTTGATCTCTTCGGCCACGGCGCTCTGCTGCTCTGCCGCTGCGGCGATCTGCTGGTTCATCGCCTGAATCGCCGAAACGGTACGGGTGATGCTTTCCAGTGAGCCACCGGCACGACGGGTCAGCTCAACGCTGCTGTCGGTCAGGGTGCGGCTGTTATCCATGATCGTCGCCACTTGCTGGGTGCCGTTCTGCAGGCCGACGATCAGCTCTTCGATCTCTTCGGTGGACTTTTGAGTGCGCTGGGCCAGGCTGCGGACTTCGTCGGCAACCACCGCAAAACCACGTCCGGCTTCACCGGCACGGGCAGCCTCGATGGCGGCGTTGAGGGCCAGCAGGTTGGTTTGCTGAGCCACGGACTTGATCACGTCGAGCACGCTGCCGATCTTGTCGCTTTCGCGCTTGAGCTCGCCCATGGCCTCGGTGGAATGGCCGACTTCGGCAGCCAGGCGTTCGATCTGGGCAATGGCCTCGCCAACCACCTTGTCGCCTTCACGGGCCTGCTGGTCGGCGGCGACCGCTGCTTCCGAAGCTTCCTCGGCGTTGCGTGCGACTTCCTGCACGGTGGCGGCCATTTCGTTCATGGCTGTGGCGACCTGGTCGGTCTCGACTTTCTGATTGTTGACCCCGGCGCTGGTCTGCTCGGTCACCGCGGACAACTCTTCGGCGGCGCTGGCGATCTGGGTCACGCCGTCGCTGATGCCGCCGATCAGTTCGCGCAGGCCCTGGGTCATGCTCTGCATCGAGCGTTGCAGTTGACCGAGTTCGTCGCGGCGCAGGGACACCAGATTGTGGGTCAGGTCACCGGCGGCCACACGTTCGGCGACTTTCAGGGTCTGCTCCAGCGGGATGATGATCTGCCGGGTGATCGCCCAGGCCGCGAGCAGACCGAAGGCCAAGGCCAACAGGGTGGCGATCATCAGCATGTTCTTGGCGTGCGCGGCGTCGGTGTCGCGGACGATGGTCTGGGACACCGTGAGCTTCTTGCTGACGTCGAGCAGAATGTCACCCTGAGCCGACATGCGAGCCAGGGCCTTGGCATTGTTGACCTGGGAGTCGCGGAACTGGCTGACGGCAGCGCGGTAAGCCTTGAGCGATTCGGTGGCCTGTTGCAGGTTGGCGATGTGTTGCTCGGGCAGTTTGCTCGGCAGGCTTTCAAGCGTGTTCAGGGCAGCGGCGATGGCATCCAGCGCCGGTTGTTCGGCCTCGGCCTTGCCGCTGTAGGTGTAGCCGCGCACCTGATAGCGCGCCTGCTGCAGCAGTTTGCTCAGTTCGATCACGCTGTTGAATTGCGCAACGCTGTCGCCTTGCAGCAGGGATTTCTCGACTTCGCTGACCTTGGCCACGGCGTTGTCGGCACTGGCGCCGAGTTTGCTGCGGGCATCTTCACGCTGCACGGTGGCCTGAGTCATTTCGCCAAAAGCGCGTTTGTACTCGGCGACCGCCGCCAGTTGCTGATCGATCATGGCCACGTCGGACGGTTGCTCGATCATTTGGCGGGCGCTTTGCAGGCCGCTGTCGAGTTTGCCGAGCAGGTCGTTGACCGCGCCGGGGCCCTGTTCGCCACGGCGGGCTTCATAGTCCAGACGCGCCAGGCGCAGGTCTTTGGTCAGCTCGTTGAGGCTGGAGATGAAGCCGAGCTTGTCGCCCCGGCTGATGATGCCGCTCATGCCGGTCCAGCCGGTGAAGGTAATCAACAGGGTCAGCAGCAGCACCAGGCCGAAACCGATTCCAAGCTTACGTTTAACGCTGACGTTTCCAAGACTCTCGGCTAACCAACGGTACATGCGACGACTCCCTCGGACCACTAATTGGACTTATGGAGAGGGTATCGGCTGCATGATGGCAATCTGTAACGCCTTTTGTCTGGCGAAGATTTCAGAACAGCCGGGCGAGCAGCGCGGTGACGGCGGTTTCGACCCGCAGGATTCGGTCGCCCAGTTGCACCGGTTGCAGCCCGGCCTTGGCCAGGAGGTCGATTTCGTAGGGAATCCAGCCACCCTCGGGGCCGATGGCCAGGGTCACCGGTTCGTTCAGGGCGCGGGGGCAGGGCGGGAAGTGGCCCGGATGGCCGACCAGACCGAGGGTGCCGTCGGTGATGGCTGGCAGGCGATCTTCGACGAACGGCTTGAAGCGTTTCTCGATGATGATCTCCGGCAACACCGTATCCCGAGCCTGTTCGAGGCCGAGGATCAGTTGCTCGCGGATCGCGTCCGGTTCGAGGAATGGCGTCTGCCAGAAGCTTTTCTCGACCCGGTAGCTGTTGACCAGAATCATCTTCGACACGCCCATGGTCGCCACGGTCTGGAATACCCGGCGCAACATCTTCGGGCGGGGCAGGGCGAGTACCAGGGTCAGCGGCAGTTTGGCTGGCGGTGGCTGATCGAGGGTGACCCGCAGCTCGGCTTCGCCCGCGTCCAGACGCAGCAGCTCGGCCGAGCCCATCAGACCGCCAATGCGCCCGACCCGCAGGCTGTCGCCGACTTCCGAGCGATGGACTTCCTGCAGGTGGGTCAGGCGCCGATCACGCAGCACCACACGGTCGGCCGCGATGAAGTCGGCCTCTTCGAGCAGCAGCAGGTTCATGGCTGAGTCGCTGGCGGCTGGTCGTTGTGATCGTCGGCGGTTTCTTCCGGGCGCTCGCGCTTGCTGACCAGGCTGCCGAACAGGATGCCGACTTCGAACAGCATCCACATCGGCACGGCCAGCAGGGTCTGGGAGAAGATGTCCGGCGGGGTCAGGATCATGCCGACCACGAAGCAGCCGATGATCACGTACGGGCGGATCTTCTTCAGGTATTTGACGTCGACCACGCCGATCCACACCAGCAGCACCACGGCCACCGGGATTTCGAACGCCACGCCGAAGGCGAAGAACAGCGTCATGACGAAATCGAGGTAGCTGGTGATGTCGGTCATCATTTCCACGCCGGCCGGGGTGGCCGAGGCGAAGAACTTGAAGATCAGCGGGAACACGAAGAAGTAGGCGAACGCCATGCCGGTGTAGAACAGCAGGATGCTGGAGATCAGCAACGGCACCGCGATACGCTTCTCGTGCTTGTACAGGCCGGGTGCGATGAAGCCCCAGATCTGATGCAGGATCACCGGGATCGCCAGGAACAGCGAGACCATCATCGTCAGCTTCAGCGGCGTCAGGAACGGCGACGACACGTCGGTGGCGATCATCGTAGCGCCGGCCGGCAGGTATTCACGCAGCGGCGTCGAGACGAAGGTGTAGATCTGCTGGGTGAAGGCAAACAGCCCGGCGAAGATGATGAAGATCGCCGCCACGCAACGCAGCAGGCGGGTGCGCAACTCGGTGAGGTGCGAAACCAGCGGCATGTGCTGGTCGTTTTCGGGGAGATCGCTCATGGGGCTCGCGGCGGCAATGTTGGGTCGTGAGGCGCTGGTGTGGTCGGCGCGGCGGTTGGAGCTACATGTTCAACCGTCGTGGCTGCGACAGCAGGTGCAGAATCGGTTGGCGCTACGACAGGTGCTGGTGGCGTCGCGGCGGCAGGCGCATGAATCGTCTGCTCACCTACAGGCTCGACCGGCGTCGGCTCCTGCTGAACCGGCGTGAAAATCTTCCGCGCCTCCTGTTCCAGCGACAGGATGTGCTCGTTGTGCAGTTGCCGACGGATTTCGTCGGCACCGATTTCACGCTCAACTTCCTGTTTGATCGCGTTGAAGCTGCGCTTCAGCCGTCCGACCCACAGGCCGGCGGTGCGCGCAGCACCCGGCAGACGCTCGGGACCCAGCACCAGCAGGGCAACGAGGCCGACGAGCAGCAGTTCAGAGAAGCTGATACCAAACATTCGTCAGTGCTCACACGTCTTTGCGGATCGGCTCTTCGACTTTCTGCGCCTGCACGTCGATGGTGTGCGGCGGGTTGGCCTGAGCGGTGGCTTGCGGCTGGACCGGTGGCACCGGTTGCGCAGGCGTGACGGTCGGATCGGCCGTTTTTTCGTCGTCGTTCATGGCTTTACGGAAGCCCTTGATCGATTCGCCAACGTCGGTGCCGAGGTTTTTCAGTTTCTTGGTACCGAACACCAGTACCACGACCACCAGGATGACGATCCAGTGTTTCCAGTCAAAAATGCCCATGTTGCTGTTCCTCTCTGATAGTTGTTCAGGTGGACGGACGCGAGGCTTTCTCGACGTGTCCGGACAGGCCGAAACGGCGATCCAGTTCATCCAGCACCGCCTGCGGATGCTGCCCCAGTTGGGCGAGCATGACCATGCTGTGAAACCACAGGTCGGCGGTCTCGTAGATCACGTCGCTGCAGTCGCCGCTGACGGCGGCGTCCTTGGCGGCAATGATCGTTTCGACCGACTCTTCGCCGACCTTTTCCAGAATCTTGTTCAGACCCTTGTGGTACAGGCTGGCGACATACGAGCTGTCGGCGGCTGCGCCTTTGCGCTCCTCAAGTACCTGAGCAAGGCGGGTCAGGGTGTCACTCATGTTTGTGTCCTGCGGAATAGATGGCGTGCGGGTCTTTCAGGACCGGGTCGACCGTTTTCCAGTCGCCGTTTTCGAAGACGCGGTAGAAGCAGCTTTGACGGCCGGTATGGCAAGCGATGTCGCCGATCTGTTCGACCATCAGGATGATGACGTCGGCGTCGCAGTCCAGCCGCATTTCATGCAGCGTCTGTACGTGGCCGGACTCTTCGCCCTTGCGCCACAGCTTGCCACGGGAACGTGACCAATAGATGGCACGGTTTTCCGCGGCGGTCAGCTCCAGGGCTTCGCGGTTCATCCAGGCCATCATCAATACGCGTCCGGTCTTGTGATCCTGGGCAATCGCCGGCACCAGGCCATCGGCGTCCCACTTGATCTCGTCCAGCCAGTTTTTCATCTTCGACTCCGACAGCGAACCCACACTTCAATAGTCGGGTTCAGGCGTTGAAACAGTGTGCCAGCCGTTCACGGAACTGGCTATCGGCGAACGACCAGATACAAGCCGACGGCCACCATGATTCCGGCGGGCCAATGCCCCAGTTCGTGCAACGGGCCCCCGGCGGCGAGGATCGTACCGCCCGCCAGATGAGCGCTGCCGAGCAGGCGCAGGAACCAGTCGTCCTTGCGTTTTTTCCACGGTGGTGGCGGGTCGTTGGCGTGGGGTTGGGACATCCGTTCGAGCAGGTCGCGGGCCATGTTGGCCAGGTGCGGCAGCTGTTCGAACTGGCTCTGAACGTTGCCGAGCAAGGCTTTGGGGCTGACGCGCTCGCGCATCCAGCGTTCGAGGAACGGCTGCGCGGTGTTCCACAGATCGAGGTCCGGGTACAGCTGACGGCCCAGGCCTTCGATGTTCAGCAGGGTCTTTTGCAGCAATACGAGTTGCGGCTGCACTTCCATGTTGAAGCGCCGCGCAGTCTGGAACAGGCGCATCAGCACCTGGCCAAATGAAATATCTTTTAATGGTTTTTCGAAGATCGGTTCGCACACGGTCCGGATCGCCGCTTCGAATTCGTTGAGCTTGGTTTCCGCCGGCACCCAGCCTGAATCGATGTGCAATTGCGCCACGCGGCGGTAGTCGCGCTTGAAGAAGGCGAACAGGTTGCGCGCCAGATAATCCTGGTCTTCCGGGGTCAGGCTGCCGACGATGCCGCAGTCGATCGCAATGTACTGCGGGCTCCACGGGTTGACGGTGCTGACGAAGATGTTGCCCGGGTGCATGTCGGCGTGGAAGAAACTGTCGCGGAACACCTGGGTGAAGAAGATCTCCACGCCGCGTTCGGCAAGCATCTTCATGTCGGTGCGCTGGTCGGCGAGGGTCGCCAGATCCGTCACCTGAATCCCGTAGATGCGCTCCATCACCAGCACTTTCGGCCGGCACCAGTCCCAATAGACTTGCGGCACGTAGAGCAGCGGCGAGCCTTCGAAGTTGCGCTTCAACTGGCTGGCGTTGGCCGCCTCGCGCAACAGGTCGAGTTCGTCGTAGATGGTTTTTTCGTAGTCGCTGACCACGTCCACCGGGTGCAGCAGACGGGCGTCGGCGGAGACCTTTTCGGCGGCGCGGGCGAGGATGAACAACCACGCCAGATCCTGAGCGATCACCGGTTTCAGGCCCGGGCGGATCACCTTGACCACCACTTCTTCGCCGGTCTTCAGTTGCGCGGCGTGTACCTGCGCCACCGAGGCCGAGGCCAGCGGCTCGACGTCAAAACGGCTGAACACTTCGCTGATCTTCTTGCCCAGTTGCTCTTCGATCAGCTTGACCGACAGCTGCGAATCGAACGGCGGCACGCGATCCTGCAACCGCATCAGCTCATCGGCGATGTCTTCCGGCAGCAGGTCGCGGCGGGTCGAGAGGATCTGCCCGAACTTGATGAAAATCGGCCCCAGGTCCTGCAACGCCAGGCGCAGCCGTGCGCCCCGGCTCAGGTCCAGCGGCTTGCGCGGGAACCAGCGCCACGGCAGGACGTAGCGCAGCGCCAGCAGGAACCACGGCAAAGGCAGATCGAACAGCAGGTCATCGAGGCGGTAGCGGATCACGACGCGCTGGATGCGCAACAGACGGCGGACGGCGAGCAGCTTCATGCGTTATCGCTTGGGTCGAGGGATCGGGAAAGGCGCTCGAAGCGCGCCTCGAGACGTTCCAGATCGAGTTTGATCCGGTCCAGTTCGCTGAAGCGGGCTTCGGCTTCGCGCTGCCCGACGAGGGTGCGCGACTCTTCGGCCAGGTATTCGGCGAGGTTCTGGTTGAGGCTGGCAAATCCTTGTTGATACCAGCGGGCGCGGCTGCGCAGGTGACCGCCGACCAGTTGCGTGCCGACCGGCCCCAGCCAGCGCGAGAGTTCGTACTCCCAGTCCAGCTCCAGGTCCTGCAGCACGCCCGCCAGCTCCAGCAGCACGCCGCTGTCGCCGTCGAGTTCGACTTCCGGTGCGTGCAGCACCGCCGTCTTGTCCTTGCTCAGGGCCAGTTTCATCAGACTCGAGGCCGGGGCGCGCAGGGTGCAGTCGACGCCGGTTTCCCAATGGGACGCCAGCATCAGGCCTTCGTCGCTCGGCAGGATGAACAGTTGCAGCGCCGGACTGCGGCAATCCACGGCAATCACTTTGCCGGTCAGGTGCGCCAGTCGCGGCAGCGCCGTGCTGTCGAGACGCAGCATGCGGTTCAGGCCGAGTTCGACGCTGGCCAGCAGCCCGGTCAGCAGCATCAGGGCTTGATGCCGCGGTGCAGGGCGACGATGCCTGCGGTCATGTTGTGATAGGTCACGCGGTCGAAACCGGCGTCGACCATCATCGACTTCAGGGTTTCCTGATTCGGGTGCATGCGGATCGATTCGGCCAGGTAGCGATAGCTTTCCGAGTCGTTGGTGATCAGCTTGCCCATCAGCGGCATGAAGGCGAACGAGTAGGCGTCGTAGGCCTTGGACATCAGCGCGTTGGTCGGCTTGGAGAATTCCAGCACCAGCAGGCGGCCGCCCGGCTTGAGCACGCGTAGCATCGAGCGCAAGGCGTCTTCTTTATGCGTCACGTTGCGCAGGCCGAAAGCGATGGTCACGCAGTCAAAGTGGTTGTCCGGGAACGGCAGCTTTTCAGCGTCGGCCTGGACGAACTCGACGTTGCCGGACACGCCGACATCCAGCAGGCGGTCACGACCGACCTTGAGCATGGATTCGTTGATGTCGGCCAGCACCACCTGACCGGTCGGGCCGACCAGGTGCGAGAACTTCTTGGTCAGATCGCCCGTGCCGCCGGCGATGTCCAGCACGCGGTTGCCGGCGCGCACGCCCGACAGTTCGATCGCGAAACGCTTCCACAGACGGTGCATGCCGCCCGACAGAAGGTCGTTCATCAGGTCGTACTTGGCGGCCACGGAGTGGAACACCTCAGCGACTTTTTCCGCTTTCTGGCTTTCCGGAACGTTTTTGAAGCCGAAGTGAGTGGTGGGTTCGGCATCGCTGCCTTTGCGCTGATCAGTCATATCGCTGTCACCAAAAGAGAATGCGCGACATTCTAATCCCCAAGCCATGCTTTGTCTTGGAATGGCTAAAGGTAAGATGGGCAACCTTCGGGACGATTTGCCGCAGTGGCGGTCAAGATTCGTTGCAGGCATTCATAGCCCCATTCAAAAGCAGGAGTCATTCAATGGCCCATATCAGTGTTGAGCGTGCCCACAGCCTGGGCAAGGAAGCAGCCCGCGAGAAAGCCGACAAACTGGCGCAGAAACTCTCCGATCAATATGGCCTGGAGCCGCAGTGGTCGGGTGATGTCCTGAACCTCAAGCGGTCGGGCGTGAAGGGCGCGGTGCATGTGGCCGAGGATTCGATCCGGGTCGACGTGGAACTGGGCCTGATGATGTCGGCCATGAGCGGCATGATCAAAGCCGAGATCGAAAAGGCGCTGGACAAAGCGCTGGTCTGATCAGGACAAAACGGGGAGCTTCGGGCTCCCCGTTTTTTTCTCGTGCACCTGCCTTTTATGTCAGTTGTTAGGGTGCCGTTTCTAATTTTTCTCCCTACTTTGTGCCTGAGCCCGACACTCGTCAGGGCAGTTCCTCAAACCTTCTGCGCGTGAGGTGCACCATGGCCAAAGTCATTTTGAAGAAAAAAATCGACGCCTCGACTTCTGCTCTGAGCGACGTCAAATCCTATGCCCGCAAGATCTGGCTGGCAGGCCTGGGTGCCTACACCAAGGTCGGTCAGGAGGGCGGCGAGTACTTTCAGGAGTTGATCAAGGCTGGTCAAACTGTTGAAAAGAAAGGCAAAAAAGTCGTCACCGAAAAACTCGAAGCGGCCAACGCCGAGATCGATGAAGCCAAGAGCGAAGTCAGCTCTTTCAAAGGGCGTGTCGAAGTTCAGCTCGACAAGGTCGAGAAGGCGTTCGACACGCGTGTCGCCAGTGCCTTGAATCGTATCGGCATTCCGTCTAAACATGACGTTGAGACACTCTCTGCTAAGCTCGATGAGCTGACGGCATTGCTCGAACGCGTCGCGCGTAAATCTTAAGGAGAACGGGATGGCTGGTAAAAAGAACACCGATAAAGAAGGCAGCTCGTGGATCGGAAAAGTCGAAGACTATTCGCGCAATATCTGGCTGGCTGGTTTAGGCTTGTACTCGAAGATCGACACTGACGGCAGCAAACTCTTCGATTCATTGGTCAAAGACGGCGAGAAAGCCGAGAAGCTCACCAAAGCTGCAGTCGGCAAGAAAGTCGATGCTGCCAAGGACTCTGCCAGCTCGGCAAAATCGCGCATCAGCGGCGTGAAAGATCGCGCACTGGGCAAGTGGGACGAGCTGGAAGGGGCCTTCGACAAGCGCCTGAACAGTGCGATTTCGCGCCTGGGCGTACCGAGCCGCAACGAGGTGAAGGATCTGCACAAGAAGGTCGATACCCTGACCAAGCAGATCGAAAAACTCACCGGCCTGAAAGCTCAACCTGTCGCGGCGAAAACCGCAGCAGCCAAGCCTGCGGCCAAAACCGCTGCCAAGCCACTGGCTAAAGCCGCCGCCAAACCGGCAGCAAAACCAGCAGCCAAAACCGCTGCCGCCAAGCCTGCAGCGAAAGCCGCGGCCAAGCCGGTTGCCGCCAAGGCCGCCGCCAAGCCAGCTGCAAAACCAGCCGCTAAAACTGCGGCCAAACCAGCCGCGAAAACCGCTGCCGCCAAACCCGCTGCCAAGCCTGCCACCAAACCGGCTGCGGCGAAAAAACCAGCAGTGAAAAAACCGGCCGCGCCGAAAGCCGCTGCACCCAAACCGGTGACCACACCGCAAGCACTGGCAAGCACGTCGAACTCCGCCTCGGCTCCAACCCCGGCGCCT
The DNA here is from genome assembly GCF_046487845.1 of Pseudomonas sp. PHC1. NCBI lineage: Bacteria > Pseudomonadati > Pseudomonadota > Gammaproteobacteria > Pseudomonadales > Pseudomonadaceae > Pseudomonas > Pseudomonas sp. PHC1. The sequence continues at coordinate 91,863 of NZ_JBJXHJ010000003.1, forward strand.
GCTCCGACTGCTGCATCGACGCCGTCGACGCCAACCAGTCAGTCCTGATTTTTCAGGGCTCAAGAAAACGCCCGGCCTGTGAAGGTCGGGCGTTTTTGTTTGGGCGATTTAGAAGTCGTCTCTCTCCCCAAAGGAGAGGGCTTTTCCGTTACTCCTGATCCTCGAGGTACTGCAAAGCCATCCTCTCTGTCGCCACCTTCACCGGCGGCAACAGATGCGGCGCCACCAGCATCATGATCTGGTACACCACCAGCCGCACTTCCCCTTCACGATCAAGAATCCGCTGATAATCCAGCGAGAACAGCAACGTCATGGTGATCTGCTCCACCAGTTGCCCCAGTGCCTGGGTGTCGCTGACCAGTTGCCCCGACGCCTTCAGCCGAGCCAGCAATGAGGCCAGCGTACGCTTGAGTACATTGAGGAACTGGCGAATGCCCTTGGCCAGTTTCGGCAGGCGCCCGGCGAGGTTCGACAGGTCCTGGAACAGGAAACGATATTGCGCCAGCCGTTCGACGATCAGGTGCAGGAACAGCCAGTAATCCTCCGGCGCCAGTTCGACATCGGCGGGCGGGTCGAGCAGCGGGGCGAGGTCGTTCTGGAAACGCTCGAACAATCCGAGAATCAGCGGTTCCTTGCCGTGGAAGTGGTAGTAGAGGTTGCCGGGGCTGATCCCCATTTCATTGGCAACCTCCATCGTGGAGACGTTCGGCTCGCCCTTTTCATTGAACAACTGCAGGGCACATTCGAGGATCCGTTCGCTTGTTTTCATCCAGTCTTCTTAAAAGGGTTCGGGTCAGTCAGCGCACACGCACATAGGTACCGGGTGCCGCTTCCATCGGTGGATAATTGGCGTTGCCGAGGGTCATCTGGGTTTCGTGCAGGGTACCGGAGCGCTGCTGCACCCACTCCAGCCACTGCGGCCACCAGCTGCCGTCGACTTTCCTGGCGTCGTAGTACCAGGCGCGCGGATCACCGCTGAGCTTGCTGTTCTCGACGTAATGGGCTTTCGGGTTGCCCGGCGGGTTGAGAATGCTCTGCACGTGGCCGCTGTTGGACAGCACGAAGCGCCGCTCACCGCCCAGCAACAGCGTCGAGCGATACACCGCATCCCAGGGTGTGATGTGGTCGTTCATGCCGGCCACGCTGAAACTGTCGACCGTGACCTTCTGCAGGTCGATCGGCGTGCCGCACACTTCCAGGCCGCCCGGATGGGTCAACGGGTTGTGCTTGAAGAAGTCCAGAATGTCGCCGTGAAACGCGGCGGGCAGGCGGGTGCTGTCGTTGTTCCAGTAGAGGATGTCGAACGCCGGCGGCTCCTTGCCCAGCAGGTAGTTGTTGACGAAGTAACTCCAGATCAGATCGTTGGGGCGCATCCAGGCAAACACCTTGGCCATGTCGCGGCCGTCCAGCACGCCTTTCTGATAGGAGCGCCGCTTGGCCGCTTCCAGGGTCTGTTCATCAGCAAACAGAGTGGCCGGGGTGTTCATTTCACTGTCGAGCAGGCTCACCAGATAGGTGGCGCTGGAGACCCGCCGCAACTGCCGCTTGGCTTGCAGATGCCCCTGCAGCGCGGCGATGGTCAGCCCGCCTGCGCAGGCGCCCATCAGGTTGACCTCACGGGCGCCGGTGATTGCCCGGCAGATGTTCATCGCTTCTTCCACGGCTTCGACGTAGGTCGACAGGCCCCATTCGCGATGCCGTACATCCGGGTTGCGCCAGCTGATCATGAAGGTCTGCAAACCGTTCTTCAGGGCGAACTGGACGAAGCTGTTGCTCGGGCTGAGGTCGAAAATGTAGTACTTGTTGATTTGCGGCGGCACCACCAGCAGCGGTTTCGCATACTGTTTTTCGCTCATCGGCCGGTACTGGATCAGCTCGAGCATTTCGTTGCGAAACACCACTGACCCTGTGGTGGTGGCGACGGTCTTGCCGACTTCGAAAGCCTGTTTGGTCACCTGCCGGGGCAGGCCGTCGTTGTGCAGCAGATCATCGACCAGATGGCTCAGACCGCGCACCAGACTGTGGCCGCCGGAGTTGAACAGTTCCTTGACCGCCAGCGGATTGAGCAGGGTGTTGGAGGGCGCCACGGCATCGTTGAGCAGGGTGAAGGCGAAGTGCGCGCGGGCGCGGTCGTCGTCGCTCATGCTGCTCTCGTCGATCCAGCTCTTGACCTGTTTCTGCCAGGCCAGATAAGCCTGAAGGCTGCGCCGATAGAACGGGTTCAGGCTCCACGCCGGATCGGCGAAGCGGCTGTCCTGTGGATTGGTCGGATGCAGGGTTTCGCCGAGCAGCACGCGTCCGAGCGCGCCCCCCAGCTTCAAGGCGTGTTTTGCACTGTGGATCGGATTGCGCAAGCCGTGGGCCGCCACGCTGCGCAAGGTCGAGATCAGATCGCGGCCACGCAGACCGGTCATGGCACTCTGTGCATTGATGAACACGGCGGGGCTGGGCACCACACCCGTCGCTGGTTTGTCACGCATGACTCAACACTCCTTCGTCTTCAGGCCAAAAACAAACACACCGAACCAGAACACCATAGACGCTGTTGCGGGTTGTTGCCTGCGCAGCGTCCTGCCACGCATGTTCAAAAAATACTGTGCAAGGAACTGTCCAGAAAACCGGGTCGGGACCGTTATCCGCCCAGCGGTGTCGGGTGCGGATGCATCACCGCACGCTGACGTTCCTCCTGGAGGAATTTCATGATGATCGGCGCCACCGCCTCGGCCCGGGTAATCAGGAACAGATGCCCGTCGTCGATGATGTGCAGCTGCGCGTTGGGGATTCGCCAGGCAAGCATGCGCATGTTGATCAGCGGAATCAGCGGATCGTCATCGCCGGCCAGCACCAGCGTCGGCTGGTGGATCTTGTGCAGCCAGTGAATGCTGGTCCAGCCCAGGCCCGCGAACAGTTGCCAGTAGTAGCCGAGTTTGCCCGCCGAACGCACCTTGGCCGCATGGCTGGCGGCGAGTGTCGGGTCGCGACGGAACGAGCCGCCGTAGATCATCGGGGCGATGCGGATCACATGGGACGGCTGGATGTAGCGCCGTGGGCTGGCCATCATCCACAGCACTTTCGGCTTGCCCGGCACCATCACCGCACCGGCCGCGGTCGCCGCCAGCACCAGCTTCTTGCAGCGCTCGGGATAGTCGTAGGCGAACTGCTGCGCCAGCGCGCCACCCCACGACACGCCGATCACGTTGACCTGTCCGTAGTCGAGGTAATCGAGCATCCGCGCGGTGAGTTTCGCCAGCCCGGGGAAGCGATACGGTCGGCTCGGCGTCGAAGAACCACCGACACCGGGCACGTCGAAGGCGATCACTTCCAGGTCCGGATCCAGCGCCGCGACAAAAGGAAACACCAGCTCCAGGTTGGCGCCGATGCCGTTGAATATCAGCAAGGGCGTCAAGTGAGGCTTGCCGGGGCGGACCGCCGTGCGGATGGTCTGGCCATCGAGCTCGACAGTTCGAAAGATGAACGGGTGCGGCATGCTTCAAGGCCCTGTGGGTCGCAATCTCAGTGTTCACCTCACTCCCGAAAAGGGAGTGAGGTGTGTCGGTTACCGCTCGTGTACGTAAGTGCCTGGTGAAGCTTCACCTGCCGGATACGCCTTGTTGCCCAGTTTGGTTGGCGCCTTTTTCAGCTCGCCCGAACGCGCGGCCTGCCACGCCTGCCAGTACAGCCACCAGGAGTCGGCGTGCTTGGTCGAGTTTTCCTGCCAGTCATCGGCATTGGCGGTCATTTCGTCGCTGGTCATGTAGCGCGATTTCGGGTTGCCCGGCGGGTTCAGGATGCTCTGGATATGCCCGCTGCTGGACAGCACGAATTCCACCTTGCCACCGAACAGCTGCGCCGACTTGTAGCAGGACTTCCACGGGGTGATGTGGTCGTTGGTGCCGGCCAGCGAGAAGATGTCGGCGGTCACCTGCTTGAGGTCGATCGGCGTGCCGCACACTTCCAGTGCATTGGGGCGAATCAGTGGGTTGTTTTTGAACATCTCGATCAGGTCGCCGTGGAACGCGGCCGGCAGTCGAGTCGTATCGTTGTTCCAGAACAGGATGTCGAACACCGGCGGCTCGTTGCCGAGCAGGTAGTTGTTGACCCAGTAGTTCCAGATCAGATCGTTGGGGCGCATCCAGGCGAAGACCTTGGCCATGTCTTTGCCTTCGAGCACGCCGGCCTGATACGAATGGCGCTTGGCGGTCTCCAGGGTCTGCTCGTCGACGAAGAGCGCGACGTCGCTGTCCAGCGTTGTATCGAGCACGCTGACCAGCAGGGTCAGGGCGTTGACCTTGTTCTCGCCGATCGCCGCGTAGTGGCCGAGCAGGGCGGTGCAGGTGATGCCGCCGGAGCAGGCGCCGAGCATGTTGACGTCCTTGCTGCCGGTGATCGCGGTGACCACGTCGACCGCTTCCTTCAGGGCTTCGATGTAAGTCGAGAGGCCCCACTCGCGCTGTTCCTTGGTCGGGTTGCGCCAGCTGACGATGAAGGTCTGCACATTGTTGCGCAGGCAGAAGCGCGCCAGGCTCTTGTCCGGGCTCAGGTCAAATACATAGAACTTGTTGATCTGCGGCGGCACCACCAGCAGCGGGCGCTCGTGCACCTGTTCGGTGATCGGCTTGTACTGGATCAGCTCCAGCACGTCGTTGCGAAACACCACTGCGCCCTCGGTCACGCCCAGACTCTTGCCGACCTCGAACGCGCCCATGTTGACCTGGCTCGGCATGCCGCCGTTGTGCACCAGATCCTTGGCCAGGTGCGAGAGCCCGTCGAGCAGGCTCTTGCCGCCGGTCTCGAAGAAACGTTTGACCGCCGCCGGGTTGGCTGCCGTGTTGGTGGGCGCCATGGCCTCGGTCATCAGGTTGATCACGAAGTGGCCGCGCGCGATGTCCTTGGGCGAGAGGCTGCTGTCGTCGATCCAGGCATGGAGTTCCTTGCGCCACGCCAGGTAGGTTTGCAGATAACGTTTGTACAGCGGGTTCTGACTCCACGCCGGATCGACGAAGCGACGGTCATCGCCCGCCGGTTGCAGGTCGGATTTGCCGAACAGCACGTTCTTCAGTTCGAGGCCGAACTGGGTGACGTGTTTGACGCTATGGATCGGTTGTTTGATGGCCTGGGTCAGCACCATTCGAGCAGAGGCCAGCAGATCCTTTCCGCGAAGCCCAACGACAGGATTCAGCCCCAGGGTGTTCTCCGAGGCCTGGTACTTCAAATCATCGTTATTCTTGTTACTCATCTACGACGCTCCATTGTCCTGAGACGAGTACCCGGTTTTCTGCTGTGCAGTTCCACAGCCAATGCCAGGTACTACTGCTCGGGTGACCGTTGATTCTGCATAGCTGCTTTACAGTCGTAGAGCACTGCAGGGAACTTGCCAGTTCCATTGGTTACCCGAGATTGATTTTTTTCGCAAGCAGCCGATCCCGGGCCGCTTTAGCGGAGCATTCAAACAGATGAATCTAGAAAATGCCCTCTAAACAGTCCGAGGCGCGGACTAGAGCATCAGCTTGACGACGGACTGGTCCGGGTCGCGGGTTTTGCCGGCGGCTTTGAGCTCGGCCAGATAATCGGCCCAGAGTGCGTCATGACGTCGCCCCAGCTCGTAAAGATAATCCCAGGTGAACAGACCGCTGTCGTGACCGTCGTCGAAGGTCAGTTTCAGTGCGTACTGACCGGCCGGTTCTACTTTGGTCAGGCCGACGTGCAGCTTGCCGAATTGCAGGATCGGTTTGCCGTGGCCCTGGACCTCGGCGGAGGGGGAATGCACGCGCAGGAATTCGGCGGGCAGGGTGTATTCCTCGCCGGACGCGTATTTGAGCGACAGGGTTTTCGAGGCTTTGTGCAGTTTGATGTCGGTGGGGAGTTGGGTCATCGCCGGCGTTCCGTCAGGTGGAAAAAATTGTGGGAGCCGATGGCTCCCACAGTTTCACGACCACTGTAAGTATGGCTTACAGGATATAACGGGACAGGTCTTCGTTCTGCGCCAATTCGCCCAGGTGGCTGTTGACGTACTCGGCGTCGATCTGGATCGCCTTGTCGTCGTGGGCGCTGGCCAGGTCGCCGGCACTGAACGACACCTCTTCCAGCAGACGCTCGAGCAGCGTGTGCAGGCGACGCGCACCGATGTTCTCGGTCTTCTCGTTGACCTGCCAGGCGATCTCCGCCAGACGCTTGATACCTTCCGGCTGGAACTGGATGTTCAGGCCTTCGGTCTTCAGCAGCGCGCAGTATTGCTCGGTGAGCGAGGCGTGCGGTTCGCTGAGGATGCGTTCGAAGTCCTGCGGGCTCAGGGCCTTGAGCTCGACACGGATCGGCAGGCGACCTTGCAGCTCCGGCACCAGGTCGCTCGGCTTGCTCAGGTGGAACGCACCGGAGGCGATGAACAGGATGTGATCGGTCTTGACCATGCCCAGCTTGGTGTTGACGGTGCAGCCTTCGATCAGCGGCAGCAGGTCACGTTGCACGCCCTCGCGGGACACATCGGCACCGCCGACATTGCCGCGCTTGGCGACCTTGTCGATCTCGTCGATGAACACGATGCCGTGCTGCTCGACCGCTTCCAGGGCCTTGGCCTTCAACTCTTCTTCGTTGACCAGGCGACCGGCTTCTTCGTCGCGGACCAGCTTCAGCGCTTCCTTGACCTTGAGCTTGCGCGACTTCTTCTTGCCCTTGCCCATGTTGGCGAACAGGTTCTGCAACTGGTTGGTCATTTCTTCCATGCCCGGAGGCGTGGCGATTTCGATGCCGGCCATCTCGGCGACCTCGATCTCGATTTCCTTGTCGTCCAGCTGACCTTCGCGCAGGCGTTTGCGGAACAGTTGGCGGGTGTTGGAGTCCTGGCTCGGCGCTTCTTCGTTGCTCAAGCCCATGCGGGCCGGCGGGAGCAGAGCATCGAGGATACGGTCCTCGGCGGCGTCTTCGGCACGATGACGAACGCGGGTCATTTCCTGCTCGCGCAGCATCTTGATCGCGGCATCGGCCAGATCACGGATGATCGATTCGACATCGCGGCCGACATAGCCGACTTCGGTGAATTTGGTCGCTTCGACCTTGATGAACGGCGCGTTGGCCAGTTTGGCCAGGCGACGGGCGATCTCGGTTTTACCGACGCCGGTCGGGCCGATCATCAGGATGTTCTTCGGGGTCACTTCAACGCGCAGCTCTTCAGGCAGCTGCATGCGGCGCCAGCGGTTGCGCAGGGCAATCGCGACAGCGCGCTTGGCATCGTCCTGGCCGATGATGTGGCGGTTGAGTTCGTGGACGATTTCGCGGGGAGTCATGGACATAATAATTGACGGTCCTCAAGCAGAAACAAGCCGTGGCACAGGGGCCGCGTCAGGCTTGGTCAGCGAGATCCTGCTCCTCAATGGTCTGGTTGTGGTTGGTGAATACACAGATGTCGCCGGCGATGCCGAGAGCGGTCTCGACGATTTCCCGGGCCGACAGGTCGGTCTTCTTCAGCAGGGCGCTGGCGGCGGCTTGCGCATAGCCGCCTCCGGAACCCATGGCGATCAGGCCGTCTTCGGGTTCGACCACGTCACCGTTGCCGGTGATGATCAGCGAGGCGTCCTTGTTGGCGACCGCGAGCATCGCTTCGAGGCGGCTCAGGGAGCGGTCGGTGCGCCATTCTTTGGCGAGTTCGACGGCGGCGCGGATCAGGTGGCCCTGGTGTTTCTCGAGCTGGCCTTCGAAACGTTCGAACAGGGTGAAGGCGTCGGCGGTGGCACCGGCGAAACCGGCGATGACTTCGCCGTGGTACAGGCGACGAACTTTCTTCGCGTTGCCTTTCATCACGGTATTGCCGAGAGAAACCTGGCCGTCGCCGCCCATGACGACTTTGCCGTGGCGGCGGACTGAAACGATGGTGGTCAAGGGAAGAGTCTCCACACTGCGGGGCGAAAATGCCTTATGCCCATTCATATGGGGGTGATGGAGAGGATTTCAACTGCGGGGCGGGAGAGGGGACGAGCGGTGGTTTCCAGGTGATCGTCCCCACGCAGAGCGTGGGAACGATCAGTGGGGAGTTGTTAGCGGCTCTGGCGTTGTTGTAACAACAGGTTGCTGAAACCCGCGCCCGCCAGTTGTTTCTGGGCAGTGGTCAGCTGTTCGCGGTTGCTGAACGGGCCGACCAGTACGCGATACCAGGTTTCATCCTTCACCGTCCCGGACTCAACCGCCACTGCCTGACCGAGCAGAATGATCTGCGCGCGCACCTTGTCGGCATCCGTCTCTTTGCGGAACGAGCCGGCCTGGAGGAAGAACTTGGTCACGGGTGCAGCCTTCACCGGTGGCGCTGGCGGCGGGGTGATCCCGGCCAGTGCTGCCTGGGCGCGCGCCGTGTCGATCTTCGCCGCTTCGGCCGGGGTCACCGGCGTGGTCGGGATCGCCGGCACTTGTGGCGTCGGCAGGGTTTTCTCCGGCACCGCCTCCGGCGGCACGATCACTTCCGATTCCGGCAGCAGGGTGTAGAAGTCGTACTTCGGCTTCACCGGTTGCGTCGGGCTCGGCGGGGTCTTGTTGGCCTCGGCGATCCTGGTGGCTTTCTGTTGTTGCTGTTGCTCGACCTTCTCGCGCTTGACCGTGTCGCTGCCCTTGCCCGGCTCCAGTTTCATCAGGAACACGATGAACGCGCCGACCGTCAGGCCGATGGCCATCCACAGCCAGCCCGGAATCGGCTGCTTCGCTGGAGCTTGGTAACGGCTGGCGCCACGCTTGGGTGCAGGTTTTTTCTTGGCAGCCAACTTACATGCGCTCCAGGGTTTCCAGGCCGAGCAGTTCCAGGCCTTGCTTGAGGGTACGGCCGGTCAGCGCGGCAAGGCGCAGACGGCTTTGCATTTGTGCCGGGGTATCGGCGGCGAGGATCGGGCAGTTCTCGTAGAAGCTGGAGAACAGGCCGGCAACGTCGTACAGGTAGGTGCACAGGGTGTGCGGCGTACCCTTTTCCGCGACGTTGTTCAGCACTTCACCGAACTGCGCCAGTTTGGCCGCCAGTTCCTGTTCGTGCGCCGCTTCGAGGACGATCTGGCCGTCGACTTCGCTGAAATCCTTGCCCAGTTTGCGGAACACACCGGCCACGCGGGTGTAGGCGTACAGCAGGTATGGCGCGGTGTTGCCTTCGAAGTTGAGCATCAGGTCGAAGTTGAAGCTGTAGTCGCTGGTGCGGTGCTTGGACAGGTCGGCGTATTTCACCGCGCCGATGCCGACCACTTTGGCGATGGCACGCAGTTCTTCTTCGGCCAGTGTCGGGTTCTTTTCCTTCACCAGGCTGTAGGCACGTTCCTGCGCTTCGGTCAGCAGATCGATCAACTTCACGGTGCCGCCGTCACGGGTCTTGAACGGACGGCCGTCGGCGCCGTTCATGGTGCCGAAGCCCATGTGTTCCATTTCCATCGGATGGGTCACGAAGCCGGCCTTGCGCGCCACGGCGAACACCTGCTGGAAGTGCAGGGCCTGACGCTGGTCGACAAAGTACAGCGCCCGGTCGGCCTTCAGCTTGCCGCTGCGATAACGCACGGCCGCCAGGTCGGTGGTGGCGTACAGATAGCCGCCATCAGCCTTGACGATGATCACCGGCAGCGGCTCGCCTTCGGCGTTCTTGAATTCGTCGAGGAACACGCACTGGGCGCCGTTGCTTTCGACCAGCATGCCGGCGGCTTTCAGGTCGTTGACCACGTTGATCAGGTCGTCGTTGTAGGCGCTTTCGCCCATCACGTCGGCCATGGTCAGTTTGACGTTGAGCAGTTCGTAGATCTTCTGGCAGTGCGACAGCGAGATGTCCTTGAACCTGGTCCACAGCGCCAGGCATTCGGCATCGCCGGCCTGCAACTTGACCACCAGACCACGGGCGCGGTCAGCGAATTCCGGGGACTCGTCGAAACGCTGCTTGGCGGCGCGGTAGAAGTTTTCCAGGTCCGACAGCTCGTCGCTGGTGATCGGGTTTTCCTGCAGGTACGCCATCAGCATGCCGAACTGGGTGCCCCAGTCGCCGACGTGGTTCTGGCGGATCACGGTGTCGCCGAGGAACTCGAGCACACGGGCCACGCCGTCGCCGATGATGGTCGAGCGCAGGTGGCCGACGTGCATCTCTTTGGCCAGGTTCGGTGCCGACAGGTCGACCACGGTGCGTTGCGTCGGGCCGGCCTTGCGTACGCCAACGTGATCGTCGGCCAGGGCGGCGTCGAGGCGCGAGGCCAGTGCTTGAGTGTTCTGGAAGAAGTTGATGAAGCCTGGGCCGGCGATTTCGGCCTTGGTGACGTTTTCGTCAGCCGGCAGGGCGGCGATGATTTTTTCCGCCAGATCGCGCGGCTTCATGCCGGCAGGCTTGGCCAGCATCATCGCGATGTTGCTGGCGAAGTCGCCGTGGGTCTTGTCCCGGGCGTTTTCCACCTGGATCGCCGGCGTCAGGCCTTCAGGCAACACACCTTCGTTGACGAGTTGGGTGAGGGCTTGTTGGATCAGCTGGCGAATGGTGTCTTTCATGGTCTTCTCTTTCGACCGCAAGCGCGGCGGCGCATCGATGCGCGGGTGGAAAAACTGGGCATTATCCGTTGCGAAGACGGGCTTGCCAACCTTAGCAGGCAGGATGTGGATGTGTGGTGACAATTCGGCCGGTTTTGCCCGCTCAGTACAGATCCACCGGATCGACATCCAGCGACCAGCGCACCGCCCGGCCGCTTGGCATCTGTTCCAGCACCAGCAGCCAGCTCGCCAGCAATCGGTGCAGCGGCGCCCGGGCCGTGGCCTGCAACAGCAGCTGCGCGCGGTAGCGTCCGGCCCGACGTTCCATCGGCGCCGGCACGGGGCCAAGCAGTTCAATGCCGCTCAGGTTCTGCTCGGTCAGCAAGCGCTCGGCCTCGCTGCAGGCTTCATCGAGAAAACCTTCGGCCTGTCCCGGTTTGTGCGCTTCGGCGCGCAGCAGCGCCAGATGGGCGAACGGCGGCAGGCCGGCGGCGCGGCGTTCGCTCAGGGCCTGTTCGGCGAAGGCGAAGTAACCCTGCTCGGTCAATTGCACCAATAAAGGATGGTCGGCGAGGTGGGTCTGGATGATCACCTTGCCCGGCTCTTCTGCACGCCCGGCGCGCCCGGCGACCTGCACGATCAGCTGCGCCATGCGCTCGCTGGCGCGGAAGTCGCCGGAGAACAGCCCACCGTCGGCATCGAGGATCGACACCAGCGTCACCCGAGGGAAGTGGTGCCCCTTGGCCAACATCTGGGTGCCGACCAGAATGCACGGCTGACCTTTCTGGATCGTGGCGAACAACTGGTTCATCGCGTCCTTGCGCGACGTGCTGTCACGGTCGACGCGCAACACCGGATAATCCGGGAACAGAATCGCCAGCCGTTCCTCGGCCCGCTCGGTGCCGGCGCCCACGGGCCGCAGATCGACCTTGTTGCACTTCGGGCACTGGCGCGGCACGCGCTCGACGTAACCGCAGTGGTGGCAGCGCAGTTCGCCGTAGCGCTGGTGCACGGTCATCCGCGCATCGCAGCGTTGGCACTCGGACATCCAGCCGCAATCGTGGCACAGCAGTGTCGGAGCAAAACCCCGGCGGTTGAGGAACACCAATACCTGCTGGCCGGCGGCGAGGGTCTGGCCGATGGCTTGCTGCATCGGCCCGGAGATGCCGCTGTCCAGTGGGCGACTTTTCACATCCAGGCGCAGGAAACGCGGTTGCTTGGCGCCGCCGGCCCGTTCGTTCAGGCGTAGGAGTCCGTAGCGACCGGTGTAGGCGTTGTGCAGGCTTTCCAGCGATGGCGTCGCGGAACCGAGCACGATCGGGATGTTTTCCTGCCGCGCCCGCACCAGCGCCAGATCCCGCGCGTGGTAGCGCAGGCCTTCCTGCTGTTTATAGGAACCGTCGTGTTCTTCGTCGATGATGATCAGCCCCGGATTTTTCATCGGGGTGAACAGCGCCGAGCGGGTGCCGATAATAATGTCGGCCTCGCAATCGCGGGCGGCGAGCCAGGCGTCGAGGCGATCGCGATCGTTGACCGCCGAGTGCAGCAGGGCGATGCGCGCATTGAAGCGTTGTTCGAAACGGGCCAGGGTCTGCGGGCCGAGGTTGATCTCCGGGATCAGCACCAGCGCCTGTTTGCCGGCCTCGAGGGTTTCGCGGATCAGCTGCAAATAGACTTCGGTCTTGCCGCTGCCGGTGACCCCGGCGAGCAGAAACGCGTGATAACTGTCGAACCCGGCGCGGATCGCCTCGTAGGCAGCACGTTGTTCGCTGTTGAGCGGCAGTTCGGGCTGGGCGAGCCAGTGTTCATGGCGTGCGCCGGGGGCGTGGCGGCGCACTTCGACCTGCACCAGATCCTTGGCCAGCAGCAGATCGAGGCTGTCCTTGCTCAGCATCAGTTTGCTCAGCAACTGATGGGCGACGCCGTGGGGGTGCTGGGCCAGCGTCGCCAAGGCTTCACGCTGGCGCGGGGCGCGGGCGATGCGCGGGTCATCGAGGCTGGCGCCGGGAGTCACCGACCAGAAGCGCTCCTGACGGGCTTCGGCCAGCTCGCCCTGGCGTAGCAGCACCGGCAGGGCCCAGCTCAGGGTGTCGCCGAGGCTGTGCTGATAATACTGGGCCGTCCATAGGCACAGCTTGAACAGTGCCGGCGGTAGCGGAGCGGTGGCGTCGAGCAGGGCCAGCGCCGGTTTGAGCTTTTCCACCGGCACTTCGCTGGTGTCGGTCACTTCCACCAGAATCCCGATCATCTCCCGCCGGCCGAACGGCACCCGCAGGCGCATGCCCGGTTGCAACTGCGAACGCAGCACGCCGGCCGGGGCCCGATAGTCGAACAGGCGGCGCAGGGGCGAAGGCAGGGCGAGGCGCAGAATGGCGTCGGGCACGCGGGGGATTCTCATAGGCGGGGCGGTGGAGAAGGGCGGGAGCCTAGCAGACGGTCGGTTCTGTGTCCTCCATCAGGAAAGCGTTCAAATGTTGACGAGTGGATTTTGGCGTCAGGCAAGGCGCTACGACGACTCATGGCTTGCTATGGGAAGGAGTAGCAACGCAGCCTGACGTCAAAAAACGCCGTCAACATTGAACAGTCTTTTCTGATGGAGGGCACCCCTGACAGCTTGCGTGATTAGCATTGTCTGGTAGAATCCGCGGCCTAATTACGTGCGGTATTCAACAATCGTGTTGGATGGCGGCACGCCAGCTGAGGAAAACACCATGAAAGCCGATGTCCACCCGAATTACCCAGAAGTTGCAGTAACTTGCAGCTGCGGCAACAAGTTCGAAACCCGTTCGACCTTCGGCAAAGCCATGGCGATCGACGTTTGCAACGAGTGCCACCCGTTCTACACCGGTAAGCAGAAGACTCTGGACACCGGTGGTCGCGTTCAGAAGTTCGCCGACCGTTTCGGCAAGTTCGGCGCGATCAACAAGGCCTAAGGTCTTTTATTCTGGAAAATCTCTGCGGTTTTTCCGGTCTGATGAAAAAGGCGTCCCTTGCGGGCGCCTTTTTTGTGTCCGCGATTTGGCTTTCCGCCGCTCAGGCCTTCTGTCCGGCGCCGGCCGGGCTGGACAGCGTCACGGTGCAGCGGGTGGTCGACGGCGACACCCTGCGCCTGAGCGACGGGCGCAATGTGCGGATGATCGGCCTCAATACGCCCGAGCTCGGCAAGCAGGGCCGCAGCGATGAGCCGTTTGCGGTGGCTGCGCGCAGGCGCCTCGAAGCGCTGGTCGCCGAGAGCGACGGGCGGGTTGGACTGCGACTGGGTGCCCAGGCCAAAGACCATTACGGTCGTACCCTGGCCCACGTGTTCAATGCCAAGGGTGAGAACCTCGAAGCGCAGATGCTCGCCGATGGCCTTGGTTTCCAGGTCGCGGTCGCGCCGAATGTCGATCTGGTCGATTGTCAGCAAGCCGCCGAACGCCGTGCGCGGCAGGCCGGGCTTGGCCTCTGGAAGCGCTCTCCTGTACTGAAAGCGGAGCAGATCGAGCGCTCGGGTTTCGCGCTGGTCAGCGGTCGTGTGAGCAAGGTCCAACGCAATCGCGGCGGAATCTGGATCGAGTTACAGGACAAGCTTGTACTGCGCGTTGCACCCAATCTGCTGGATCGCTTCGCCGGCACTTCGCTGCAAGCGTTGAAGGGCAAGAGGATCGAGGCCCGTGGCTGGGTGGTCGACCGTGCTCGGCGCGGTGGGTTGAAATCAGGTCAGGCGCGCTGGCTCTTGCCGCTGACCGATTCCTCGATGCTTCAGCCGTCCCGCTGAAGAAAAATTGTAGACATTTTTTCTGTCGATTGTGAACAGTGTAGCCCTTGTGCGCCGTGGCTCTTGGCCCAAAGTCGTAGGGCGGGGCGCTTGACAGGGGTGACCGGTCAGTCTTGTGGGGACTTTGCGAGGCGCGTATCCTCGCTGACCAGTCTGTCCAACAGTAAAAAGCGGAATGCCAAAATGTCTGATCTGAAAACTGCCGCTCTCGAATATCATGCCAATCCTCGTCCAGGAAAGCTGAGTGTCGAGCTCACCAAGGCCACTGCTACCGCCCGCGACCTCTCGCTGGCCTACAGCCCCGGCGTAGCTGAACCAGTGCGCGAGATCGCCCGCGATCCTGAACTGGCCTACAAGTACACCGGCAAGGGCAACCTGGTTGCAGTCATTTCCGATGGCACCGCGATTCTGGGTCTGGGTAACCTCGGCCCACTGGCTTCCAAGCCCGTCATGGAAGGTAAAGGCGTGCTGTTCAAGCGCTTCGCCGGCATCGACGTCTTCGACATCGAAGTCGACTCCGAAAGCCCGCAAGCCTTTATCGACACCGTAAAACGCATCTCTATCACCTTCGGTGGCATCAACCTGGAAGACATCAAGGCACCCGAGTGCTTTGAGATCGAACGCGCGCTGATCGAGCAGTGCGACATTCCGGTCTTCCACGATGACCAGCACGGCACCGCGATCGTGACCGCTGCGGGCATGATCAACGCCCTGGAAATCGCTGGCAAAACCCTGGCCGACGCCAAGATCGTCTGCCTGGGTGCTGGCGCCGCCGCCATCTCCTGCATGAAATTGCTGGTGAGCATGGGCGCCAAGGTCGAAAACATCTTCATGGTTGACCGTACTGGCGTGATCCACGCTGGCCGTGACGACCTGAACCAGTACAAGGCTGTGTTTGCTCACCCTACCGAGAAACGCACCCTGGACGACGCCATCGAAGGCGCTGACGTATTCGTCGGCCTGTCGGGCCCGAACCTGCTGAGCGCCGAGCAACTCAAGCGCATGGCGGCCAACCCGATCGTCTTCGCCTGCTCCAACCCGGATCCGGAAATCTCCCCGGAACTGGCTCACGCCACCCGTAACGACGTGATCATGGCCACCGGCCGTTCGGACTACCCGAACCAGGTCAACAACGTACTGGGCTTCCCGTTCATCTTCCGGGGTGCTCTGGACGTTCGCGCCAAGCGCATCAACGAAGAAATGAAGATCGCTGCCGCCAATGCCCTGCGCGAACTGGCCAAGCTGCCGGTACCGCAGGAAGTCTGCGACGCCTACGGCGGTATCTCCCTGGAATTCGGCCGTGAGTACATCATTCCGAAGCCAATGGACAAGCGCCTGATCACCGTGATCTCCGACGCCGTGGCCAAGGCCGCGATCGAGACTGGTGTGGCGACCCTGCCGTATCCGAAGAACTACCCGCTGAAAAGCGTGGATGACGTGTTCAACGGCTAAGTCGTTGTAGCGCTTCAACCGAAAGCCCCGGCTCCTGAGAGTCGGGGCTTTTTATTGCCTGAGGGTTTTGCATCGGGCCGGCCGCATCGCTGCAAAAAACGCAGGCAATAAAAAGCCCCGCACTTCTCACGAAGGCGGGGCTTTTCAGCGGATCAGGATTAGAACAGATCGATCGGCGCCTGTTCATCCGCCGGCAACGGACTGCCCGGCACTGCGCCACTGCCGATCTCGTTGACCGACGGTGGTGTGTCTTCGGCCTTGAACAACTCGAAGTAGGCGCCCGGTGTGCTCGGCGATGCTGCGCGACCGCTGACTGGATCCACCCGCAGGCTGAGGATGCCTTCCGGCTCCGGCTGGACATGCGGTGGCTTGTCCTTGAGCGCGGCGGCCATGTAGTTCATCCAGATCGGCAGTGCCACGGTGCCGCCGAACTCCCGGCGACCGAGGCTTTCCGGCTGGTCGAAACCGGTCCACACGGTGGTCACGTAATCGGCGTTGTAGCCGGAGAACCACGCATCCTTGGATTCGTTGGTGGTACCGGTCTTGCCGGCGATGTCGCTGCGACCCAGGGCCAGTGCGCGACGGCCGGTGCCGAGCTTGATCACGTCCTGCAACATGCTGTTGAGGATGTAAGTGGTACGGCCATCGACGATTCGCTCGGCGACTGCGGGGGCTTGCGGCACGGCAGTACTGCCTGGTGCTTCGCCCGGAACCGGCGCTGCGTTGACGGTGAACGACTGGGTTGCCGGTGCTGCGATGCCGTCGGTGGCTGCGTCGCCCTGCGGTACGGTCGGCGGGTTGGCGACGAACAGCGTGTCGCCGTTGCGGCTTTCGATCCTGTCGATGATGAACGGAGTGATCTTGTAGCCGCCGTTGGCGAAGGTGCTCCAGCCGGTGGCGATTTCCATCGGCGTCAGGGTCGCGGTGCCCAGTGCCAGGGACAGGTTGGGCGGCAGGTCCTGCTTGTTGAAGCCGAAGCGGGTGATGTAGTCGATGGTCTTGCCCACGCCCATCGCCTGCAGCAGGCGGATCGACACCAGGTTGCGCGACTTGTACAGCGCCTCACGCAGGCGGATCGGACCGAGGAAGGTGTTGTTGTCGTTCTTTGGACGCCAGACCTTGTCCAGGTATTCGTCGACGAACACGATCGGCGCGTCGTTGACCAGGCTGGCGGCGGTGTAGCCGTTATCCAGCGCAGCGCTGTAGACGAATGGCTTGAAGCTCGAGCCCGGCTGCCGCTTGGCCTGCATCGCGCGGTTGTAGTTGCTCTGCTCGAAGGCGAAACCGCCGACCAGCGAACGGATCGCGCCGTTCTGCGGATCCAGCGACACCAGCGCGCCCTGCGCCTGTGGAATCTGGCTGAACTTCAACGAATTGTTCGGCTGGCGCTGCACGCGAATCAGGTCGCCGATCTGTGCCACATCCGACGGCTGGCGCGGGTTGGCACCCATGCTGTTGGTATTGAGGAACGGACGGGCCCATTTCATGGTGTCCCACGCCACGTGCTCTTCGCCGGTGCGGGTGAGTACTTGCAGGCCGTTCTTGTCGACCTGGGTGACGATGGCCGGTTCAAGGCTGCTGATGGTGCGTTGCTTGGTCAGTTCGGTGGCCCAGGCCTCACGGGTCTTGCCCGGCAGGCGCGACTCGGGGCCACGGTAGCCGTGACGCTGGTCGTAGGTCATCAGGCCTTCGTGCAGCGCGGTGTTGGCCATTTCCTGGAGGGTGCTCGACACCGTGGTGGTGACGCGGAAACCTTCGGTATAGGCGTCGCTGCCGTAGCGGCCGACCATTTCCGCACGGGCCATCTCGGCGATGTACGGCGCGTTCACTTCCGGGGTCGGCACGTGATAGCTGGCGTTCAGTGGCTCGTTGATCGCGGCGGTGTAGTCGGCTTCGCTGATCTTGCCGAGTTTGTACATGCGGCCGAGGATCCAGTCGCGCCGCTCCTTGCTGCGCGCCGGGTTGGCCAGCGGGTTGAAGCGCGACGGGGCTTTCGGCAGGCCGGCAATCATCGCCATCTGCGCCAGGCTGACGTCGCGGATCGACTTGCCGTAATACACCTGCGCCGCCGCCTCGATGCCGTAGGCGCGGTTGCCCAGATAGATCTTGTTCACGTACAGCTCCAGGATCTCGTCCTTGGTCAGCTGTCGTTCGATCTGCAGGGCCAGAAGGATTTCCGTGGCCTTGCGCGAAAAGCTGCGTTCGCTGGTCAGGAAGAAGTTCTTCGCCACTTGCATGGTGATGGTGCTGCCACCGGACTGGATGTGGCCGCTCTTGACCAGTTGGGTCGCGGCACGCAT
Organism: Pseudomonas sp. PHC1; assembly: GCF_046487845.1. Classification (NCBI taxonomy): domain Bacteria; kingdom Pseudomonadati; phylum Pseudomonadota; class Gammaproteobacteria; order Pseudomonadales; family Pseudomonadaceae; genus Pseudomonas; species Pseudomonas sp. PHC1. The sequence continues at coordinate 109,830 of NZ_JBJXHJ010000003.1, forward strand.
CAGGCTGCTCGGATCGACGCCGTAGTGGTTGGCGAAGTTGTCGTCTTCAGCACTTAGTAACGCATTGATGAAATTGGGGGGAATGTCGGCAAAACGGATCGGTGTGCGGCGCATTTCGCCAAATTCTGCGATCAGCTTGTTGTCGCTGCTGTACACCCGCAGGGGAATCTGCAACTGAATGCTTCTCAGCGCCTCCACAGATGGCAAACCCGGACTAAGGTAAAGAAACGCGCCGCTGAGACCTAAAAGCAGTCCGCAGAAAACGGCGACGATGGACCAACCGAAAAATTTCAGCAGACGAATCAAGGCTTTTGGACATCCACGCAAAGAAGGAATTGGGCGACAGGGTTCCGGGTAACACACAGAACGACCCGCGCCAGCAGTAAAAAGCGGAAAAAATCGCTGGGCATTATAAGCACTTTTCCGCAGGGGGCGTCATTTGCGCTTCTGTCAAGACGGGGCGAGGGAACGCAATGCGCATTACAGAGTCCGTAACTCACGGAAAGTCATAGGGAATTGGTAGTGCTAGGACTCTTCAATAAAAAGGCCAATACGTTACTGGGGATCGACATCAGCTCCACGTCGGTGAAGCTGCTGGAGCTGAGCCGTCAGGGAGAGCGCTACCGGGTCGAGGCGTATGCGGTGGAGCCGTTGCCGGCGAGTGCCGTGGTCGAAAAGAACATCGCCGAACTCGAGGGCGTCGGTCAGGCCCTGTCCCGGGTGCTGGTCAAGGCGCGCACCGGGCTGAAAACCGTGGCGGTGGCGGTGGCCGGCTCGGCGGTGATCACCAAGGTCATCGAGATGGACGCCGGGCTGTCCGACGATGAACTGGAAAACCAGCTCAGGATCGAGGCCGATCAATACATCCCCTATCCGCTGGACGAGGTCGCCATCGACTTCGAAGTCCAGGGCGTTTCGCCGCGCAACCCTGAGCGGGTCAACGTGCTGCTGGCCGCCTGTCGCAAGGAAAACGTCGAGGTCCGCGAGGCGGCGCTTGCCCTCGCCGGGTTGACGGCGCGGGTGGTGGATGTCGAAGCCTATGCGCTGGAGCGTTCGTTCGGCCTGCTGGCCAGGCAACTGGCCGCGTCCCAGGATCGGTTGACGGTGGCGGTGGTCGACATCGGCGCCACCATGACCACCCTTAGCGTCCTGCACAACGGCCGGATCATCTACACCCGCGAACAGCTGTTCGGCGGTCGACAACTGACCGAGGAAATCCAGCGTCGCTATGGCCTGACCCTTGAGCAGGCGGGACTTGCCAAGAAGCAGGGCGGCCTGCCGGACGACTACGTCAGCGAGGTGCTGCAGCCGTTTCGCGAGGCGCTGGTGCAGCAGGTATCGCGTTCCCTGCAGTTCTTTTTCGCCTCCGGCCAGTACAACGCCGTCGACCATATTCTGCTGGCGGGCGGCACAGCGTCGGTGCCCGGGCTCGACCGGCTGATCGAAGAACGTTTGAACACCCCGACCCAGGTCGCCAACCCGTTTTCCGACATGGCCTTGAGCAGCAAGGTCAACGCCGGGGCCCTGGCGAGTGATGCACCAGCCCTGATGATTGCCTGCGGGCTCGCGCTCAGGAGTTTCGACTGATGGCGCGGATCAACCTTTTACCCTGGCGCGAGGAGCGTCGCGAAGAGCGGCGCAAACGCTTCCTGCTGGCCTTGATCGGTGTGGTGGTCGGTTCGGTGGGGGCAGTGCTCATCGCTGATCAGATCATCAGCGGCGCCATCGCCCGGCAGGTTGCACGCAATGACTACATCGGCAAGCAGATCGCCGTGGTCGACGAACGGATCAAGCAGATCAGCGACCTCAAGGCTCACCGCCAGCAACTGGTGGAGCGCATGCGCATCATCCAGGACTTGCAGGGCAACCGGCAGATCAGCGGACGGATCTTCGATCAGTTGGCGCGCACCTTGCCCGACGGGGTGTATTTCACCGACGTGAAAAGGGTCGGCGAGACCCTCTCGATCAGCGGTGCGGCGGAGTCGAACAATCGGGTGTCCGACCTGATGCGCAACCTCGACGCCTCCGACTGGTTCGATGCGCCCAACCTCAATGAAGTGAAGGCCACCACCGCCGGACAGGTGGATCAGGCCAACGTTTTTCAGCTGACCGTTCGCCAGACTCGACCCCGGCTCGAGGAGGACGACCAATGAAGCCGTCCGAATGGCTGGAAAGCCTGCGCAATGTCGATTTCAACGACCTGGACACCAGCAATATCGGCTCCTGGCCCCCGGCGGTCAAAAGCCTGGCCGGCGGGCTGTTGATGGTGCTGGTTCTGGCGCTTGGCTATAACTTTTTCATCAGTGACATGCAGAATCAGCTCGAACTCAAGCGTGAGGAAGAGATCACCCTCAAGGAGCAGTTCGCGAGCAAGGCGCGTATGGCGGCCAATCTGGAGCTGTACACCCAGCAGATGAAAGAGATGGAAAACTCGTTCGGTGTGCTGTTGCGGCAACTGCCCAGTGACACCGAAGTGCCGGGTTTGCTGGAAGACATCACCCGTACCGGGCTGGGCAGCGGTCTTGAGTTCGAAGAGATCAAACTGCTGCAGGAGGTTACCCGGCAGTTCTACATCGAGCTGCCCATCCAGATTACCGTGACCGGTGCCTATCATGACCTTGCGACCTTCGTCAGTGGCGTGGCCGGGCTGCCCCGCATCGTCACCCTGCACGATTTCGAGCTGGCGCCGGCCAGTCCTGAAGGCGGGCCGAAGTTGCGCATGAGCATTCTCGCCAAGACCTACCGCTATAACGACAAGGGGCAGCAGAAATGACCCCGATCCGTTTTATCGCCTTGTCGGCACTGTTATCGGTGCTCGGTGGCTGTGGCGGCGATGACTTCAGCGACCTCGACGCCTACATGAATGAAGTGCGCCTGCGCCCGCCGGGCAAGATCGAGCCGACCCCGACATTCCGCGCCTTCCCGACGTTCACCTACAGCGCCGCCAACCTGCGCAGTCCGTTTTCGCGTCAACTGCGGGTCGATCTCGCCGGGCAGAAACAGGGTTCGCGTGACGTGAAGCCCGATCCCCACCGGGTCAAGCAATACCTCGAAGGTTTCAACATCGAGCAATTCGAAATGGTCGGCACGATTGCCAACGCCTCAGGTTCTTTCGCGCTGCTGCGGGGTGCGGGCGGTGTCCATCGGCTCAAGGTCGGCGACTACCTGGGCCGCAACGACGGGCGCATCGTCGCCATCAGCGCTTCACAGGTCGACGTGGTGGAAATCGTTCCGGATGGCCAGGGCGCCTGGCTTGAGCGGCCACGCACCATTCCTTTGAAAGAGCATTCATAAGTGGAAGTCGAACAATGAACAGGATTTTCTCCACCCTCGGTTTTTCGCTATGGATAGCGCTGCTTTCGCCGATGGTACAGGCAGCCAATCTCAAGGCGCTGGACGTCGCGGCGTTGCCGGGCGACCGGGTCGAGCTGAAGCTGTCGTTCGACGGCCCGCCTCCGCAGCCCAAGGGCTACACCACCGATTCGCCGGCACGGATCGCCCTTGATCTGCCGGGTGTCGCCAGTCAGCTGGCAAGCAAGACCCGTGACCTGGGCAGTGGCAATGCCCGCACGGCCACGGTGGTCGAAGCCAATAATCGTACGCGCCTGATCATCAACCTGACGCAACTGGCCCCTTACGACACCCGGGTCGAAGGCAATACGGTGTTCATTGTGGTCGGGCAAGGCAGCAAGACCGCTGCCCCGCGTACGGCGGCTCGTGCGCCGCGCGCAGCACCGGCGGCAGCGCCGGTCCGCACGTTTGCGTCGACCGCCAGGGCCATTCGCGGCGTGGATTTCCAGCGTGGCACGGCGGGCGAGGGCAATGTGGTCATCGATTTGTCCGATCCGGCCATCGCACCGGACATCCAGGAACACGACGGCAAGATCATCCTCAACTTTGCGCGTACCCAATTGCCCGAACCGCTGCGGGTGCGCCTCGACGTCAAGGATTTCGCCACCCCGGTGCAATTCGTCAATGCCGGTGTCAGCGGTGATCGGGCGACGATCACTGTCGAACCCAGCGGTACTTTCGACTATTCCACTTACCAGACCGACAACAAGCTGACCGTCAGCATCCGGCCGCTGACCGTCGATGACCTGCAAAAGCGCAACGCCGACCGCAACAGCTATAGCGGCGAAAAGCTCTCTCTCAATTTCCAGGACATTGATGTGCGTTCGGTGCTGCAACTGATCGCCGACTTCACCAACCTCAATCTGGTAGCCAGCGATACGGTGCAAGGCGGGATCACCTTGCGCCTGCAGAACGTGCCGTGGGATCAGGCGCTGGATCTGGTGCTCAAGACCAAAGGCCTGGACAAGCGCAAGGTCGGCAACGTGTTGTTGGTGGCGCCGGCGGACGAAATCGCCGCCCGTGAGCGGCAGGAACTGGAATCGCAGAAACAGATCGCCGAATTGGCCCCGCTGCGCCGCGAGCTGCTGCAAGTGAATTACGCCAAGGCCGCCGACATCGCCAAGCTGTTCCAGTCGGTCACCAGCGCAGAAGCCAAGGTCGACGAACGGGGTTCGATCACCGTCGATGAGCGAACCAACAACATCATTGCCTACCAGACCCAGGATCGCCTCGACGAGCTGCGGCGAATCGTGGCGCAACTGGATATCCCGGTGCGCCAGGTGATGATCGAGGCGCGGATCGTCGAGGCCAACGTCGACTACGACAAGAGCCTGGGCGTGCGCTGGGGCGGTTCGATCCAGAACAAGGGCAACTGGAACACCTCCGGGGTCAGCAACGGTTCGTCGACCACCATCGGCACGCCGGGCAGCACCAGCACCAACTCGCCGTTCGTCGACATGGGCACGGTCAACAACACCTCCGGAATCGGCATCGCGTTCATCACCGACAATGTCTTGCTCGACCTTGAACTGACGGCGATGGAGAAGACCGGCAACGGCGAAATCGTCTCGCAGCCCAAGGTGGTCACCTCTGACAAGGAAACCGCGAAGATCCTCAAGGGCACCGAGATTCCGTACCAGGAAGCCAGCTCCAGCGGCGCTACGTCGGTGTCCTTCAAGGAGGCGTCGCTGTCGCTGGAAGTGACGCCGCAGATCACCCCGGACAACCGCATCATCATGGAGGTGAAGGTCACCAAGGACGAACCGGACTACCTGAACAAAGTGCAGGATGTACCGCCGATCAAGAAAAACGAGGTCAATGCCAAGGTACTGGTGAACGACGGCGAGACCATCGTGATCGGGGGCGTTTTCTCAAATACTCAAAGCAAGGTTGTAGATAAGGTGCCATTTCTTGGCGATGTGCCGTATCTTGGCCGCCTTTTCCGGCGTGATGTGGTTTCGGAGAAAAAATCCGAGCTGCTGGTATTTCTCACTCCGCGTATCATGAATAACCAGGCGATTGCTGTGAGTCGTTGATTCTGTGCGAAATTTGATTCTTGTAGGACCGATGGGGGCTGGAAAAAGCACCATCGGCCGATTACTGGCCAAAGAGCTGCGCCTGCCGTTCAAGGATTCCGACAAGGAAATTGAACTGCGTACGGGCGCCAATATTCCGTGGATCTTCGACAAGGAAGGCGAGCCCGGCTTTCGTGACCGAGAGCAGGCGATGATCGCCGAGCTGTGCGCGTTCGACGGTGTGGTGCTGGCGACCGGCGGCGGCGCGGTGATGCGCGATGCCAATCGCAAGGCCCTGCACGAGGGCGGGCGGGTGGTGTATCTGCATGCCTCCGTCGAGCAACAGGTCGGCCGCACCTCCCGCGATCGCAACCGGCCGTTGCTGCGCACCGCCAATCCCGAGAAAACCCTGCGTGATCTGCTGGCGATCCGTGATCCGCTCTATCGGGAAATTGCCGATCTGGTGGTGGAAACCGACGAGCGGCCGCCCCGCATGGTCGTGCTCGATATTCTCGACCGCCTGGCACAGCTTCCGCCCCGTTAAAGCATCGCTCGAAATGCGCTATCCTCGGCGTCCTGTCACAACCCGCCGAGGTTGTGGCGGATGGCGTGCGAGCGGCGTCATACCCGCTACAGGCGGCAGACAACCAATCATTCAGGGCAGGACGCCTGCTTCCATCTTCACTGTGGGGACACATGCAGACACTCAAGGTCGACCTCGGCGAGCGCAGCTACCCGATTCACATTGGCGAAGGATTACTGGATCAGCCTGAGCTGCTGGCTCCGCACATCCACGGGCGGCAAGTGGCAATCGTCTCCAACGAGACCGTTGCGCCGCTCTATCTCGAGCGTCTGACCCGCAGCCTGGCGCAGTTCTCGGTGGTTTCCGTGGTGCTTCCCGACGGTGAAGCTTTCAAGAACTGGGAAACCCTGCAACTGATCTTCGACGGACTGCTGACCGCCCGTCATGACCGTCGTACCACGGTGATCGCCCTCGGTGGCGGTGTGATCGGCGACATGGCCGGTTTCGCGGCCGCCTGCTACCAGCGCGGCGTCGATTTCATCCAGATTCCGACCACACTCCTGTCCCAGGTCGATTCGTCGGTGGGTGGCAAGACCGGGATCAACCATCCGCTGGGCAAGAACATGGTTGGCGCGTTCTATCAGCCGAACGTGGTGCTGATCGATACCGCGTCCCTGAAAACCCTGCCAGCGCGTGAGCTCTCGGCCGGCCTGGCGGAAGTCATCAAGTACGGTCTGATCTGCGACGAACCGTTCCTGACCTGGCTCGAAGACAACGTCGACGCCCTGCGTGCGCTGGATCAATCGGCCCTGACCTATGCCATCGAACGCTCCTGCGCCGCCAAGGCAGCGGTGGTCGGCGCCGATGAGAAAGAAACCGGCGTACGAGCCACCCTCAACCTCGGCCACACCTTTGGCCACGCCATCGAAACCCACATGGGCTATGGTGTCTGGTTGCATGGTGAAGCGGTCGCCGCTGGCACCGTGATGGCGCTGGAAATGTCTGCGCGCCTGGGCTGGATCAGCGAGCAGGAGCGCGATCGCGGCATCCGTTTGTTCCAGCGTGCCGGTCTGCCGGTGATCCCGCCGGAAGAGATGACCGAAGCCGATTTTCTTGAACACATGGCAATTGACAAAAAAGTGATCGACGGTCGCTTGCGTCTGGTGCTGCTGCGCCGGATGGGCGAAGCGGTGGTGACCGACGATTATCCGAAAGAGGTTCTACAGGCCACGCTGGGAGCGGATTACCGCGCTCTGGCTCAGCTTAAAGGTTAATAAGATTCCGATGACTAGTTTGCATGCCGACGAGGCGTTCCTCGGCCATTTCCAGTTAAGTCACGACCCTTTCGCGCCGCGGGTGCCGGGCTTCAAATTCTTCCCGGCCCAGCGCAAGCCGGTGCTGGGGCAACTGCATCATCTGGCGCGTTACAGCCAGTTGCTGCTGGTGGTCACCGGCCCCCAGGGCAGCGGCAAGACCCTGCTGCGTCAGGCGCTGGTTGCCAGCACCAACAAGCAATCGGTGCAGAGCGTCGTCGTTTCCGCTCGTGGTGCCGGCGATGCCGCCGGTGTGCTGCGTCAGGTGGCCCAGGCGCTGGACGTGGCGCAGGCCGAGGTCGGGGCGATCCTCGATCAGGTCGTTCAATTGGCGCTGACGGGGCAGGAAGTCTATCTGCTGGTGGATGATGCCGAGCAGCTCGACGAGTCCGCCCTTGAAGCCCTGATGGCGCTGGGCGCCGGCGCACCGGAAGGCCGCCCGCATGTGTTCCTGTTCGGCGAGTCGTCGCTGATCGCGCAGCTCGAGGCTTTGCACCTTGAGGAAGAGCGCTTTCACGTCATTGAACTGCAGCCGTACACCGAAGAAGAAACCCGCGAGTATCTCGACCAGCGGCTCGAAGGCGCCGGCCGGGGTGTCGAACTTTTCACCGCGGATCAGATCTCTGATATTCACGAAAGCTCAGAGGGTTGGCCGGGCAACATCAACCAGGTCGCTCGCGATGCTCTGATCGAAGTCATGATTGCCAGCCGCTCTGCGGTCAAGCGTCCAAGTATGGGGTTCAACATGCCGAAGAAACACGTATTGGCGATATCCGCCGTGGTCGTGGTCGCGGTCGCGGCGGCCTGGCTGATGCCGGGTCGCAACAAGGCACCGACCACCGGTGCGCCGGCCAACGAGCAGGCGCAACTGCCATTGGGCCAGGACACGCCGCAGGCGGGTGGCGCGCCGTCCGTCGAATTCAACGGCAATACTCAGCCGATGCCGCTGCCGCTGGTCGGCAACTCGCAGCCGGTGATGCGCGGTCCGCTGGCTGAAGCGGCGGGTGGTATCACCGAGGGCGACGACGGCGTGCCGGTCGAAGGTTCCAGCAATACGCCGCCGACCGTGACCACCACCGCCCCTCCCGCGGGCGTTCAGGCCGGTCCTGCACCGACCCCGGTTCCTGTCCCGGCGGCCAAACCGACCCCCGCACCAACCCAGGTTGCTACCGCCAAGCCGGCACCTGCTCCGGCCGCTCCAGTGGCCAAACCGGCTCCGGCGCCTGCCAAGCCTGTTGCCACCACCAAACCTGCCGAGAAGCCGGTCACCGTCGCCAAGGCTGCCGGTGGCAGCTGGTACGCCGGTCAGCCGACCAGCAACTACGTGGTGCAGATCCTCGGCACCAGCTCCGAAGCGACTGCGCAAAACTTCGTCAAGGAGCAGGGCGGCGAGTACCGTTATTTCAAGAAAGTCCTCAACGGCAAGCCTCTCTACGTGATCACCTACGGCAACTTCGCCAATCGTGATGCAGCCGTTTCTGCCATCAAGGCCTTGCCAGCGAAGGTTCAGGCTGGTAAACCTTGGCCTCGCACTGTCGCCAGCGTCCAACAGGAACTGGCAACAACTCGCTGAAGATTCGGCGGCCTTACCCAGGCCGCCTCTCCAAGCACCTCAAAATTTCTACAAGTGCGCGCTTCCTTTCAGGTCGCGTGCCTTGTGGTGTCTGCGTCACAGTAGTCTTTGAGTCGTTGCGGTCAAAATTAAAAAAGTTTTGACTAGCACAGCAGATCGCTTTAAACCTTTCACAAATGCGACATGAATTTGCGACATTTCGTCGTCAAATTTGTGAGCCTCTGTGTCGCTGTGTACAATGACCACCCTTTTGCCCCCGCAAAGCCGGCGTACGTTCGGCGCGAGATGCAAGTGGTTGAATTGAAAAGAAATTTGCCTCGTAAAGAGGCAGCCTGGTGAGAAAGTGTCTATGAAAGCAGGTCTGTACCAACCAGATGAATTCAAGGATAACTGCGGTTTCGGCCTGATAGCCCATATGCAGGGCGAACCCAGTCATACCCTTTTGCAAACGGCCATTGAGGCCCTGACCTGCATGACCCACCGCGGTGGGATTAATGCCGACGGCAAGACCGGTGACGGTTGCGGTCTGCTGATTCAAAAACCCGACGCCTTCCTGCGTGCCATTGCCCGGGAAGCCTTCAGCGTCGAGCTGCCCAAGCAATATGCCGTGGGCATGGTCTTCTTCAACCAGGATCCGGCCAAGGCCGAAGCCGCTCGCGAGAACATGAACCGCGAGATCCTGGCCGAAGGCCTGCAACTGATTGGTTGGCGCAAAGTGCCGATCGACACCAGCGTCCTCGGCCGCCTGGCCCTTGAGCGCCTGCCGCAGATCGAGCAGGTGTACATCGGTGGCGAAGGCCTGAGCGATCAGGACATGGCGGTCAAGCTGTTCAGCGCCCGTCGTCGTTCGTCGGTGGCCAACGCCGCCGATACCGACCACTACATCTGCAGCTTTTCCCACAAGACCATCATCTATAAAGGCCTGATGATGCCGGCCGACCTGGCCGCGTTCTATCCGGACCTGGGTGACCAGCGCCTGCAAACCGCGATCTGCGTGTTCCACCAGCGCTTCTCCACCAACACCCTGCCGAAATGGCCGCTGGCCCAGCCATTCCGCTTCCTCGCCCACAACGGCGAGATCAACACCATCACCGGCAACCGCAACTGGGCCCAGGCCCGTCGCACCAAGTTCACCAACGATCTGATGGATCTGGAAGAACTCGGCCCGCTGGTCAACCGTGTCGGATCCGACTCCTCGAGCATGGACAACATGCTCGAGCTGATGGTCACCGGTGGCATCGACCTGTTCCGTGGCGTGCGGATGATCATTCCGCCAGCGTGGCAGAACGTCGAAACCATGGACCCGGATCTGCGTGCGTTCTACGAGTACAACTCGATGCACATGGAACCGTGGGATGGCCCGGCCGGCGTGGTCATGACCGACGGTCGCTACGCGGTGTGCCTGCTCGACCGTAACGGTCTGCGCCCGGCGCGCTGGGTCACCACCAAGAACGGCTTCATCACCCTGGCTTCGGAAATCGGCGTCTGGAACTACCAGCCTGAAGACGTGCTTGCCAAAGGCCGTGTCGGCCCGGGCCAGATCTTCGCCGTGGACACCGAAACCGGGCAGATCCTCGACACCGACGCGATCGACAACCGTCTGAAATCCCGTCATCCGTACAAGCAATGGCTGCGCAAGAATGCCCTGCGCATCCAGGCCACCATGGAAGACAACGATCACGGTTCGGCTTTCTACGACGTCGATCAGCTCAAGCAATACATGAAGATGTATCAGGTCACGTTCGAAGAGCGCGATCAGGTACTGCGTCCGCTCGGCGAGCAGGGCTACGAAGCCGTTGGCTCGATGGGCGACGACACGCCGATGGCCGTGCTGTCCCAGCGCGTGCGCACGCCGTACGACTATTTCCGCCAGCAGTTCGCGCAGGTGACCAACCCGCCGATCGACCCGCTGCGTGAAGCGATCGTGATGTCGCTGGAAATCTGCCTCGGTGCCGAGCGCAACATCTTCCAGGAATCGCCGGAACACGCTTCGCGCGTGATCCTCAGCTCGCCGGTCATTTCCCCGGCCAAGTGGCGTTCGCTGATGAACCTCGACCGCCCGGGTTTCGAGCGGCAGATCATCGACCTCAACTACGACGAAAGCGTCGGCCTCGAAGCGGCGATCCGCAACGTCGCCGATCAGGCTGAAGAAGCCGTGCGTGCCGGTCGTACCCAGATCGTTCTGAGCGACCGCCATATCGCTCCGGGCAAACTGCCGATCCACGCCTCGCTGGCCACCGGCGCGGTGCACCACCGCCTGACCGAAAAAGGCCTGCGCTGCGACTCCAACATCCTGGTGGAAACCGCCACCGCACGCGATCCGCACCACTTCGCGGTGCTGATCGGTTTCGGCGCCTCGGCGGTCTATCCGTTCCTGGCCTACGAAGTGCTGGGCGACCTGATCCGGACCGGTGAAGTGCTGGGCGACCTCTACGAGGTGTTCAAGAACTACCGCAAAGGCATCACCAAAGGTCTGTTGAAGATCCTGTCGAAGATGGGCATCTCGACCATCGCTTCGTACCGCGGTGCGCAGCTGTTCGAAGCCATCGGCCTGTCCGAAGAAGTCTGCGAGCTGAGCTTCCGTGGCGTACCGAGCCGTATCAAGGGCGCGCGCTTCGTCGACATCGAAGCCGAACAGAAAGCCTTGGCCACCGAAGCCTGGAGTCCGCGCAAGCCGATCCAGCAGGGCGGTCTGCTGAAGTTCGTTCACGGTGGCGAATACCACGCGTACAACCCGGATGTGGTCAACACCCTGCAAGCCGCCGTGCAGCAGGGCGACTACGCCAAGTTCAAGGAATACACCTCGCTGGTGGACAACCGTCCGGTGTCGATGATCCGTGACCTGTTCAAGGTCAAGACCCTCGACACGCCGCTGGACATCAGTGAAGTCGAGCCGCTGGAATCGGTGCTCAAGCGCTTCGACTCCGCTGGCATCTCGCTGGGCGCCCTGTCGCCGGAAGCTCACGAAGCCCTGGCCGAAGCCATGAACCGCCTCGGTGCGCGTTCCAACTCCGGCGAAGGCGGCGAAGACCCGGCGCGCTACGGCACCATCAAGAGCTCGAAAATCAAACAGGTCGCAACCGGCCGTTTCGGGGTGACCCCGGAATACCTGGTCAACGCCGAAGTGCTGCAGATCAAGGTCGCCCAGGGCGCCAAGCCGGGCGAGGGCGGGCAACTGCCGGGCGGTAAAGTGAACGGGCTGATCGCCAAACTGCGTTACGCAGTGCCGGGCGTGACCCTGATTTCGCCACCGCCGCACCATGACATCTATTCGATCGAGGACTTGTCGCAGCTGATCTTCGACCTGAAACAGGTCAACCCGAAGGCGCTGGTCTCGGTAAAACTGGTGGCTGAAGCGGGCGTCGGCACCATCGCCGCCGGTGTGGCCAAGGCCTACGCGGACTTGATCACCATCTCCGGTTACGACGGTGGCACCGGTGCTTCGCCGCTGACCTCGATCAAATACGCTGGCGCTCCGTGGGAACTCGGCCTGGCCGAAACCCACCAGACCCTGCGCGGCAACGACCTGCGCGGCAAGGTTCGGGTACAGACCGATGGCGGCCTGAAAACCGGCCTCGACGTGATCAAGGCAGCCATCCTCGGCGCCGAAAGCTTCGGCTTCGGCACCGCGCCGATGATCGCGCTGGGCTGCAAATACCTGCGTATCTGCCACCTGAACAACTGCGCCACCGGCGTCGCGACCCAGAACGAGAAGCTGCGCAAGGATCACTACATCGGCACCGTCGACATGGTGGTGAATTTCTTCACCTACGTCGCCGAAGAGACCCGTGAATGGCTGGCCAAGCTGGGCGTGCGTTCCCTCGAAGAGCTGATCGGCCGCACCGATCTGCTGGAAGTCCTCGAAGGCCAGACCGCCAAGCAGCATCACCTGGATCTGACCCCGCTGCTGGGCAGCGATCACATCCCGGCGGACAAGCCTCAGTTCTGCGGCGTCGAGCGCAACCCGCCATTCGACCAGGGCCTGCTGGCCGAGAAAATGGTCGAGATGGCGACGTCGGCGATCAACGACCTCAGCGGCGCCGAGTTCGAGCTGGATATCTGCAACTGCGACCGTTCGATCGGTGCGCGGATCTCCGGGGAAATCGCGCGCAAGCACGGCAACCAGGGCATGGCGAAGGCGCCGATCACCTTCCGCTTCAAGGGCACGGCGGGTCAGAGCTTCGGCGTGTGGAACGCCGGCGGTCTGAACATGTACCTGGAAGGCGACGCCAACGACTACGTCGGCAAAGGCATGACCGGTGGCAAGCTGACCATCGTGCCGCCGAAGGGCAGCGTTTATAAGACTCAGGAAAGCGCCATCATCGGCAACACCTGCCTGTACGGCGCCACGGGCGGCAAGCTGTTCGCCGCCGGCACCGCCGGCGAGCGTTTCGCCGTGCGCAACTCCGGTGCCCACACGGTCGTGGAAGGCACTGGCGATCACTGCTGTGAGTACATGACCGGTGGTTTTGTCTGCGTTCTGGGCAAGACCGGTTACAACTTCGGCTCTGGCATGACCGGCGGTTTCGCCTACGTGCTCGATCAGGACAACACTTTCGTTGACCGGGTCAACCACGAACTGGTGGAAATCCAGCGGATCAGCGGCGAGGCGATGGAAGCCTATCGCAGCCACCTGCAGAACGTGCTGAACGAGTACGTCGCGGAAACCGACAGCGAGTGGGGTCGTGAACTCGCCGAGAACCTCGATGACTACTTGCGCCGCTTCTGGCTGGTCAAGCCGAAGGCTGCCAACCTGAAGTCGTTGCTTTCCAGCACCCGTGCCAACCCGCAGTGATATGCGCCTGAAGAGTTTGATGAGGTTTTAACAATGGCTGAACGTCTGAATAACGACTTCCAGTTCATCGATGTCGGGCGCAAGGATCCGAAGAAGAAACTGTTGCGTCAACGCAAGAAAGAGTTCGTGGAAATCTACGAACCGTTCAAACCCCAGCAGTCGGCCGACCAGGCCCACCGCTGCCTGGGTTGCGGCAACCCGTATTGTGAATGGAAGTGCCCGGTGCACAACTTCATTCCGAACTGGCTGAAGCTGGTGGCCGAGGGCAACATCCTCCAGGCCGCCGAGCTGTCGCACCAGACCAACACCCTGCCGGAAGTCTGCGGCCGGGTGTGCCCGCAGGATCGTCTGTGCGAGGGTGCCTGCACCCTTAACGACGGCTTCGGCGCGGTGACCATCGGTTCGGTCGAGAAGTACATCACCGACACCGCGTTCGCCATGGGCTGGCGCCCGGACATGTCCAAGGTCAAACCGACCGGCAAACGTGTCGCGATCATCGGCGCAGGCCCGGCGGGCCTTGGTTGTGCCGACGTGCTGGTGCGCGGCGGCGTGACCCCGGTGGTGTTCGACAAGAACCCGGAAATCGGCGGTCTGCTGACCTTCGGCATCCCCGAGTTCAAGCTCGAGAAGACCGTGCTGAGCAATCGCCGCGAAGTCTTCACCGGCATGGGCATCGAGTTCCGCCTCAACACCGAGGTCGGCAAGGACGTGACCATGGAGCAACTGCTCGCCGAATACGATGCCGTGTTCATGGGCATGGGCACCTACACCTACATGAAGGGCGGTTTTGCCGGTGAGGACCTGCCAGGCGTCTATGACGCGCTGGATTTCCTGATCGCCAACGTCAACCGCAACCTGGGCTTTGAAAAGTCGCCGGAAGATTTCGTCGACATGAAAGGCAAGAAGGTCGTGGTGCTGGGCGGTGGCGACACGGCGATGGACTGCAACCGCACGTCGATCCGCCAGGGCGCCAAGTCGGTGACCTGCGCCTATCGTCGTGACGAAGCGAACATGCCGGGCTCGCGCAAAGAGGTGAAGAACGCCAAGGAAGAAGGCGTGAAGTTCCTCTACAACCGCCAGCCGATCGCCATCGTTGGCGAGGACAAGGTCGAAGGTGTGAAAGTGGTCGAGACCCGTCTCGGCGAGCCGGACGCCCGTGGCCGTCGCAGCCCCGAGCCGATCCCGGGCTCCGAAGAGATCATCCCGGCCGACGCCGTGGTCATCGCTTTCGGTTTCCGCCCGAGCCCGGCGCCGTGGTTCGAGCAGTTCGAAATCCAGACCGACAGCCAGGGCCGCGTCGTTGCGCCCGAGCAGGGTCAGTACAAGCACCAGACCAGCAACCCGAAAATCTTCGCCGGTGGTGACATGGTGCGCGGTTCCGACCTCGTGGTGACGGCGATCTTCGAAGGCCGCAATGCGGCGGAAGGGATCCTGGATTACCTGGGCGTCTAAACCTTCCTCTGATCGTTCCCACGTCGAGGCGTCGAACCGTCTGCGTGGGAACGATTTTCTGTGAGAAAACCGCGACAAATTGACCCGATAGACAAAAGGCTGACCTGCATTCGTGCCTTTTGCGTCGCGCTCTGAGAAAATGCCCGCACTTTTTTTCCGGATGCCGACATGACTGCCCTGAAGAACGACCGTTTCCTCCGCGCCCTGCTCAAGCAACCCGTAGACGTCACCCCTGTGTGGATGATGCGCCAGGCCGGCCGCTACCTGCCGGAATACCGCGCCAGCCGCGCCCAGGCCGGTGATTTCATGAGCCTGTGCATGAATCCGGAATTCGCCTGCGAAGTCACGCTGCAACCGCTCGACCGCTATCCGCAACTGGACGCGGCGATCCTGTTCTCCGACATCCTCACCATTCCCGATGCCATGGGCCAGGGCCTGTACTTCGAGACGGGTGAAGGTCCGCGCTTCAAAAAAGTCGTCAGCACCCTGGCCGACATCGAAGCCCTGCCGATCCCGGATCCGCACAAAGACCTCGGTTACGTAATGGACGCGGTCAGCACCATTCGCCGCGAACTGAACGGCCGTGTACCGTTGATCGGTTTCTCCGGCAGTCCGTGGACCCTCGCCACCTACATGGTCGAAGGCGGCTCGTCGAAAGACTTCCGCAAGACCAAGGCGATGCTCTACGACAACCCGCAAGCCATGCACCTGCTGCTGGACAAGCTGGCACAGTCGGTGACTTCGTACCTCAACGGCCAGATCCAGGCCGGCGCCCAAGCGGTGCAGATCTTCGATACCTGGGGCGGCAACCTGTCGGCGGCGGCGTATCAGGAATTCTCCCTGGCCTACATGAAGAAAATCGTCAGCGGTCTGATCCGTGAGCACGACGGTCGCAAAGTGCCGGTGATCCTGTTCACCAAAAACGGCGGCCTGTGGCTGGAAAGCATCGCCGACGCCGGCGCTGACGCACTGGGCCTGGACTGGACCTGCGACATCGGCAACGCCCGCGCCCGCGTTGGCGACAAGGTCGCGCTGCAAGGCAACATGGACCCGACCGTGCTCTACGCCAAGCCGGAAGCGATCCGCACCGAAGTCGGGCGCATCCTCGCCAGCTACGGCAAGGGCAGCGGCCACGTGTTTAACCTTGGCCACGGCATCACGCCTGAAGTCGACCCGGAACACGCCGGCGCGTTCCTGCGTGCGGTGCACGAGTTGTCGGCGCAGTATCACGAGTGATCGGCGCTCAGCTCTAAGGGTAGAAAACAAAAACGCCCGGCTTATGCCGGGCGTTTTTGTTTGCGATGTGTTTAACGACCGAGGAGTTGTTCGGCGTAGCGGGCGATGATGTGGTCGAAAGGCTTTTGATTGGGGATAGCGGTAGTTCTGATCGCCGTCACTAACCGCTCAAGCTCTTCTTCGCTGACTTGCATGACGAACTCATCATCGAAGAAGCGGCGGATTGTGTCCTGACGTCGATTTTTGAGGTAGGCGATGTCTAGCGCCAATACCTCGATCATCTTTGTGGCGGGAAGGTCGTCAGAATCTTTTGGCTGGATTTCGCCGGTTCGCAGATATCGGAAGCGCTTTTCACAGTTCTCGTCGGTGGGAGAAATGTGTTGGTTTTCGTCGAACCAGTTGCCCTTCTTATGGCCGCAGTGCAACGGGTTGCCGGGCTTGGTTTCTCGCAGGCAGGAGGCATGAAGGTTGTGAAACTCCAACGCCAGCTCTTCGAAATGCTCTTGTGGTCTGAAGTGTTCGATATGGCTGGTCGAAGCATCTATTTCCCGGCCGCAATAACAGCAGAAGAAGCCTTGCTCCCGCAGAAGGGCGTTGTGCAGATCTCGTTTCTCTGGGTTTTGCAGAGTGGGGTAGGTCGGACTCCACTCCTCGTTCGCCGAGTTTTTCCAATCTGTAAATGAAGCGGGTTCAGTTCCTTTGAGCACTCGCTTCATTTGCCGAGAATCTCCTTGCGCCTGATCAGAGCCTCTGCGCCTGCAAATTCTGGAAGGTCAGGAGCTTTTTTCTTCAACGCAGCAAGCTGCGATTTTGCTTTTTTTAGATCGTTATCTTCCAATGTTGAAAAGAGCTCAGAGAGGAGGTTTTCAATCTCTGGCTCACGCTGCTTAACACCCATGACCTCTTCGAGCACACTGCTCGAATCCAGGCCGTAAGTTACTTGTGGGTGAGATGGGTCACCATTGTTTAGTACTACGACCTCTTCGGGTCTGAGGCTGCCAATGATCTGTGGGGAGTGGCTGGCTGCAATGAACTGGACCTTGGGAAACGCCTGTTTTAATGCCGGTGCAATACTCCGCTGCCAAGCTGGATGAAGGTGGATGTCCAACTCATCAATGATCACTACTCCTGAAGTCCTAGTCAGAACGTTCATGCCCATGTGTGGGTTGAGAATGCACATGCGTCGAGCGATATCGGCGAACAGCGCGATCATGCCTCTTTGTCCGTCGCTAAGTTCGTTGAAAGGCACAGTTACGCCGCCGTGAAAATCGATCAGCAGACTTTGTAGTCTCAAGTCGTAACGCAAATCTCTGACATCCGGCAACGCGATTTGAATAGCGGCATTTACCCACGCTAATTCATCGTCGAATTCTGAACTGGCAGATCCCGAGTCCAGCATGTCTTGTATTCGATCCAGCGTTCGTCCGATCAGCCAGGTCTCAAAGTCTTTCAGATCGGTGACCGCATCCAGCCAGTTTGAATAGCCGTCATAACGAGATATTTTTTGTTGCGCTGCCGACTCCGCAGAAACACCCGCGGCCTTCCAGCGGCGGTTGGATCGATAAAAAGCAAGCACCGGTAAATCAATCTGTTCTCGTCGATTGATTTTGTTGGTCAGTTCAAAAAGTTCATCAGCAACACCCGTGTCTGTGAGGTGAGGCGATTCTATTGCTTGTCTGATGATCTTCCACTCAGAGGCGCCCAGCAGTTTTCCTTTGGCTTCTATCAGATGCGGAAACTTTCTCTCAAAGCGACTGCGGCCTTCAAACTTATCAATGAAAAAACGAACGTTTTCGTCATTTAACTTGAGGCTGTCTGATGCCATCACAGCGCCAAATTCATGGAAGGATGCCGCCGCCGCCTGCAACAAAGAAGTCTTCCCGCTCCCATTAACCCCCACCACCAGATTGAATCCTGGTTGAAAGTCGAATGTGGCATCTTCGTAGCAACGAAAATTTTTAATGTGGAGACGGTCCAGGCGCATTCTGGCTTCCTTTACCAAAGCAGATGAATGCCGTCAGTGTACCTTGGCCCGTGATTACCGCTAGGGCGCAGTTGTGGCTAAACCTTTTCGCCACCACCCAGCGGCGGCAACTTCGCCAGCTTCAACGCCACCAACAGCGCCACCAGCAACAACGCGCCGATGAACAGGCCGATCCCGTTCCACCCCGCCAGGTGCCAGAACACCCCGCCCGCCGTTCCGGCGATGCTCGAGCCGGCGTAATAACTGAACAGGTACAACGACGACGCCTGGCCCTTGGCCTTGAGCGCCCGACGGCCGATCCAGCTGCTGGCCACCGAGTGAGCGCCGAAGAAGCCGAAGGTGAAGATCAGCATGCCGATGATCACCAGCGGCAGCGGTGTGAACATCGTCAGGGCGAGGCCGGCGAACATCAGGGCGATGGTCGCCCACAGCACTTTGCGGCGGCCCAGTTTGTCGGCCAGCGAACCGATTTTCGCCGAGCTGTAGATGCCCGACAGGTAGACCACCGACAACAGCCCCACGAACACTTGATCCATGTGGTACGGCGCGGCCAACAGGCGATAACCGATGTAGTTGAACAGGGTGACGAATGCGCCCATCAGCACGAACGCTTCGAGGAACAGCAGCGGCAGGCCGGCATCGCGAAAGTGCATGGTGAAGCCGTCGAGCAGGCTGCGCGGATGCAACGAGCGGGAGCGGAAGTTGCGCGACTCGGGCAGGATTTTCCAGAACACCGCCGCTGCGATCAGCGCCAGGCCGCCGATCACCATCATCGCCGTGTGCCAACTGACGAAGTCGATCAGCACGCCAGTGATCAACCGTCCGCTCATCCCGCCAATCGCGTTGCCACCGATATACAAACCCATCGCCAGACCAATGTGCTGTGGATGGATTTCCTCGCTCAGGTAAGTCATCGCCACCGCCGCCAGACCACTCAATGACAGCCCGATCAGCGCACGCATGATCAGCACACCGTGCCAGCTCGGCATCATCGAACTGGCGATGGTGCACAGCGCCGCGGCAAACAGCGCGGCGACCATCACCGGTTTGCGCCCGACCCGATCGGAAATCGGACCGGTGATCAGCAGGCCGAAAGCCAGCATGCCGGTGGCCACCGAGAGGATCAGGCTGCTCTGCGCCGCGTTGATCGAATATTCGTGGGACAGCAGCGGCATCATCGGCTGCACACAGTAGAGCAGGGCGAAGGTCGCAAAGCCGCCGCTGAACAGCGCGAGTACCGTGCGCATGAACGCGGGTGTGCCTTTCTCGATGTAGATCTCTTGCAGTTCGGTCAGCACATTGTCCGCCGCAGCGGGCGGGACTTCATGGGCCAGTGGAGCGACGGCGGTTTTCACATCAGACCTCGGAGGGCGCGGGCAGGCAGGCAATGAAAAAATCATATAGCTGGCTAATGTTTCTATCCAATATATTGTTCGACCTGTTTGATAGCTTTCACGACCTAATGGGGTATCCATGGAATTGCGTCATCTGCGCTACTTCATCGCCGTCGCCGAAGAACTGCACTTCGGCCGCGCCGCACAGGTGCTGGGCATCTCCCAGCCACCGCTGAGCCAGCAGATCCAGGCGCTAGAACAGGAAGTCGGCGCGCGACTCTTCGAGCGTACCAATCGTCGGGTCGAGCTCAGCGAGGCCGGGCGACTGTTTCTGGAGGAAGCGCGGCTGGTGCTCGCGCAAGTCGATAAAGCGGCCGACGTGGCCCGCCGCGCGCAACTCGGCGAGCTGGGTGAATTGAAGATCGGCTTCACCTCCTCGGCGCCGTTCAACTCGACCATTCCCCAGGCGATTTTTTCCTTCCGCCAGCGCTTCCCGGCGGTGCACCTGAATCTGCGCGAGATGAGCAGCACCATGGTCGCCGACGCGTTGGTGGACCAATCGATCGAAGTCGGCATCATGCGTCCGCTGGGTTTGCCGGATTCACTGAGCGTGGTCGAGCTCACGCGCGAGCCGCTGGTGGCCGTGCTCAGCTCCAAGCATCCGTTGGCGCAGGGCACTGAAGAGGGGCTGTTCCTCTCTGCACTGGCC
Organism: Pseudomonas sp. PHC1; assembly: GCF_046487845.1. Classification (NCBI taxonomy): domain Bacteria; kingdom Pseudomonadati; phylum Pseudomonadota; class Gammaproteobacteria; order Pseudomonadales; family Pseudomonadaceae; genus Pseudomonas; species Pseudomonas sp. PHC1. The sequence goes on from NZ_JBJXHJ010000003.1 coordinate 130,115, forward strand.
CTCGAACCGTTCGTGTTCTTCCCGCGCAGTTACGGCAGTGGTCTGTATTCACAGTTGATCAGCCTGGCCCGTGATGCCGGGTTCAGTCCGCACTTCGCCCAGGAGGCCGGCGAAGCCATGACCATCATCGGTCTGGTGGCAGCCGGTCTGGGCGTGTCGGTGATGCCGGCGTCGTATCAGCGGATGCGCATCGACGGTGTGGTCTATCGGCCGCTGCTCGATCCCGAGGCCGTGACGGCGGTGTGGCTGGTGCAGCGCAAGGATCAGAAATCGCCGATGGCCAAGGCGTTTGTCGAACTGCTCACGCGCAAGGTCGAAGCCGGTTGATCAGGGCAGCCGAACCAGATCCCCCTTCAACGCCACCCGCGTCACAAACACCCCGGCCCGACACTCGTAAGTGTTCAGATCCTTGCGCACATGCTGGTCGTAATAGCTGACGATATTGGTCACCGCATTCGCCCCGACACGCTTGGCCTCGGCCTGCAGCGCAATCAGATTCGACTGCAACACCCACTCGCAGGAGTCGTGATCGCTCTTGTTGAAACCGTTGGTCTTCAAATCGCTGACCACTCCGCGCTGCAACAACCGCTGAGTGCCCTGAGGTCCGTTGCCGATCAGATAAAACTTCACACTGCCATCCAGCCGCCCGGCGCGCATCGCATCCGACACGACTGTTTCGAACGGCATGTACATCAGATTGGTGGCGTGGCTGGCACTGGGGAGCAGGCTGAAAAGGGCGGCAGCGATCAGGGCTTTCGCATGCATGGTCATCTCCTTGACGTAACGCGCAGCAAATCATGGGTATGACGAGTGTAGACGCCGTGTATCGGACAGAGAGAAGTCCATGTAGAGTGCGTGTAGCTCAAAGGCTACACTTGCGACCATGACTGAGATACTTCGAAGCTCCACATTCTCGAGCTGGCTTGTGAAGCTGGCTGATAGTCGCGCCAGGATGCGTATTCAGGTGCGAATTGATCGTATGGCTGAGGGAAACTTCGGTGATGTCAAAGCCATTGGCGAAGGGATCAGCGAAGCCCGAATTGACTATGGCCCGGGATATCGGGTCTATTTCATGCAGCAAGGTCGTCAGCTGGTCATCCTCCTTTGTGGTGGAGACAAGAGCAGTCAATCTCGAGACATCAAGCAAGCCAGGCTCATCGCGGAATCCTGGCAGGAGCAAAACCCATGACCGAACAATTCACTCGTTGGGACTCAGCCGAGTACCTCAAGACAGAAGAGGACATGGCCAACTATCTGGATGCCTGCATGGAAGAGGCGGGGGATGACCCGGCTTTTATTGCCAAGGCACTTGGCACTATCGCTCGGGCGCGTGGCATGACCCAGGTCGCGCGGGATGCGGGGCTATCAAGGGAAAGTCTTTATCGCGCACTGTCAGGCGAGGTAAATCCCGAGTTTGGAACGATCCTCAAAGTCATGAAAGCGCTGGGGCTGAAGTTGCATGCCAGCACATGATCTGAATTGAAAAGGGCGCCGAAAGGCGCCCTTCGTCGTTCCGGCCGTTACTTAACCGTCGCCAGATCGCCCTTCAACGCTACGCCGGCCATGATGGCGCCCGCGTGGCATTCGTAGGTTTTCGCATCCTTGCGCTCGTTGCTCTTGTAGAAGCTGACGATGTTGGTCACGGCGTTGGCGCCGGCGTTTTTCGCGGCCTGGTGCAGGCTGATGATGGCCGATTGCACGACCCACTCGCAGGCTTCCTGGTCGGTCTTGTTGAAGGCGTTGGTCTTTTTGTTGGTCACGGCGCCGGGGCTGACGACGGTGACTTTGCCGGCCGGGGCGTTGCCCGCCAGATAGAACTTCACGCTGCCATCGATCTTGCCGGTGCGGGTTGCTTCGGCGACGGCCTTGTCGAACGGCAGGTACACCGCCGTGTCACGGGCCTGGCTGACGGCCGGCAGGGCGCAGATGAGCAGGGTGGCAGCGAGTTTCTTGAAGTGCATGGAGGTCTCCTTGACCTGGATTAATTCGGTTGGGGCCAGCGACGGAAGATCAGCGAGGTGTTGACCCCGCCGAAAGCGAAATTGTTGTTCATTACGTATTCGTGGCTCATCTGCCGGAACTCGCCGCGCAGGTAGTCGAGCTTGCCGCAATGCGGATCGACCTCGTCGAGGTTGAGCGTGTGCACGTACAGGTCGCGGTTGAGCATCTCGATGCTGAACCACGATTCCAGCGCCCCGCAGGCGCCGAGTGTGTGGCCCAGGAAGCTCTTTTGCGAGCTGATCGGCATGCGCTCGCCGAACAGGGCACTGGTGGCCAGGGTTTCAGCGACATCGCCTTGTTCGGTGGCGGTGCCGTGGCCGTTGACATAGCCGATGACGTCCGGCGCAAGGCCTGCGTCTTCCAGTGCCAGTTCCATTGCCCGGCGCATGGTGACTTGTTCGGGGCGGGTGGTGTGCTGGCCGTCGGCGTTGCTGCCGAAACCGACGATTTCGGCGTGAATGTGCGCACCGCGTGCCAGGGCGTGCTCCAGCTCTTCGAGCACCAGCATGCCGCCGCCTTCACCGATGACCAGACCGTCGCGGCCCTTGTCGTACGGGCGTGGCGAGGTGTGCGGTGCATCGTTTTTCAGGCTGGTGGCGTACAGCGCGTCGAACACCATGGCCTCGGTCGGGCACAGCTCTTCGGCGCCACCGGCCAGCATCAGCGGCAGGCGCCCGAACTTGATTGCCTCGTAGGCGTAACCGATGCCCTGGCTGCCGCTGGTGCAGGCGCTGGAGGTCGGGATCAAACGGCCGGTGAGGCCGAAGAAGATGCTGATGTTCGCCGCCGTGGTGTGCGGCATCATCCGCACGTAGGAGTTGGCGTTGAGGCCTTCGGCCACCGAGTTGAGCAGCATGTTGCCGAACGCCTTGATCTCGTCGGTGCTGCCGGTGGACGAACCACAGGCCACGCCCATGCGCCCGTCCTTGATCGATTCGTCGCCGAGCAGGCCGGCATCGGCCAGCGCTTTTTCCGCCGCGCCGACGGCCAGCCGTGAAACCCGGCCCATGCTGCGCAGCTGTTTGCGGGTCCAGTGCGCCGGCACCTGGAAATCGTCGATGGGCCCAGCCAGGCGGGTGTTGAGCTCGCTGAAGCGATCCCACTCGTCCATCCGGCGGATGCCGCTGCGGTTGGCGGCGAAATTGCCGGCGATGGTGTCCCAGTCACTGCCCAGCGAAGTAATGCCGGCCATGCCGGTGACGACGACGCGCTTCATCAGCACAAGCCTCCGTTGACCGCCAGCACCTGGCGGGTGATGTACGACGCTTCCGCCGACATCAGGAAATTCACCGCACCGGCCACCTCTTCAGGTGTGCCCATGCGTTGCGCGGGGATCATTTTCATCAGCTCTTCCACCGGCACGTTTTCATCGAGCATCGCCGTGTCGATCAGGCCCGGCGCAACACAGTTGACCGTGATCTTGCGCTTGGCCAGTTCGATCGCCAAGGCCTTTGCCGCGCCGATCACGCCGGCCTTCGACGCGCTGTAATTGACCTGGCCACGGTTGCCGATCAGCCCCGAGACCGAGGTGATGCAGACGATGCGCCCGGCCGCGCGGCGACGGATCATCGGCATCATCACCGGGTGCAGGACGTTGTAGAAACCGTCGAGGTTGGTGCGCAACACCACGTCCCAGTCGTCGTCGCTCAGGGCCGGAAAGGCGCCGTCGCGGGTCAGGCCGGCATTGAGCACCACGCCGTAGTAGGCGCCGTGGGCTTCAACGTCGGCTTCGAGGATGGCTTTGCAGGTTTCGCGGTCAGCCACGTCGAATTGCAGGATGCGCGCTTGGCGGCCCAGGGCCTGGATTTCAGCCTGTACCGCCTGCGCGTCGCTCACGCCGCTGCGGCAGTGCAGGACGATATCGTGACCGGCGCTGGCCAGACGCAGGGCGATGGCGCGGCCGATGCCACGGCTGGAGCCGGTGACCAGGATGGATTCAGTCATGGTTCGACTCCCTTGGATTGTTCCAGATAGTCCGCCGCCTGCGGCGGGCGGAACACGTTCAGCCGGGCGCTGGCCTCGATGCCGGGTGCGTTGATATGGCATTCGAACACACCCATGCCGTTGTCGTCTTCCAGCGAGCGCAAGCCATGGATGGTCAGTTCGCTGCCGACCGGGAAAGCCGCGACGTTGCATTCGAACTTGCGTGTGCCGAGCAGAAAGCCCAGCTCCACCGGGTTGCCTTTCTGCCGCGCATGGCAGCCGGCGAATGCGGCGACGCTTTGCGCCATCAACTCGACGCCGACCCACGCCGGCAGGCTGCCGTCGGGCAGACTGAACAGGCCGCCGGGCCGGACGGTGAGGGTGGTGTGGATCTGTTCGTCGTCAAAGCTCAGGATCCGGTCGATCAGGATCATGTCGCCTGCGTGGGGCAGCAGTTCGGCGAGCGGCCAGTCGGTCATGGAGCGTCTCCGATAATCAGGCTGACGTTATTGCCACCGAAGGCAAATGAGTTGCTCATCAGGTAGCGGGGTGCAATGGACGCCAGGCGTTCGCTTGCGGTCACCCACTTGAGCGCTGGCAGGTCGGGATCTGGCTGGCCGTCCCAGACGTGCGGTGGCAAGGCGTGGTCAGGGTTGTCGGCACTCAGGCTCAACCAGCAGAACGCCGCTTCCAGTGCGCCGGCGGCGCCGAGGGTGTGGCCGGTCATCGGTTTGGTCGAGGAACACGCCACGCCTTCGGCAAACAGAGCGGCGACGGCCAGGCTTTCCATGGCGTCGTTGTGCTGGGTCGCGGTGCCGTGCAGGTTCAGGTAGCTGATGTCGCCGGCTTGCAGATGGGCTTGGTCGAGCGCCTTCTGCATCGATTGCAGGGCGCCACGGCCGGTCGGTTCCGGCGCGGAAATATGGTGCGCGTCGGAGCTGGCGCCAGCGCCGAGCAGGGCGATGCCCGGCCCTGTGCCGCGCGCTTTGCTCATCACGAACAGCACCGCCGCTTCGCCGATGTTGATGCCGTTGCGGTTGGCGGAAAACGGATTGCAGCGCTGGTCCGACACCGCTTCCAGGGCACTGAAACCGTTGAGGGTCAGTTTGCACAGGCTGTCGACCCCGCCGCACAGCACGACGTCGCACAGACCCAGATCGAGCAGGCGCCGGGCGCTCATCAGCGCGCGTGCGCTGGAGGTGCAGGCAGTGGAGATCACATAGGTCGGGCCGCTCAGTTGCAGCCAGTCGGCGAGGAAATTCGCCGGGGCGCCGAGTTCCTGTTGCCGGTAGTCGTAATCGGCCGGGAACTGTCGGTCGTGAATGTAGTGCGCCATGCCACGACTGGCCTCGTCGATGCCGGAAGTGCTGGTGCCGAGCACCACGCCGATGCGGTCGCGGCCGTAAGTCTGGATCGCCTGTTCGATGTCATCGTGAATCTGCAACGCGGCTTCCAGCAACAGTTGATTGTTGCGGCTGCGCTGGTCGGCCAGCGCCTCGGGAATGGGCGCCAGATCGCCATGCACAGCGGCCACCGGCAGCTCGCGCTCCGGCACCCAGCCGGACTCGCGGCGCATGCCCGAGCAGTCGCCGGCAAACAGGTTGCGTGCCACGGTTTGCTTGTCGCGTCCCAGGGCGCAGATCACGCCGAGGGCATTGAGGTAGGCGGTCATGACGTCGGTTCACCGAGTGGCGTTACGCGATAGTGCGGGCCTTGTGGCAGGTTCAATTCGAAGCTCAAGGGTTGGGTGTAGTGGATGTCCCAGCGCGCCGGCAGGGAACGTTGGCCGCCCCGTTGCTGCGCGTCAGGGTAGTTGCGCGCCAGCTCGCCCGAGGGGGTCAGGGCGAACAGCAGCGCGGCGAACAGCTCCCGCGCTTCCGGGTTGGGCGGCAGCAGGCCGTCGGCCTGCCAGTGCCCGTCGATCAACTGCTGACGGGCCTGGGGAATGCCCAGCGGATCCATCATCGACCAGCGGATGCCGGATCCTTCGCGCTGGATCACCAGCAACCAGTCTTGCTGCTGCCCGGCCAGGTAACGCTCGATATGCAATTGCAGCGGCAGCGGCAGGCTCGGGTTGCCGGCCGGCAGCGGCGCCTGACTGGCGCAGGCACCGAGCAGGAGGACGCAGGCGAGCAACAGAACACGCAACATCAGACAGCCTCGTTCAAGGGTTTGCGGGCCACCACGTTGACCAGGGTTTCTTCCCGCTGGCCAAAGGGCTTGGGCTGGCGCAGACCGAAACGTTCAAGCAGACCGAAATCCTTGGACCGGCTCCACCACAGATACGGGTACGAAACGTTCTGTTCGCCGAACTCAAAACCCTGCTGGCGAATCATCTCCAGGTACTGTGCCGCACTCTTTTGCACGTGCATCGGATGCCGGAACAGCCAGCGAATCACCCACGTATCAATGTAAGCCTCGGTGGACTCGGCGAACAGCAGATAACCGCCCGGCTTGAGCACCCGATAGAACTCGGCGAGGGCTTTTTCCTGCTCCACCAGATGATGGAAGGTCTGGTGACAGAACAACAGGTCGACGCTGGCATCGGGAACATTGAGTGTCGCGCAGTCGCTGCCGATCAGCTCGACGGCGAAGCCCTGGCGCGCCGCTTCTTCAGCGCTCAATTCCAGGCTGTGCGGGTCGGCATCGACGCCGATCAGGCGCTGGGGCGCGAAGGTCTGGCGCAGGTGGCCGAACGACTTGCCCTGGCCGCAGCCGGCATCCAGCAGCACTGGATTGGCCGGTAACGATTCGCTGAACAGCCCGCGCAGATCATTGATCGCCACGCGCAGCACATGGTGCTGCCAGGTGTGGCTGCGCAGGAACCAGAAGCCGAAGCGGGTTTCCTCGACGTAGCTGTCGCTCAAGTAATTCATGTGTCGTCCCTTGCACAGAGTTCGGAGATGGTCTTCAGCCGACGGCGCGCTTCACTGACGAACGGGTTGCGTTCGTCCCAGGCGTAACCGGCGAGGATCGAGCAGATCATGCGGCGGATTTCCGGCGAGCCTTGCTCGTGGAAAATCACGTCCTGAAAGGTGCCGGCGTACCAGCCTTCGACGTAGCAGCGGAAGGTGTCGACCCCGCGTTTCAGTGGCTCGGCAAACTCCCGTTGCCAGTCCACCGGTTCGCCCTGCAACTGTCGATGCAGCACAGCGGCGGCCATGCTCGCCGAACGCATGGCAATGGTCACGCCCGAGGAGAACACTGGATCGAGAAATTCCGCGGCGTTGCCCAACAGCGCAAAGCCCGGGCCATGCAGGGTTTTGACGTTGGCCGCATACCCGCCGAGCGTGCGCGCCGGGGTATCCCACACGGCGTTGTTCAGCACCTTGGCCAGGCTCGGGGTTTCGGCGATGAACCCGCGCAGGCAGGCATCGAGGTCGGTATTGCGGCCTGCAAAATGTTCGGCAGCCGCTACCACACCCACCGAGCAGCGACCGTTGCTGAACGGGATCGACCAGAACCAGATGTCGCGGTGCTGCGGGTGAGTGGTGATAAGGATCTTTTCCCGGTCGAAACCGGGGTGATCGATGTGGTCTTCAACGTGGGTGAAGACGGCCTGGCGCACCGGGAAATTCGACGGTGCTTCCAGGTCAAGCAGACGCGACAGCACGCGACCGTAGCCGCTGGCATCGAGGACAAAATCGGCTTCGACGCGGTACTCGCTGCCGTCTTCGCGGCGTACATCCAGCAGCGGTCGCGGGCGCTCGAAATCGACGCTGACAATCGCGTCGCCATAGCGGATTTCCGCGCCCTGCAATGCCGCCTGATCGGCCAGCAACTTGTCGAAGTCGGCGCGTTGCACCTGCAAGGTCGTGGGCTTGCCGGTGGTGAAGGTGTCAGCAAAATCGAAGGCGCTGTAGCGCTCGCCCCAAGCGAAGGCCGCACCGTTCTTGCGTTGGAAACCGGCGGCATTCACCGCCTCGAGCATGCCGGCCTCTTCGACGAAATCCAGGCAATGGCAGAGCAGGCTTTCACCGATGGAGAACCTCGGAAAGTGCTGGCGCTCGATCACCAGCACGTCGTGTCCCTTGCGCTTGAGCAGTGCGGCGGCGATGGCGCCGGAGGGGCCGGCGCCGATGATCACGACCTGACGGGATTCCATTTCAACGATTGGCACGCGAGCTCCTGGGGACGGCAATAGGGTTCAGTGACGCCCGGTGCAGGCCGATGAAGGCCGGCAGCAGCGTCGCGATCAGACCCATCAGCATCAGCGCAAAGTACAGCGCAGGGCTGATGAGCTGTTGTTGCAACAGCAGGTTGAGAAAGACGATTTCGCTCAAGCCGCGAATGTTCAGCAGCACGCTTTCGCGCCAGCGACTGGCGCCTGCGAATGAAGCGCCGGCCCAGCCGAGGCCGAGCCAGTTGCCCACGATTTTGCTGGCGACCGGCAACAGCAGCAGCGCTGCCCATTGCATGGCGCCGAGGCTGGCGAGGGCGCTGTGCACGTCGATCTGGACGATGCCGAAAGTCAGGATCAGCGGAATTGCGATCCAGGTCTGCAAGCGGTTCATCCAGTGCGCCGGCAGCGGCAACACCAGTGGCACCTTGAGCGCGGCCATGCACAGCAGGTAACCGATGCCGAAAATCAGTGCGTTGAGTTTGTAGTGTTCGGCCAGCACCAACAGGGCAAAGAAACCGAGGCTGTAGGTCAATGGCCGGCGTAGGCCGAACACCCGCAGCAGCAACGGCACGCAGGCCAGCCCCAGCGGCAGCAACAGACTGCTCAGGTGCAGGCTGCCCTGAGCTAGGCCGAAGAGGGTCCAGCAGGTCAGGTCGATCAGAATCGCGGTCTGCACCAGACGCCGGGTGGCGGCGGGCGGATAGTCGATGTGGCGCAGGTACAGGTACAACACCGGGATCGCGGTGATGGCGAACACCAGACCGATCGCCAGCGAGTTGATCCACGGTTGCGTCGGCAACAGCCAGTATGCCGTCGCCAGGCCGCAGGCGAACGGCACAGCGAAACTCGGCAGGGCGATTTTCACGCTCTGACGGTCCAGGCGCAGGTCGATCACGTCGCTGAGGATGTGCCCCAGCAGCAGGGCGAAACTCAGGCTGTAGAGATTTTTCAGCCAGCCCGGCGCGATCAGTTCGGCGCCGTTGAGTTGCCAGCCCGGTGCGATCCAGAAGTACATCAGCAGCGGCAGGCCGAAGCTTGCCAGCAGCAATTGACTCACGATCGGGATCAGCCCGAAATGCCGGCCGACCCGGGTGGCGACGAAGAACAGCGCCAGGGCCATCAGCCAGAACATCACCACCATCATGCTGAAGGCTCCGTGACGGCAGCCGCGTGGGCCTGACGCCCGGCCCACGGCGCAAGCATGAAGCTGAAGGCCAGCCCGAGACTTACCGACAGGCCGAAGTTGCTCACCGCCGGTGTGCTCGACACCGCCAAGAGGCCGAACGACAGCCAGGTGGTGACCGCCGCGAGCAAGGTGCCAAGCAGGCTGACGGCCGCGCCGCCGACCTGCTCGCGCATGAGGATCGCGTAGTCGACGCTGATCGCCGTCACCAGCAGCAGGCCGAACAGGCTGAACAGGGTCAGCGGCTGACCGAGCCAGCCCAGGCTGGCGAGGCTGCACAGCGCAGCGAGCAGCGGTAGAGCAACGATCCGCAGCGCGCCACCGAGACCGAACGGCAGCATCAGCACCAGCACGATCAACACGCAGGACGCGAGTTTCAGTTCAGCGGCGCTGATCTGGGTCTGGGCGAACACCTTGTTCAGATCACCGAGCCGGTCCACCAGCATCACGCCCGGCAGGTCCAGCGCCTGCACCCGCAGCAGCGACGGGTTGTTCAGGCCTTGCAGGCTGACCATCGCCGCCACGCCGTCCTCGGTCGGCCCCAGCCACAGCGTGCGGTACGGCTCGCCGAGCGGGCCGGCCAGCGCCGTATCGATGTCTTCGGCGGGCAGGGCCTGCAACTGTTGCAGTTCGGTTTGCAGCGCCGCCAGCGGCACGCCGACCTCCAGCAACGGCTGCCAGACTTGCGGTAACTTGCTCAGCGCTTCACGCACCTGTTGCTGCTGTGCCGGCGGGCTGACCAGTTGATTGAGCGCCAGATAACCTTGCAGTTTGTCGAGGTTGACCAGTTGATCCAGGCGCTCGCTCAGGGCCGCTTGCCGTTCCAGCAATTGCTGCTGATCGGCGGCGCGCACCAGGAAGAACTGGCTGGTCGGCTGATAGCCGGTAATCCGCGCGATGGTCTGCGCTTCATCGGTCAGGCGTTGCGGCGCACCGACCCACTGGCGAATGTCGTTCTTGCTCTCCAGTTGCAGCAGGCCGCCGACGCAGAAGGCGATCAGCAGGGCCAGCAGCACCGGCGTCTTGATGTGTTCGAGCAGGTTTTCCCGCAGGCGCAGCAGACGCTCGGCCAGTTGCAACGGCCATTGTGCCGGGCGCAGCTCGACGTTTTTCAGCAGCGCCGGCAACAGGCACACCGCCGACAGGTAGGCACCGAGCAAACCGGCGGCGGAGAACACGGCGATCTGCGTCAGTGCCGGGAACGGTGTCCAGGCCAGCGCCAGGTAGCCGACGGCGCTGGTGATCAGGCTCAGCGTCAGCCCGGACAGGGTCAGACGCAACGCCGGCCAACTGTGCCACGGCTTGAGGCTCCAGCTCTTGGACAGGTAGTGCAGCGGGTAATCCACCGCCACCCCGATCAGGCTGGAACCGAGCACCAGGGTCATCACGTGCATGTGCCCGAACAGCGCGACACAGGCCACCGCGCCGAACAACATGCCCACCAGCACCGGAATGAACGCCAACAGCACCCGCCAGCGGCGGAAGGCGAGCAGCAACAGCAACAGGATGCCGATGGTGGCGCCGCCGCCGACCCAGGTCATTTCCCGGGTCGCCTGCTGCTGACCGTTGGCGGCGTACAGCAGACCGCTGGCGGCCAGCAATTGCACGTCGGCGCGAGCCGCTTGCTCACGGCTGTGTTGCAGCAGGGCGGCGACTTGCAGCGGTTGATTCATGTCGAAGGCGCTGCCGGTGGTGCGTGCGCGCAGCAGCACCCAGCTTTTGCCGTCGGCGTCGGCGATCAACGCGCCGCTGCCGATGTCCAGTTGTACCGCGCCATGTTGCGGCTGGCTGTTCTGGATGCGTCCGGTCAGGCCCAGCCAGTCGTCCTGACTCGGCACCAGACTGAAGCCGGTGAACGGATCGAACAGTGCCTGCACCCGTTGCTGGATGAAAGCGTCGGGATGTTCGGTCAGCAGTTGCCGGTCATCCGCCGAAAGCATCGCCAGCCGCCCTTGCAGCAATTGCGTGCGCAGGGCCGGCAGGTCGGCTTGCAGGTTCCACTGGACCTTTTCGAACAGCCCGCTGGCCTGCCATTGCTCGCCCAGGGTCTGGGCCATGGCGACGGCTTGCTGGCGATCGGCGTGGCCGACCAGCACCAGCATGTCGCGGTTGAGCGGTTCCTGCATGCGTTGTTCGGCGCGCAGTTCGAGGGCGTCCGGGTGGGTGCCGGGCACCAGTTCCATCAGGTTGGCCGACAGCGGCGCACCGTCGCGCCACTGCCAGGCGCCCAGTGCGACGACCGCCAGCAGCAGGATCAGGAACAGCCAGGGCAGCCTGCGTTCACTCGGCAAAGTCATGTTGCTCCGCGTCGCTCAGAGGTTGGTCGGCGGTGCTGTCCTGCATGCGCAATACGGTGCTGTCGCCCTGGGTTTCCAGCAGTTCGATGGTGTTCACCAGCGTGCCGCCGCTGATGTTGATCTGATTGAAGACCTGCTTGAGCAGCACCGAGCGCGGGGTCAGGGTCAATTGCCATTGCTGCGCATCGCCGCTCAGGGCCAGTTCGAAATCCCGTTGCAGACCGCTGCTGTCGCCTTGCAGTACGGCGAGGAACAAGCGGTTCTGTTCGGCGCCGGCGCTCTTGCCGGGCAACAGTTGCCAACCGCTGACGTCACGACGGGCAATGCCCTTGGCGCTGATCCGGTAATCCTGTTGCAGCGGGGTTTTCAGCAGCCACAGCAAACCGTGGTTTCTGGCGAGGACAAAACTGCCCTTGCTGATCAGCGGCTGGGGCAGGGCGCGCAGGTGTTTTTCCTGGATGAACCGGCCGTGGATCACGTCCGGCTTCGCCAGTTGCTCGCTCAACTGTTGCAGGTCGAAGGCATTGGCCAGTGACGACAGCGTCAGCAGCGCCAGGGCCCCAAGGGATTTCAACCACACATTCATCGCAGCATCCTTTCCACGGCATCGGTGAAGACTTTCGGTGAGGCCAGTTGCATCTCGCGGCTGCTGACTTCGACGGCGACCTGCACCGAACTGGCGCGGGTCAGGCGTTCGCCGGTCTGGGCGTCAGTGATCAGGTAGTTAATCTTCAGGCGGTTTTCCCACTCCACCAGACTGGCGCGCACGTTCAACCGTTGACCGAACACCGCGCCGCGCACGTAGCGCAGTTGCAGGTCGATCACCGGCCAGGCGTAGCCCGAGTCGACCATCTGGTTGTAGTTGTGGCCGATCTTGTCGAGCAATGCGCAACGCGCCACTTCCAGGTATTTCACGTAATGGCCGTGCCAGACGACGTGCATGGTGTCCACGTCAAAGAACGGCACGAGGATTTCCGTATCGGCGTGAAGCACTCCGGCACTACGCATGCAGCCTCCAGTGTTGTTCGGCGATGCGTTGCAGGCACAGGCGCAGTTCGCCTTCCAGGGCGCGGTCTTCGATGACCGGCGGGAAGTCCTCGGCCAGTTGTTCATGCATGGCGGCCAGCGATGGCGGCAGCGGACGGGCGTCTGCATCGCGGCCGCGCAGCCACACGCCCTGATTGGCCGCCAGCAGCGCGGCGGCGGCGACCTGTTCGGTCAGCTCCAGCACGCGAATGGCGTCGCGGGCGGCGATGGTGCCCATGCTCACCTTGTCCTGGTTGTGGCACTCGGTGGAGCGCGAGAACACACTGGCCGGCATGGTGTTTTTCAACGCTTCGGCAGTCCAGGCGCTGGCGCCGATCTGCACAGCCTTGAAACCGTGGTTGAGCATCGCCCGGTCGGCGCTGGCGCCGGACAGGTTGCTCGGCAAACCGTGGTTGTAACGCTGGTCCACCAGCAGCGCGAGTTGTCGGTCGAGCAGGTCGGCGACGTTGGCCACGAGGTTTTTCAGGCTGTCCATGGCGAACGCGATGTGTCCGCCGTAGAAATGCCCGCCGTGCAGCACGCGCTCGGCTTCGGCGTCGATGATCGGGTTGTCGTTGGCGCTATTGAGTTCGGTCTCGATGAACGAGCGCAGCCAGTTCAGGCTGTCGGCCAGCACGCCGAGCACATGCGGTGCGCAGCGCAGCGAGTAGCGATCCTGCAAACGGTGCAGCGGCGCGGTCGGCGCGTCGATCGCCAGATCCTTGCGCAGCCACGCGGCAACCTGCATCTGCCCCGGATGCGGCTTGGCGGCGAACAGGCGCTCGTCGAAGTGCTCTGGATTGCCTTGCAGCGCCACCACGTTCAGCGCGGTGATGCGGGTGGCCAGTTGCAGCAGGTAATCGGCGCGGGCATAAGCCAGGCACGCCAGGCCGGTCATCACGGCGGTGCCGTTCATCAGTGCCAGCGCTTCTTTCGGGCGCAACACCAAAGGCGTCCAGCCCAGTTCGCGGTGCACGTCGGCAGCCTGGCGACGCTCGCCACGGAACATCACTTCACGCTCGCCGGACAGGGTCGCGGCGACGTAGGACAACGGCGTCAGATCGCCACTGGCGCCCACCGAACCTTCTTCGGGGATCAGCGGCAAAATGTCGTGTTCAAGGAAGGCATGCAGACGTTCGAGCAGTTCGATGCGCACCCCGGATACACCGTGGCACAACGACTGCAAACGCGCCGCCAGCACCGCGCGGGTGGCCTGGGCGTCGAGCAGCTTGCCGAGTCCGCAACCGTGGAACGTGTAGAGATGACGCGGCAGCGCCTCGACGTGATGCAGCGGCACCGCGACCACGCAAGAGTCGCCGTAACCGGTGGTCACGCCGTAGATCACGCCTTCCTTGTCCAGCAGCGAATCGAGGAACCGTGCGCCCTTGGCGATGCGTTCGCGATACGGTGCGTCGCTCTGCAACTGCACAGGCGCCTGACGGTTGGCCAGGGCCAGCACGTCTTCGATGCGCAAAGGGCGTTCGCCGAAGGTGACCGGCTCAGGAGTTGGCGTTGTCATCGGTTTTCCAGAATGGGTAAAAGTTGAACCATTGGCACGGTGCTTCGAGGCAATAGTGACTCAGGCGTTGCGCATAGCGGGTGGCCCACTGATGAATGACCTGTTCGCGCTCGCGGCGTGACCACACCACGGCATCGGCGAACGGTTCCAGCGTCAGGCGATAGTGGCCGTCGGGCTGTTTCAGGCACATCAGCAGATTGACCGGGCATTTCAGCAGGCCGGCCAGCAGCCACGGCCCTTGCGGGAACGGCGCCGGGTGACCGAGAAAGTCCACGGTCACGCTGCGCCCGCCATGCAGCGGCACGCGGTCGCCGGCAATGGCCAGCCACTCGCCGCGCTCCAGCCGTTCGTGCAGTTGCAGCATGATCACCGGGTCCAGCTCGCTGACCTGAATCAGCCGCAGGTTGGTCGCCCCGGCTTCGCCCAGCAGGCGATTGAATTGCTCGGCGTGCTTGGTGTGCACCAGCACGTTCATCGTGACTTTCTCGCCCAGCTCCGCCAGCGCCCGGCACACCTCGAGGTTGCCCAGATGCGCGCCCACCAGCAGTTGCCCGCGACTGCCGCGCAACTGGTTGCGCAACAGCGCCGGGTCGATGATTTCGATCTGCTCGATCTTCAGCTTGCCGTTCCACACGTCGAGCTTGTCGAGCAGCGAATCGGCGAATGCCATGAACTGACGGAACACCCGCCACCGGGTCGGGCGCAATTCGTGGCGACCGCTCCAGTCGGCCAGGCGCTGCTGATACTGCCAGGCACTGCGCCGGGCAGTGCGGCCGAACAGGAAAAAGTACAGAACGATGCCGTACAGCAACGGGCTCAGCAGGCGTCGGCCAAGGACCTTGGCGGCGAACGCGGTGAATTTCATCAGCAGGAAACTGCCGCGTTCTTCGCGGTCGGCCCAGTGCTTTTTGTCGGTCTCGACGCTCATGGGCGCCACCGTCGCCAGAGGATCGCGGGCAGGCGCAGCAACATGCCGAAGAACAGGCGCGTGTGCATGCTCGAGATCAGTACGTTGTCGTGGAACAGGCGAAAGTGCGACACGCCGTCCAGCGGGTAATGCACGCTGGTCTGCAGCCAGCGCATCGGCTGATTACGCCAGGCCAGGCGCACCAGAATGTCCGAGTCGAAATCCATGCGCTTGCCGATCCGCGCCGAGTCGATCACGCCCAGCGTCGGTTCCAGCGGATACACCCGAAAGCCACACATCGAGTCGCGGATCTGCAGCGACAGGGTGTTGATCCACACCATCACGTGGGTCAGATAACGCGCATACAGACGACCTTTCGGCACGCTGGCGTCGTACAGCGGATAGCCGCAGATCAGCGACCTGGGGTGAGCGCGAGATTCTTCGATGAAGCGCGCGACATCTTGCAAGTCGTGCTGACCGTCGGCGTCGACCTGCAGGGCATGGCTGAAGCCCAGTCGCGCCGCTTCACGCAGGCCGGTCATCACCGCGCCGCCTTTGCCCTGGTTGGCGGTGAGACGCACCAGATAAACCCGCTCACGCTCGGCCAGCACGTCCAGCACTGCCGCACAGGATTTGCTGCTGGCATCGTCCACCAGAATGCACGGCAGATCCTCGGCGAGCAGGGCGGCGACCACCGTGCCGATGGCGGTTTCGTGGTTGTAGACCGGGATCACGGCGCAAGGGTTATGCATCGCCAGCCCCCAGCAGAATCCGCCCGCTGGAGCAGGTGGCGGTGTCGTTGCGGTAGGCGAAATACAACTTGCCGCGTTCCGGGTCGAAGCGCAGGTGCAACTGGATTTCATCGCCGGGGCGCACCAGTTGCTGGAATTTCAGCACTTCCATGCCGGCGAACGCGCCGGGCAGGTTCAGCAGTTGCCGACCCAGGTTCAGCGCCCATTCGACTTGCACTACACCGGGGAGCACCGGTGCCTTGGGAAAGTGCCCGCTGAAGTACGCGAGGTCCGGCGGGACGCTCAACTGCAGGTTCCATTCGCCCTCGGTTCCGGCCTGCTCCAGAATCTCCGGCACCTTTGGCCGTGGTGCCAGCAGCAAGGCTTCGACGTCGGCCTGAGGCAACTTGCCCTGCGAGTTCAGCGGCAACTGTCGCAGCAGGCGCCAGCGGCGGGGCAGGGCCAGGGCTTCGCAATGGTCGCCGAGATGACGGCGCAGGGTTTCGGTCAGGCTACGGCGACCGTGTTCGCGCAGGGCAAACAGGCCCGATTCGCTGAGCACCAGCAGGGCACCGAGGGACGCGCGGTTTTCCTGCACCACGCCCAGACGCGCTTCGGCAACCCAGTCGTGGGCCATCAGCGCCTGTTCAAGCATCGGCAGGGAAATACGTTTTTCTTCGAGTTTGACGATCCGGTCGAGCCGCCCGAGCAACTCAAAGCGGCCATCGGCCTGAATGCGCGCCGCATCGGCGGTGTGTTCGACATGGCCGCCGGGCAGATAAGGCGAAGCGATCAGCAAGGCACCGTCACTGTCCTGGCTCAACTCGACCCCGGCAAACGGCTGCCACAACGATTCGCCCTGACGCCAGGCGATGCCACCGGTTTCCGAGCTGCCGAGGATTTCCGTCGGCCACTGTCCCAGGCGTTGATTCAGGCTGCGCGCGGCGTCTGCGGGCAGTGCGCCACCGGAGGAAAACACCCGGCGCACGGCGCTCAGCGCCGGCCAGTCGAGGTTGTCGCCCATGCGCTTGAGCAGCGCCGGGCTGGCGACCCAGGCGAAGGCCGGGTGCTCTCGGCTGGCCCGTTGCAGGTCTTCCGGAAAAGCCAGTTGCTTGCGCAGGAACGGCCGCCCGGCGCACAGCGGCCACAGCACGCGGAACAGCAAACCGTAGATGTGCTGGGTGGCGACGCTGCCGAGGATGCAGGCTTCGCCGAGATCCGCACCCCACAATTGCTCAAGCGCTTCGACTTCGTTGGCCAGTTGTCGCAGGGATTTGTCGATGCGCTTGGGCTCGCCACTGGAGCCGGAGGTGCACAGGCTCAGGCGGCACTGGTCGAGATCCAGTTCGGCAGCGGGCAGGGCCGGTTGCTGCAGATCGCTCAGGCGAGCGTCATCGGGCTGATCGGTCAGCCACAGATCGACGTCGTTCGACCAGCGCTGACGGGTCTGCGCTTGCAGATCCGAGGGCAGCAGCACGCTGACGCCGACGCGCCAGGCACCGAGCAGCGCGATAGCCAGATCGGCGGCATCTTCCAGATGCACCGCCAGGCGCTGCACGCCCTTGGCTTGCAGACCGGCGGCCAGGCCCAGGGCCTGTTCGCGCAGTTGTGCGTGATCGAGTGCCGGTGCGCTTGTTACAGCACGCGCCGGCAGGGCCTTGAGCAACAGCTGCTCAAGTTTTATCCAGTTCATGGGCGACCTCTTACCCGTTGTCGTATCAGCCATTCAATGGCAAACATCAGGCCGATCAATCCGTAGGAGATCAGGCCGGTGTACAACATCCACCAGTTCAGCGGCGCCCAGAGTGTCAGCAGGGCGGCGCACAAACCGTTGCAAAAGAAAAACACGCTCCAGGCCACGGTGACCCGGCGCGTGTAACGAATCGCCTTGAGCGGCAGTTGCGGTTCCCGCAGGCGAGCCAGACGCTCGACCATCGGCGGGCCGTATTTCAGGCTCAGGCTGAACAGCACGAGCATGAAGCCGCTGATCAGCACCGGGTACCAACGCAACAGCAGAGGGCTGTCGAACACCGCCAGCAGCAGGCAGAACACGATCGCCACAACGGCCATCCACAGGCTGCCGGGCTTGCGTTCGCCGGTCAGCGCGCGGGCCAGCCACAGGCCGCCCAGCAGCAGACCGAACTGCCATGGCGCGAAATGCTCCATGCCGAAATACACCGCGAAGGGATACAGCAGGCCCGCCAGCAGCAGGCCGAGGCCGATCAGTCGGCTCATGCGGCCGGTTGAACCAGACGGTAGACCGCCTCGACCACGTCGCTGACGGTGCGCACCGACTTGAATTCCTCGGCGGCGATTTTCTTGCCGGTCTGGCGCTTGATGTGATCGATCAGGTCGACCGCGTCGATGCTGTCGATTTCCAGATCCTGATACAGGTTGGATTCCAGGCTCACGCGGGCCGGGTCCAGTTCGAACAGCTCGACCAGGGCATCGCGCAGGGTGTTGAAAATGTCGTCACGAGTTTGCATGGTCCGGTCTCAAGCTGCCTGTTTTGCCGTGACGAACGCCGCAAGGCTCGCCACGTTGGTGAAATGGTTGCGGGTGTCCTTGGCGTCGGCGTCGATCTTGATGCCGTACTTTTTCTGGATCGCCAGGCCGAGCTCCAGGGCGTCGACGGAATCCAGGCCCAGGCCTTCGCCGAACAGCGTCTGGTCGTCGCCGATGTCCTCTGCGCTGATGTCTTCGAGGCCCAGGGCGTCGATGATCAGCTCTTTGATGTCACGGTTTAGATCGCTCATCTTCGGCGAGCTCCTTGATAAAGAATTGGTGCAAATAGTCGTTGAGCTTGCGCGAAGCCTGGGGCGCGGGGCCCTGCGCGGCAAACGTCTGTGGGTCTATATCGGCCCCGACGTGAAAACTGAAGTGCACGCGGCGACTGGGAATGCGATACCAGGGCTCGGCCTTGGTCAGGGTGGTCGGACTGACCTTGATCACCACCGGGGTAATGATTTTCGCACCGCGCAGCGCGATGGCCGCCGCGCCCCGATGAAAGGCCGGTGCCTGACCCGGTTGAGTGCGGGTGCCTTCGGGGAAAATGATCAGGGTCTGCCCGCTCTGCAACGCGCCGGCGGCAGCATCGAGCATGTCCATGCTGCCATCGTTGCTGATGTATTCGGTGCTGCGCAGCGGGCCGCGGGTGAAGGGGTTTTCCCACAGGCTTTTCTTCACCACGCAATTGGCCCCGCGCACCAGACCGATCAGGAACACCACGTCAATCAGCGAGGGATGGTTGGCGATGATCATCTGCCCCGGACGGCCGAGTCGTTCGGCGCCCTGAATGTCGTAGGTCAGCACGCCGGTACGGGCCATGAACCGGACGAAAAACCAGAACAGCCGACTGACGGTCTGGCGTGCCCGTTCGCGATGCGCAATGGCGTCGCCCGGCAGGCAACCGAGCAATGGAAATACCAGCAGGCGCAGGCACAGGCCACCGAGCCCGAACAGGGCGAAGCTGGTGGCAGTGGCCAGCAGGCGCCAGTAATAGCCGTCGCGGTTTTTTCCGATCACGGGTTGCGTTGCCAGGTCCATAGACGATTTTTCCAGGCATGTTGGCAATGGGATTGCTGATCGAGCAGGGTTCGCAGCAGATTCAGTGCGTGGGGCCACTGCGTTTTTGACCGTGCTTGCGGGGCGCTGTTCAGCGTCAGCCGCCAGTCGGTACCGGGGGTGAGCAGCAGCCCGACTGCATAGGGAAACGGAACGTCGTCGATCCATGTTGAATAGGCTTCGGGCGGTTGTTCCTCGGTGATCACCAGCAGCACCGCCGGGGCGCCTTCGTTCAGCAATGCCGCCGCTTCAAGCATGCCGTGTTCGAGGCCGTCACCAGCGGCGGCGAGTGCGGTCATTTCGCTGGTTTCGCCACGCATGATCGACCACAGGCCGATGATCGCGTTATGCACCGACAGGCTGAACTGGGTCGGCGACAGCGGCTGTTCGTTGGCCAGATCGCTGAGAATTTCAAAGGTGCGCGGGGTTTCGCCATGTCGGGAGACGAACACCAGCGGCAGATTTTCCCGACCGTCGGCCAGCGGCCAGCCGACACTGAACGCCATCCGCGCCAGACGACTGAGACGACGGCGCTGCATGGCCGGCAGAAACGACACGTCGGGTGCGGCATCGCTGCCTTCAAGCACGACCGGCTGTCGGCTCCAGGCTTGCCAGGCTTGCACACTGTCGAGCCCGGGAGCCCAGGCCCGCCATTGGGCGATGTTGAAGTTGATCACGGACATTTATCCCGCCCCTGCGGCTGATTTGACGCGGTTTCGCCAACGTCGCCGCTGAGCTGATTTAGCCGGAAATGGCATGGCGCGTGGCGCCGGGTGGCGCGCATTATCCCGGTGCGACGAGTGTGTAGCAAATGCTGGTTACACTTTGCGCAGTGAAATGGACCGAATGGTACGCAGCAAGAAACTGTCACTTGGCCATTATCCAGATTGGCAGGCGTCTGTCTGTCGGGCAGATCGGCGATCAACGGGGGGCTTTACGCCGTATTCATTGGGATATTGGCGTCTGACGCTGTAGTCCGTGTCCATCGAGGTAGCGAACCGGCACCGGGCACCACTACACTCGGTCATTCTTTGATACACGGAGGTTTTGTCATGCGGCGCGTGGTGTTCAATCAGAAAGGTGGCGTGGGCAAATCCAGCATTGCCTGCAATCTGGCAGCGGTGAGCGCCAGCGAGGGTTATCGCACGCTGTTGGTCGACCTCGATGCCCAGGCCAATTCCACTCAGTATCTGACCGGGCTCACGGGTGACGACATTCCGATGGGCATTGCCGACTTCTTCAAGCAGACCCTGTCTTCAGGGCCGTTCTCGAAAAAGAATCAGGCGGATATCTACGAAACGCCGTTCGACAACCTGCACATCATTACCGCCACCGCCGAACTGGCCGACTTGCAGCCCAAGCTCGAGGCCAAACACAAGATCAACAAGCTGCGAAAACTGCTCGACGAGCTGTCGGAAGATTACGACCGGATTTATCTGGATACGCCGCCGGCGCTGAATTTCTATGCGGTCTCTGCACTGATTGCCGCCGATCGGGTACTGATTCCCTTCGACTGCGACAGCTTTTCGCGTCAGGCCCTCTATGGTCTGATCGCCGAGATCGACGAGTTGAAGGAAGACCACAACGAGGGCCTGGAAGTCGAAGGCATTGTGGTCAACCAGTTCCAGGCCCGGGCCAGCCTGCCGCAGCAGATCCTCGACGAACTGATCGCCGAGGGCCTGCCGGTGCTGCCGGTCTACCTCGCCAGTTCAGTGCGCATGCGCGAATCCCATCAGGCCAATACGCCGCTGATCCACCTCGATCCACGGCACAAGCTGACGCAGCAGTTCGTCGAACTGCACAACCTGCTCGAAGACGCCTGAACCCCGTCAGATGCCCTGGCTGCGCAGCCAGGCCATCAACTGTGGCAACGGGAAGGCCCCGCTCTGACGGGCCACTTCCCGGCCGTTGCGAAACAGAATCAGGCTCGGAATCGAACGAATCCCCAACTGCGCCGACAACGGCTGGTTGGCCTCGCTGTCCAGCTTGGCCAGCCGGCACTTGCCCGCCAGTTGCGCGGCCGCCTGCTCGAACACCGGCGCAAACGACTTGCACGGCCCGCACCAATCCGCCCACACGTCCACCAGCAACGGCAGATCGCCCTTGATCTGACTGGCGTAATCGCCTTGTTTGAGTTCGAACGGCTTGTTCAACAGCACCTCGGACTTGCAGCGCCCGCACTTCGGGTGGTCGTTGAGGCGCTCGGCGGGGATGCGGTTGAGGCCGTTGCAGGAGGGGCAGGGGATGAGGAGGGGGTCGGTCATGATCGGGATCCAGTGGAGAGCTGATAACTCTTAGTTGGAGACGTTTGCTCATATTTTCAATCGTGCAGTGTTTGGCTGTGAGCCTAGGCTGAGATGAACCGATTGAGTCCGTTGGTCTGCTCGGCTGTATCGCAACTTGCGATAATTTTGATCTGTGATTAACTCCCCATAGCAGAATGCGATAAGGATGTTGCATGCATGTGTTTAGTGAAAAACCTATTCGAGAGGCCAAGGAAATTTGGCCACAGGCAGCAAGTGCATTGGCACAGTGGTTTCGTTTGGCAAAAAGAAGTAATCCGTGTGATTTCGCGGCGATGAAAGCAATTTTTCCTGCGACAGATAAAGTCGGTGAGTTTCATGTTTTCGATATTGGAGGCAACAAGCTGAGGTTGATCGCTTTCGTCAGTTATCGATCTCGGACGCTCTACATAAAGCATGTGCTTGATCACCGCGAATACGAGCGCGGTAAATGGAAGGAGGGAAAGGTATGAGCATTCTGATCAAAACGGTTGCCGAGCACTGGGAGTTTGTCTCGCCTTTGCTTCGAAAACCGAAAAGTGAGCAGGATTACGACATGCTGGTGCGGGCTGTCGAAGAAATACTCGACATAACCGGTGATGATGAATCGCATCCATTGATGAGTCTGGTCGACATCATTGGTGACTGGATTGCGGAATGGGATCGCACGCATCACCCCATGGCCGAGGCGAGCGGCGAAGAAGTCCTCGGCTATATGATGCGCGAGCATGGTCTGACACAAAGCGACCTGCCAGGTGTCGGTACTCAATCGGTTGTTTCGGAAATTTTGAGTGGTAAACGCAAGCTCAACCTGCGTCAGATCCGCTGGTTGGCCGAGCGCTTCAATGTACCGATCGACGTGTTTACCTGACCTTGATCACGACGAGCAACTGATCTCCAAATGCTTGCCCCACTCCGGCGGCCGTTCCGCGTAGCTCTCCATTCCAGGCTGTTCCTCGAATGGATTGCTCAGCACCGCATGCAGCCGTCGCACTTCGGAATAATCACCCTGCCCGGCGGCATCAATCGCCTTCTGCGCCAGATAGTTGCGCAGGATGTACAGCGGGTTCACCGCATGCATCCGCGCACGGCGTTGTTCCTGATCGGTCGCGCCATCGCGTGCGACGCGGGCGACATAACGCTCGCCCCAGGCATCGAATCCTTTGATATCCACAAAGTCATCGCGCAGGCGAGCGACGGCCTGTTCGGCTGACTCTTCGCCCAGTCGGCGGAAGAACAGGGTGTAGTCGACGCCGCTGTTCTGCATCAGTTGCAGCAACTGCTCCAGCAGTTGCTGGTCGTCGTCCTCGGCGGTGGTGAAGCCGAAGCGCCGGCGCATCAGGTCGAGGTAATGGGCCTGGAACAGCGGCAGATACAGGCCGAGGGTTTCGCGCAGGGCTTCGACGCTGATGAACGGCGTGAGGGCCTGGGCCAGGGCGCTGAGGTTCCACTGGCCGACCGGCACCTGATTGCTGAAGGAGTAGCGGCCCTGATCGTCGGAGTGGTTGCAAATGAAGTTCGCGTCGAAATCGTCGAGGAAGGCGAACGGGCCGAAGTCAAAGGTGATGCCGAGGATCGACATGTTGTCGGTGTTCATCACCCCGTGGCAGAAGCCGTACGCCTGCCACTTGGCAATCAGTTCGGCGTTGCGCTCGACGATTTCTCGGAACATCGCCAGATACGGTTCCGGCTGTTCCAGGCACTCGGGGTAGTGGATCGCCAATACGTGCTCGCCAAGTTGCTTCTGCTGTTCAGGACGCTTGGTGTAATAGAAATATTCGAAATGGCCGAAACGGATGTGGCTCGGCGCCAGGCGCAGCACCATCGCGGCGCGCTCCTGTTTTTCACGCCAGACTGGAGTGTCGGAGCCGATCACGCAGGCGGCGCGTGACGAAGGAATATTCAGCGCATGCAGCGCTTCGGAGGCGAGAAACTCGCGGATTGACGAACGCAGCACCGCACGACCGTCGCCCATGCGCGAGAACGGCGTCTGCCCGGCGCCCTTCAGGTGCAGGTCCCAGTGCTCGCCGGCGGCGTTGTAGACCTCGCCCAGCAACAATCCGCGCCCATCGCCCAGTTGCGGGGTGTAGCCGCCGAACTGATGCCCGGAATAGACCATCGCCCGTGGCTCGGCATCGGCCCACAACTTGTGGCCGCCGAACAGTTCGGCAAATTCCTGGGTGTCGGCCACCGCCGGGTCGAGATCCAGCAGCGCCAGGGCCGCAGGGCTGGCCACCACCAGTCGCGGATTGTCGATCGGTTCAGGCAGCACATGGGCCGAGAACGCATCGCCCAGGCGGGCGAAGCGGTTGTCGAAGGTCAGTTCGTCGAGGGCTTTCAAGGACCGGCTCCAGCAGAATGTCCGAGCATTCTGCTGGGATTATCCGGGTTAGTCGAGTTTGGCCGGTGGCGGATCCTGCAACGGTTTCTGCTCGTCGCTGACCGGCGCAATGGTTTTGGTTTCCGGCTCGATTGGCACCATCTTGTATTCCTGGCCCTGGAGGTTCTTCAGGTAAATCTCCATCTGGCGGAACGAGATGTTGATGTGCTGCTTCTTGAACTCGCGGTTGATGAAGCGGTTGACCTCATCGAGCACCGGGTTACGGTCGCCGAGATCACGCACATGCATGCGCAGTTCGTGGTCGAGGGTGCTTTCGCCGAAGTTGAGGAAGTACACGTGCGGCTCGGGCTCCTTGAGCACGCGCGGGTTTTCCCGGGCGGCCTTGAGCAGCAGTTCCTTGACCAGATCCAGGTCGGAGCCGTAATCCACGCCCAGTTTCAGGGTTACCCGGGTGATGGTGTCGGTCAGCGACCAGTTGATCAGTTGCCCGGTAATGAACGTCTTGTTCGGGACAATGATGTCCTTGCGGTCGAAGTCGGTGATGGTCGTGGCGCGGATGCGGATCTTGCTCACCGTACCCGAGAGGTTGCCGATGGTGATGGTGTCGCCGATCCGCACCGGACGTTCGAACAGGATCATGATGCCGGAGATGAAGTTCGCGAAGATCTCCTGCATGCCGAAACCCAGGCCCACCGACAGCGCCGCCACCAGCCATTGCAGCTTGTCCCAGCTGACGCCGAGGGTCGACAGGGTCGAGACGAAACCGACCCCGGCGATCACGTACGACAGCAGCGTCGTGGTCGCGTAGGCACTGCCCTGGGCCAGATTGAGCTTCGACAATACGAACACTTCAAGCAGGCCCGGCAAGTTGCGGGCGAGCGCAAAGGTGATGCCGATGATGATCAGCGCGCCGAGCATGTCGCCGATGCTGATCGGCACCATGCTCATGTTGGCGCCGGTGCCGCTGGTGTATTCGTAGAGGGTGATGTTGTCGAGGTACGAGAACACCGTGATCAGGTCGGCCCAGACCCAGTACAGCGCGGCGATGAAACCGCCGAGCAGTGCCAGACGGATCAGGCGCAGGGACTGTTCGTTGACCTTTTCGATGTCCAGGGTCGGCTCTTCGATCACCGCTTCGCCGTCGCCGGCTTCCTTCGCGGCCTGACGTTTGGCCAGGGCGCGCTGGTAAGCCAGGCGGCGTGCCGCAACCGCCAGTCCACGGACGAAAGTCGCTTCGATCACCAGCCAGAACATCAGCAGGTACAGGGTGTTGATCAAGCGGTCGCTGAGCTTCAGCGCGGTGTAGTAGTAGCCGAAGCACACGGCGACGAACAGCGCGATCGGCAGCAAGGTGAACATCACGCCCACGGCCTTGCGAAACAGCGAGGCGTTTTCGTGGGTCGGGCTGCTGATCAGCAGGCGGCTGAGCAGCCACGCCATCAGGGCGTAGCAGGTCAGCACCACCGGCATGCCGATAACGTCATCGGCCAGCGCCGCCGGTTGCAGCTCGGCAACCGCCACGACCGCCACCAATGCCATGACCACCAGACCGAGGCGACGGACCCAGCCTTGCAGGAATTCGACCTGCGGCTTTTCCCAGCGGAAGTGCAATTCGGCGACGCCGCCCGGCGCGAGGATCCGGTAAGCGGTGTAGAACACCAGCCACGCCTGGGCCATTTGCAGCAGCGCCGCGCCCATGTTGGCGTTCTGCCCGCGAGCGTCGATCTGCAACGCCAGCCCGCACAGGGCCAGGCCCAGCGCCACGGGCATTGCCAGCAGAATATTGATCAGGATCGCCTGCGGCGTGTGCCACTGGCTGTCACGCTTGAAGTGACCGATGTCCTGGTGAACCTTGTTCAGGCGCGAATAAAGTTGCTTGCGCCGCCACAGCAGTGCGCCGATCAGCAGCGCCAGCGGCAGGAACAACAACGGTCGCTGGGTCAGGCCGTCGGTCAGTTCGCTCAAGCTCGAGGCCAGCGGCAAGGTGTCGATCTGACGCTTGAGACGTTCCGGCACGCCGCGCATCCATTCGGTGTCCAGCGGCTTGTTGCTCGGAATCCAGAACATCTGCTCGTCGAGGGTCGCGCGCAGGCTTTGCGCGGTGCTCAGCAGTTGTTTCTGGTTCAGTTGCAGGGTGATCGACTCGTTGAGCATCGCGCTCAGTTCGCGACTCAGCCGCTCCAGCAGATCGACGCGGGTGTTGGCCAGCTCCAGCAGACTCTTGCGCAGTTGTGGCGTGACTTGCTCCGGCGGCTGGGTGGACAGCAGGTTGTCGACGTAAGTCGCCGGATTGCTCAGTTGTTCGCGCTGTTGGTTGATTTCGAACTGGTACAGGCGAATGTCGGCGATCTGATCCGCCAGGTCGCGGTCGACCTTGAGGCGCGGCAGCGCTTGCTTCTGCTTATAGAGAATCTTCGACAGCAGCAGGCTGCCCTTGAGCACGTTGATCTGCTCGTCGAGAGCCGAGTCGCTCTGGGTCACGCTGTCGAGTTGCTGTTTGGTCTGCAGGTTCTGCTGGGTCAGTTCGTTGAGGCGGTCAGTGCTTTTCAGCAGATAGTCGGAGAGCTTGAGGTTGGCCGCGCTTTCCGTGGCGAGCAGAGTGCTGCTGCCGGACTTCTGCGCCTCGATCGACTGCTGCGTCACGGTTTCCTGCGACAAGGTCAAGCGCTTCTGGTTGATCAGGGTTTGCAGTTCCTGGATCTCGCGATCCAGACGATCGGATTTTTCCGAGAGCAGGTCATGCTGACTGTTGCCCAGATCCTGCAACTGGCTGTTGCCCGCCAGCTCCTGACGGCGCAGCGGGATCAACGCGTTGAGCGCCGCCAGCTCGGCGTTGAGCAGGTCGCGCTGCTCGGCGCTGACGGTCTTGCCGGCGTCCTTGCCGGACTTGAGGATGTTGTTGATCTGCTGGATGCGTGTCTGGCTGCTGGAAATCTCGGCCTGGGCGCGCTCGGGGCGGGTCTGGGCGGTGATGATCAGGCTGTTGGCGTCGGCCAGGGCCTTTTGCAGATCGCTTTGCTGGGTCGAACGCTCGGTGAGCATCTGCTCCAGCTGCTGGATGTTTTCCTTGGGGAAGCGCTGCGCCACCGGCACCACGGCGCTGGCCTTGAGGCGGGTCAGTTCGCGCGAATTCTCGATGGTCTGCTTCGGCGCAGTGGCCAACTGCTGCTTGAGGTCGATCAGCTTCTGTTCGTAGTCACGCCGGTTGTTGAGCTGGTTCAGCGTGTTTTGCAGGACCGTCTGCAGGGCCTTCTTGTCGGCCTCGGGCAGTTTGCTGTCGGTGAGTTTGTCCAGGCTGGCCTGCACGGCGTCGCTGGACGGCGGTTCGGCGGCTTGCAGCGGGCCGACGGAAAGACTCAGGCCCAACAGGGCCGCGAGGAAAAAGGAGCGCAGGGTAGGCATAGAGACCGGTCAAGCAAGTGAGAGTGGACGCAGTTTAGAGGAAGAGTCCGGGGCCCGGGCGACTTCCTTCGGGGAATCTGACGCCCACTTTGGCGATCTTGTTCCCGTCCATGACCGCAACCGTCCAGTGGGTGTTGTTCCATTCCACCTGGTCACCAACGATCGGTGCACCGCCGACTTTCTGGGCAATGAAGTGGCCCAGGGTCATGTCCGGATCGATGCCTTCGGCGGGCAGGCCGTACAGGGCGGCAACCGCTTTGAGCTGGGCGTCTCCTTCGAGTACGAAGTCGCCGAAGAAACGCAGATCCAGGCCGCGTTGTGGCGCCTGGCTGAACAGTTTTCCGAGGGCCGGAAGGTTGTGTTCATGGCCGATGACGCACAGCAAATCATCGACCTCCAGCACCGTACTACCCGACGGATGGAGCAATTGCTGACCGCGAAACAGGGCCGCGATACGTGTGCCTTCAGGCATCTTCAGTTCGCGCAGGGGCGAGCCGATGCACCATTTTTCCGCGCCGAGCTTGTAAACGAACAGCTCCCACTCGCTGGTGACGTGCACTTCGAGGGCGGCGCGGGAGATCGGCGCCGGCTCCGGCGGCACGGTCACCTTGAGCAGCTTGGCCACCCACGGCAGGCTCGTGCCCTGGACCAGCAGTGACACCAGCACGATAAAGAACGCGAGGTTGAAGTACAGCTGCGCATTCGGCAGCCCGGCCATCAGCGGGAACACCGCCAGAATGATCGGCACCGCGCCGCGCAGGCCCACCCAGGAAATGAAGGCTTTCTCGCGGCCGTGGAAGGCCTTGAACGGCAGCAGCCCGACCAGCACCGACAGCGGCCGTGCGAACAGAATCATCCACAGCGCCAGACCCAGGGCAGGCACGGCGATCGGCAGCAGATCATGCGGCGTGACCAGCAGGCCCAGCACCAGGAACATGCCGATCTGCGCCAGCCACGCCATGCCGTCGAGCATGTGCAGAATGCCGTGACGGCTGCGCACCGGGCGGTTACCGATCACCAGGCCGCACAGGTACACGGCGAGGAAGCCGCTGCCGTGCAGGGCGTTGGTCAGGGCGAACACCACCAGGCCGCCGGCGATCACCAGAATCGGATACAGACCGGCGGCAAGATTGATCCGGTTGACCATTTGCAGCATCAGCCAGCCCCCACCCAGACCGATCACGCCACCGATGCCGAACTCGCGGATCAGGTGGGTCAACAGGCTCCAGTGCAGGCCGGTCTGGCCGCTGGCAAGCATGTCGATCAGGGTCACGGTGAGGAACACCGCCATCGGGTCGTTGCTGCCGGATTCGATTTCCAGGCTGGCGGTCACCCGCTCGTTCAGGCCCTTGCCGCCGAGCAGCGAGAACACCGCGGCGGCGTCCGTGGAGCCGACGATGGCGCCGATCAGCAGGCCTTGTATCAGATTGAGGTCAAACAGCCACGCGGCGGCCATGCCGGTGAGGCCGGTGGTGATAAGAACCCCGACCGTCGCCAGCGACAAGGCCGGCCACAGGGCCACGCGGAAACTGGACACCCGGGTGCGCAAGCCGCCGTCGAGCAGGATCACTGCCAGCGCGAGGTTGCCGACCAGATAGGCCGTCGGGTAGTTATCGAAAATGATCCCGCCGCCATCGACCCCGGCAGCCATGCCGACCGCGAGGATGATCACCAGAATCGGGATGCCGAGACGCGAAGACAGGGAGCTGACGAGAATACTTGCGCCTACCAGCAACGCGCCGATCAAGAACAGGCTGTTGATGGTCGTCGCATTCAAAGGCAGTACTCCAGAAGCGGAAAGACGGGCACAAACTGACCATGCAGTCTGCGTGCCAGCGATTCTAACCTGTTGAAATGTGATGCTGTCAAAAAGCTTTTTCAGCTTGGCGCAAGATCGTTCCCACGCAGACGGTTCGACGCCTCGACGTGGGAGCGATCAATGCAGAGGGTTAGAGGCTGAACCGCCCAACCATATTGTTCAGATCCAGCGCCAGGCGCGACAGCTCGTTGCTCGCCGCACTGGTCTGATTCGCGCCGGTCGCCGATTGCACCGACAGATCGCGGATGTTCACCAGGTTGCGATCCACTTCCCGCGCCACTTGCGCCTGCTCTTCGGCGGCGCTGGCGATCACCAGGTTGCGCTCGTTGATTTCGACGATGGCCGTGTTGATCGTGTCCAGCGACAGGCCGGCGCCACGGGCGATGTTCAGGGTCGACTCGGCGCGTTCGGTGCTGTTGCGCATCGAATCCACGGCGTGTTCGGTGCCGCTCTGGATGCTGCCGATCATGCGCTCGATTTCGCTGGTCGACTGCTGGGTGCGGTGGGCCAGGGCACGGACCTCATCGGCCACCACGGCAAAACCACGACCGGCTTCACCGGCACGGGCCGCTTCGATGGCCGCGTTCAGTGCCAGCAGGTTGGTCTGGTCAGCCAGACCACGGATCACGTCCAGCACCTTGCCGATATCGCGGGATTCGTTGGCCAGATCGCCGATCAGGGTCGCGGTGCTCTGCACGTCGGCGCTCATGCGTTCGATGGCGCTGACGGTTTCCTGCACCAGATCACGGCCGTCGCCGGCGGAGGTGGTGGCGTTCTTCGAGGCTTCGGACGTGCTGACCGCGTTGCGCGCAACTTCTTCCACGGCGCTGGTCATCTCGTTGACCGCCGTGGCGGCCTGCTCGATTTCGTTGTTCTGCTGGGTCAGGCCTCGGGCGCTTTCATCGGTGACGCTGTTCAGCTCTTCGGCGGCAGAGGCCAGTTGGGTGGCCGAGCCGGAAATCCGTTGCAGCGTGTCGCGCAGCTTCGATTGCATTTTGGCCATGGCGGCCAGCAGGCGTCCGGCTTCGTCGGTGCCGTCCACGTGGATCGGCTGGGTCAGGTTGCCTTCGGCGATGGTTTCCGCTGCATCCAGCGCCTTGGCGATCGGCTTGGTGATGCTGCTGGTCAACAGCCAGGCGAACAGCAAGGTCAGGCCGGTGGCAATCACCAGCAGGGTCACCACCAGATTGAACGACATCGAATACTGATCAGTGGCGCCCTGATTGGTCTCGGCGATCTGTTGGGTGTTGATCTCCAGCAAACGCGCGAGGGCGGTATTCACCGCTTCGGAGTTGGCGAGCAAATCGGTGTTGAGCAGTTGCCGCAGTTCATCGACCTGATTGTTGCGCGACAGAGTCTTCATGCGGTCTTCGAGCTGGCGGTACTGCGCCAGCAACTGCAGGTACTGATCGTACGCCGCGCGTTCTTGCGAGCCACTGATCAGGGGTTCGTAGGCGCGTTGCGCGTCGGCGATCTGCCGGTTGCGCAGATCAAACAGTTCGATGGTTTTTTGCTGGACATCTGGCTCACGGTTGATCAGCAACCGATACGACAGCACGCGCAGGCGCAGGGTCAACTGGGTGAATTCGTCGAGGGCCTTGATCGATGGCACGCTGGCCGTGGCGATGTCTTCGCCCGCCGCACGGATTTTGCTCATCTGGTTCAGGGCGAACGCGCCGAGAATCAGCATCAGGCCGCCGATCAGGGCGAAACCGGTGAACGCCCGGGGGGCGATATTCATGTTGCGAAGGGACATGGTGCGGATACCAGGGAAGGGCCGCATCCGTGCGGGCTGAGACTGCTGTTGGGTGACTTATCGGTCATACGACTAAAGTCTTGAGGCCGTGTGCGTATTTGTCGCATGGGGCGTCGGGCGACGAAGTGCAGGAACCAGATCGGCAGATCACAGTCTCTAACACTCGCAAGAACGGTCGGCCGCCAGGAAAATCAAGGCCTTGCGCCGGTTTAACCCTGGCGTCAACGACGACTTTTCTTTATCGTACGCGCCCTTTGAAAAAGCCCTGGAAGATCAAAATGTTGGAAGCATCCCTCAGCCAATTGGAACAGCTCGTCAGCGATCTGGTGCAACAGAACCAGACCCTGTCGGAAACCAACCAGACCCTGTCCACGGAACTGGCCCAGGCCAAGGATGAAAACGAAAGCCTGCAACTGAGCCTGATGGAACAGGAAGAAAAGCACGGCGCCACCGCCGCACGCATCCAGGCCCTGGTTGATCGCGTCAACGCAGGTCCTGTCAGCGCATGAACCACGGCACAGCAGGGGTAAAGGTCATCTCCATCATGGGGGAGGACTATTCGATCAAGGCACCGGCCGGGGAAGAACAGACCCTGCTGGACGCTGCGTTGATGCTCAAGGCCGCACTGGCCGACACCAAGAAGAAATACCCGACCCTGATCGGTGACCGCCTGCTGGTGCTGGCGGCAATGAATCTGTGCTCGCAGCAGATTGAAATGAAGAAGCAGCACCAGCAGGAACTCGAGCGTTACCAAGAGCAAGTCAGCGCCACGGTCGAGACCATCGCCAAAACCATCAATCAGGGCTGATGGGGTTGCGCACAACCAAGGAATAAGATTGTCGATTGCGTTGTATACAATCGGCACGGCTGTTGCAGTGTTTCAGCCTCTTATTCTTTGGGGGTGCTCCATGCAGTTCTGGCGTCGCAGTATTCAATGGCAGTTGATCCTCGGCATGGGCACCGCCCTGCTGGTCAGCATTCTGATCGTGGTTGGCATTTATACCCTGGTGGTCAACCGTCTCGCCCAGAGCTATCTGGTCGAGCAGGCCCTGCCGTCGAGCATCGAAGCGACGCGCAACGA
Organism: Pseudomonas sp. PHC1; assembly: GCF_046487845.1. NCBI lineage: Bacteria > Pseudomonadati > Pseudomonadota > Gammaproteobacteria > Pseudomonadales > Pseudomonadaceae > Pseudomonas > Pseudomonas sp. PHC1. Next base: position 162,070 of record NZ_JBJXHJ010000003.1, read on the forward strand.
CATCGAACGAATCCTCGTTCAACCTCTCACCGCCGCCAAGGACATCGCCAGCAACACCATGGTCCGCGACTGGCTGGCCAATGGTGAAGAATCCGGCAAAACGGCGGGCTTCGCGCAGTATCTGGAAGGCATCCGCGCCGAACACAAGGCTTTTACTGCTTTGATCATCGGCACCGAATCCAATCACTACATCACCGAGAAAGGCCTGGATCGCACCCTCAGTCGCGACAAACCGGCCGATGCGTGGTTCTACTCGTTTCTCGACAGCAATCAGCCGCGAACCCTGAACATCGACAACGACGGAGCCACCGGAGAGCTGGCGCTGTTCATCGATTTGAAGGTGGAGCAGGCCGGCAAAGTGGTGGGCGTCGCGGGGCTCGGGTTGAGCATGAAAGAGCTGTCGGAGCTGATCCACAATTTCAGCTTCGGCGAGCGCGGCAAGGTCTATCTCGTGCGTTCCGACGGTTTGATCCAGGTCCATCCCGAGGCACAGTTCAGCGGCAAGCGCACCTTGAGCGAGCAGATCGGCGCCTCAGCAGCACAAGCAGTCATGGGCCATAAAGCGGCGAGCAACAGCAGCTTCCAGCGCGACGGCGAAGATTTCCTCGCCTTCAGCCTGCCTTTGCGCGACCTCGGCTGGACCCTGGTGGCCGAAGTGCCACAGTCGCAGATCTACGCCGAAGCCCGCCGGGCGATGTGGATGAGCAGCGGGATCGGGCTGACGGTGGCGCTGGTTTGCCTGGCGCTGGTGATCTGGCTGGCCCAGGGGCTGGTGCGACCGATTCGTCAGGTAACAGCTGCGCTGGTAGCCATCGGTAGCGGTGGTGGAGATTTGACTCACCGGTTAGATTCCAGTCGCGCCGATGAACTGGGCGACCTTGCACGGGGCTTCAACCGTTTCCTCGACAGCCAGCGTGGGATGATCGGCGAAGTGCTGACCACCAGCGAGCGCCTGCGCGTTGCCGTCAGCCAGGTGGCCAGGGTTGTGGACAACACCGCCGAACGCTCCGGCCGTCAGCAGGAAATGACCGACATGGTCGCCACCGCCGTCCACGAAATGGGCCTGACCGTGCAGGAGATTGCCCAAAACGCCGGCAATGCTGCGCTTGCCTCGCAAACCGCCCGTGACGAAGCGATGCAGGCGCGGGAAGTGGTCGGCGGTTCGATTCGCCATATTGAAAGCATGTCCGATGACATCGGCGTCGCCGCCGGCGCGGTGGGTGAGCTGGCGCATCAGGTGGCGTCCATCGATCAGGTGCTGGCGGTGATTCGCGGGGTGTCCGAGCAGACCAACCTTTTGGCATTGAACGCGGCGATTGAAGCGGCGCGGGCCGGGGACATGGGGCGTGGTTTTGCGGTGGTGGCCGATGAGGTTCGGACGCTGGCGCGCCGGACTCAGGCGTCTACCGACGAAATTCAGCAGATGATCGGCAGCCTCAAGCAAGGTGCGGAGAATGCGGTGTCATCGATGCGCACCGGCCAGGCCGCGACGGGCACCGGAGTCGAGTCGAGCCAGCGTACCGGGGCGTCGCTGACGGCGATAACCGGGCAGGTCGAGCGCATCAGCGACATGAACCATCAGGTCGCGACGGCGACGGAAGAGCAGTCGGCGGTGACCGAGGAGATCAACCGCAACGTGCAGGGCATCTCCGATCTGGCCCGGGCGACGGCGGGGGAGGTTCGGGCGTGTCGTGAGGATTGTCAGATGCTGCAGCGGTTGGCAGATGATCTGGCGCGGCAGATGGGTGGGTTCAAGCTGAGCTGACTGATCGTTCCCTGTCGAGGCACTGATCGTTCCCACGCAGAGCGTGGGAACGATCATTAAGAGGTCAAAACCACGCATCCTGCATTGCCAGACACGTATCATCCCGCGCCTCCAGCAACGCCAGCTCATGCTGACACCCCGGCACTTCCCACGTCAGAAAGTACCGCGCCGCCTGCAACTTGCCCTTATAGAAGTCGGCATCTGCCGCATTCCCCTTGGCCAGGCCTTCCTCGGCACGTATCGCCTGCTCCAGCCAGCGCCAGCCAATCACCGCGTGCCCGAACGCCTTCAGGTACAGCGCCGAATTCGCCAGGCTGCTGTTGACCTTGCCCTGGGCCAGATCGGTCAGCAGACCGATGGTCACGCTCTGCAAGCGCGCCACCAGTGTCTCCAGCGGCTCACGCAATGTAGTCAACGATTCGTACGCCACCGCGCGCTCGGCGGTGTCGGCGATCAGGCGGATCAGTTGCTTGAGTCCGGCGCCACCGTTCTGCGCCAGTTTGCGCCCCAGCAAATCCAGCGACTGAATGCCGTGGGTGCCTTCGTGGATCGGGTTCAGGCGGTTGTCGCGGTAGTACTGCTCCACCGGGTATTCGCGGGTGTAACCATGGCCACCGAGAATCTGGATCGCCAGTTCGTTGGCCTTCAGGCAGAACTCCGACGGCCAGGATTTGACGATCGGGGTCAGCAAGTCCAGCAGTTCGTGGGCCTGTTTGCGCTCGGCTTCGGTTTCCAGCGTGGTGGTGTCATCGAACAGCCGCGCCGCGTACAGACCGAGATCAAATGCCCCTTCGACGTAGGATTTCTGCGTCAACAGCATGCGTCTGACATCGGCGTGCTGAATGATCGCCACCGGTGCCGTGGTCGGATCCTTGCTGTCCGGCACTCGGCCCTGCGGGCGTTCGCGGGCGTATTCCAGCGAGTACAGGTAACCGGCATAGCCGAGCATCACTGCACCCATGCCGACGCCGATCCGCGCCTCGTTCATCATCTGGAACATGTAGCTCAAACCGTGGTGCGGCTTGCCCACCAGATAGCCGACGCACTCACCGTTATCGCCGAAGTTCAGCGCCGTGGACGTGGTGCCGCGCCAGCCCATCTTGTGGAACAGCCCGGCCAGCAACACGTCATTCCGCTTGCCAAGACTGCCGTCATCATTGACCAGAAACTTCGGCACGATAAACAGCGAAATACCTTTCACCCCGGCCGGCGCGTCCGGCAGCTTGGCCAGCACCATGTGCACGATGTTTTCCGAGAGCGGGTGGTCGCCGCCGGAGATGAAGATCTTGTTGCCCTTGAGGCGATAAGTGCCGTCGGACGCAGGCTCCGCGCGGGTACGAATATCCGACAGCGACGAACCGGCATGGGGTTCGGTCAGGGCCATGGTGCCGAAGAAGCGGCCGTCGATCATCGGCTGCAGGAAGCGTTGCTTCTGCTCTTCGGTGCCGAAACTTTCGATCAGGTTGGCCGCGCCCATGGTCAGGAACGGATAGGAAGTCGATGCCGCGTTGGCCGACTGGAAGTGGGCGAAACAGGCCTGGGACAACAGTGTAGGAAGTTGCATGCCGCCGGCGTCGAAACTGCGCGCCGCGTTGAGGAATCCGGCTTCGAGGAAGGCATCCACCGCCGGTTTCACCTCGGGAATCAGAATCGCCTGACCGTTCTCATAGCGCGGCTCGTTCTCATCGCCCTTGCGGTTGTGCGGTGCGAAGTACTTTTCGGCGATGTTGCGCGCCGTGCCGATGGCGGCGTCGAAGGTTTCCCGGTTGTGTTCGGCAAACCGCTCGCGCCGGGTCAGGCCCTCGGCATCGAGGACTTCGTACAGCTCGAAAGCCAGATTGCGGGAACTGAGCAGCGTCTCGGACATGGCGGCCTACCTTTTTTGGAATGGGCCGAGTCTAGGTGTGCGAATAAAGGCTGAACAGCAAGATTGATAACGGTGATAGACAGGCCAAAAAAAATGGGCGCCGGTGAGGACGCCCATTTTCAGGTTGCTGTACTGATCGTTCCCACGCTCTCGCGAGAGTTAGCCGATGGTCATCAGGCTGGCGTTACCGCCCGCCGCCGCAGTGTTGACGCTCAGCGCGCGCTCGATCACCAGGCGCTCCAGCGCAATGTTGGTCTCGCCCTGGGACAGGCCCTGAACCCCGACAATGGCGCCGGCACGCTTGGCAATCTGCTGGCAGACCGCACGCAACTGGTCGGAATGGCCGTGATGCAGAACCGCATCGAACACCACGTCGTCCTTGTTCCAGTCGGAAACCAGTTTGATCCGCGCCTGAATCTCCTTCGGCAGGCGTGCGAACAATGCCTTGCTGGTGTCGGATTCCGGCCAGACTGCCGAACCGCCCACCGCCAGTACTGCAGCCAGCTGGGTCAGCAGATCACCTTCGATGTCCGCCAGGCACAGCACGTACTCGCGTGGCAGGATCGCGTAGCTGTTCTTCTCGCCGGTCGGGCCGGCCAGCACGCGGGTGATACCGCTTTGTGACTGCGCTGCGTACTGCACGCACAGAGTGCTCAGATCCGCGAACTTGTTGCTGTCGGCCCAGGCTTTCAGGGCGGTCAGCGGTTTGCTCATGGCGTCGCGCAGACGAACATCCGGCGCCACGGTAGCATCACCGCGAGCGAAGGATTGTTCGATGGCGTCGGTAGGACGCGTCGACAGCAGACGGTACAGGTACAGCGGGCCACCGGCCTTCGGACCCGTACCCGACAGACCTTCGCCACCGAACGGCTGGACGCCGACCACGGCACCCACAATGTTGCGGTTGACGTAGACGTTACCGGCGTTGACGTTGTCGATCACCTTGGCGATGGTCTCGTCGATGCGGGTGTGCACGCCGAGGGTCAGGCCGTAACCGGAGGCGTTGATCTGGGCGATCAACTGGTCGATCTCTTTGCGCTTGTAGCGCACCACGTGCAGCACCGGGCCGAAGATCTCGCGTTGCAGCTCGTCGAAGCTTTCCAGCTCGATCAGGGTCGGCATGACGAAGGTGCCGCGCTTGACTTCCTCGGTGTCGGCGATGGCCACCTGGTACACGTTGCGACCTTTGTCGCGCATGCCCTGGATGTGCTTCTCGATACCGGCCTTGGCTTCAGCGTCGATTACCGGGCCGATGTCCACGGACAGGCGCTCCGGGTTGCCGAGACGGCTTTCAGCCATCGCGCCTTTAAGCATTTCGATGACGCGATCTGCGGAATCTTCCTGCAAGCACAGGACACGCAGGGCCGAGCAACGTTGGCCGGCGCTGTCGAAGGCCGACGACACCACGTCGATCACCACCTGTTCGGTCAGTGCCGAAGAGTCGACGATCATCGCGTTCTGGCCGCCAGTTTCGGCGATCAGCGGAATCGGACGGCCCTGGTTGTCGAGGCGACCGGCGATGTTGCGTTGCAGCAGGCGCGCGACTTCGGTGGAACCGGTGAACATCACGCCTTTGACGCGCTCATCGCCCACCAGACCGGCGCCGACGGTTTCACCGCGACCCGGCAGCAGTTGCAGTACGCCTTCCGGAATCCCGGCTTCGAGCAGCAAGCGTACGGCTTGTGCGGCCACCAGCGGAGTCTGTTCAGCCGGTTTGGCCAGCACCGGGTTACCGGCGGCCAGTGCGGCGGCAACCTGGCCGCTGAAGATCGCCAGCGGGAAGTTCCACGGGCTGATGCAGACCACCGGGCCCAGTGGGCGGTGGGCGTCGTTGCTGAAATCGTTGCGCGCCTGCACCGCGTAATAACGCAGGAAATCGACGGCTTCGCGGACTTCGGCGATGGCGTTGGCGAAGGTCTTGCCGGCTTCGCGGGCCAGCAGGCCCATCAGCGGCTGGATCTCGCCTTCCATCAAGTCAGCGGCACGTTCCAGAATCGCGGCACGTTCGGCCGGCGGGGTGGCCTGCCAGATCGGTGCGGCGTTCAGGGCGCATTGAATGGCGTTGTCGACGTCTTCGACCGTGGCTTCCTGCACGTGGCCGACCACGTCACGCAGATCGGACGGGTTGAGCACCGGTGCCGGCGCTTCGTTGCTGGAAGCGCAACCGAGCATCGGCGCAGCTTTCCAGTTGTTGTGCGCGGTCGCCAGCAGGGCGCAGGACAGCGATGCCAGGCGATGTTCGTTGGCCATGTCGATGCCGCTGGAGTTGGCGCGCTCGGAACCATACAGGTCACGTGGCAGCGGAATGCGCGGGTGCGGCAGGCCGAAACCACCTTCCACGGTCGCCATCTGCTCGATGCTGGCCACCGGATCGGCCACCAGTTCCTGAATCGAAATCGACTGGTCGGCGATACGGTTGACGAACGAAGTGTTGGCGCCGTTTTCCAGCAGACGACGTACAAGGTACGCCAGCAGGGTTTCGTGGGTGCCGACCGGAGCGTACACGCGGCACGGACGGTTCAGCTTGCCTTCGGAAACTTTGCCTACAACCTGCTCGTACAAAGGTTCGCCCATGCCGTGCAGGCACTGGAACTCATACTGGCCCGGGTAATAGTTCTGACCGGCAATGTGATAAATCGCCGACAGGGTGTGGGCGTTGTGCGTGGCGAACTGCGGGTAGATGACTTCCGGTACCGACAGCAGTTTGCGCGCGCAGGCGATGTAGGAAACGTCGGTGTACACCTTGCGGGTGTAGACCGGATAGCCTTCCAGGCCTTCGACCTGGGCGCGCTTGATTTCGCTGTCCCAGTACGCGCCTTTCACCAGGCGGATCATCAGGCGATGACGGCTGCGGCGAGCCAGGTCGATCACGTAGTCGATCACGTACGGGCAACGCTTCTGGTAAGCCTGGATCACGAAACCGATGCCGTTCCAGCCGGTCAGTTGTGGCTCGAAGCACAGGCGCTCGAGCAGATCCAGCGACAGCTCCAGGCGGTCGGCTTCTTCGGCGTCGATGTTCAGGCCGATGTCGTATTGCTTGGCCAGCAGGGTCAGCGACAGCAGGCGCGGGTACAGCTCGTCCATCACGCGCTCGTACTGGGCACGGCTGTAACGCGGGTGCAGGGCCGACAGTTTGATCGAGATGCCCGGGCCTTCATAAATCCCACGGCCGTGGGACGCTTTGCCGATCGAGTGAATGGCTTGTTCGTACGAGGCCAGGTACTTCTGGGCGTCGTGTTCGGTCAGCGCCGCTTCACCCAGCATGTCGTAGGAATAACGGAAGCCCTTGGCTTCGAACTTGCTCGCATTGGCCAGGGCTTCGGCGATGGTTTCACCGGTCACGAACTGCTCGCCCATCAGGCGCATGGCCATGTCGACGCCCTTGCGGATCATCGGCTCGCCGCTCTTGCCAATGATGCGGCTCAGGGACGAAGTCAGGCCGGCTTCGTTATGGGTGGAGACCAGTTTGCCGGTCAGCAGCAGGCCCCAGGTCGCCGCGTTGACGAACAGCGACGGGCTGTTGCCCAAGTGTGGCTGCCAGTTGCCGGTGCTGATCTTGTCGCGGATCAGCGCATCGCGAGTGCCTTTGTCCGGAATACGCAGCAGTGCTTCGGCCAGGCACATCAGCGCCACGCCTTCCTGGGACGACAGGGAAAACTCCTGCAGCAGGCCCTGAACAATGCCTGCACGACCGCCGGCACTCTTCTGGTTACGCAGTTTTTCCGCGATGGTCGCGGCGAGTTTGTTGGTGGCTTCGGCCATCGGTGCCGGCAGGCGAGCCTGTTCGATCAGCATCGGCACCACTTCCGGCTCTGGGCGACGGTAAGCGGCGGTAATCGAGGCACGCAGCACCGATTGCGGCAGGATGCTTTCGGCGAATTCAAGGAAGCATTGGTGAGCGTGATCGGTATGGACTTCGCCCGCGTCGTCGGCGTCCTTGGCGGTCAGACCGTTCAGCTCGGTCAGGGTTGCACCACCCTCGAGTTTTTCCAGGTAATTGAAAATTGCCTGCTTGATCAGCCAGTGTGGTGTGCGATCAATCGAGGTTGCGGCGGCCTTCAGGCGTTCGCGGGTCGGGTCGTCAAGTTTGACCCCAAGGGTGGTGGTAGCCATATTTTTATCCTCATAGGTGCCGCAGTTGCGCGACAACAGCTGGCGGCAAGATTAGCCGCGAGCCGAATGAGGTGCAACCGGGTGCAACCCTTTTTTTGTCGGAATATTCTGCAGCTCGTCAGGAAATAATTTCTGGTACGAAAGTGCTGCTCCTGCTTGGTGCTTTTGCTTCTAGAAAAGTGTTGTGACTGCATTAAAAGGGAGCAAAAAATCCCTTCCGTAGGATAAATCCGACTGGGTGCAACTAATTCGCCAGAAACTGGTTGCACCTGTTTTGCTTTGTTGCATAGGATTCGCGCCCAAGGTGCAACCGGGAAACCCGGCGCACCGGCCAATGGCTTTCCTGGGGAAACATTGGTCATAAATGCGCGGCCGTGCGAATCGTCTGTCAGACGTCAGTCTGCAAACGGTGCAACCGCCGCCGCTAAATAAAAACAAAGCCAGGGCACGTACGTAATGAGCGCAAGCAACCCAACCCTGATCACGTTCGTGATCTACATCGCAGCAATGGTGCTGATCGGCTTCATGGCCTATCGCTCCACCAACAACCTTTCTGACTACATTCTGGGCGGCCGCAGCCTGGGCAGCGTGGTGACGGCATTGTCCGCCGGCGCTTCCGACATGAGCGGCTGGTTGCTGATGGGCCTGCCGGGCGCCATCTACATGTCCGGTCTGTCCGAAGGCTGGATCGCCATCGGCCTGGTCATCGGTGCCTACCTGAACTGGCTGTTCGTCGCCGGTCGTCTGCGTGTTCAAACCGAACACAACGGCGATGCGCTGACCCTGCCGGACTACTTCGCCAGCCGTTTCGAAGACAAAAGCGGTCTGCTGCGGATCATTTCGGCCGTCGTGATTCTGGTGTTCTTCACTATCTACTGCGCTTCCGGCATCGTGGCCGGTGCACGCCTGTTCGAAAGCACCTTCGGCATGACCTACGAGACCGCGCTGTGGGCCGGTGCTGCGGCGACAATTGCCTACACCTTCGTCGGCGGTTTCCTCGCGGTGAGCTGGACCGACACCGTGCAAGCCACCCTGATGATCTTCGCCCTGCTGCTGACGCCGATCATCGTGCTGCTGGCTACCGGTGGCGTCGACACCACGTTCCTGGCCATCGAAGCACAGGACCCGAGCAACTTCGACATGCTCAAAGGCACCACTTTCATCGGCATCATCTCGCTGATGGGTTGGGGTCTGGGCTACTTTGGCCAGCCGCACATCCTGGCGCGCTTCATGGCCGCTGATTCGGTGAAATCGATCGCCAAGGCCCGTCGCATCTCCATGACCTGGATGATCCTGTGCCTGGGCGGCACCGTGGCCGTGGGCTTCTTCGGTATCGCCTACTTCTCGGCGCACCCGGAAGTCGCGGGTCCAGTGACCGAGAACCACGAGCGTGTGTTCATCGAGCTGGCGAAAATCCTGTTCAACCCGTGGGTGGCCGGCGTGCTGTTGTCGGCGATTCTCGCCGCGGTGATGAGCACCCTGAGCTGCCAGTTGCTGGTGTGCTCCAGCGCCCTGACCGAAGACTTCTACAAGGCTTTCCTGCGTAAATCCGCTTCGCAAGTCGAGCTGGTATGGGTCGGTCGAGCGATGGTGTTGCTGGTTGCACTGATCGCCATCGCGATGGCCGCCAACCCGGACAACCGTGTGCTGGGTCTGGTGTCCTACGCCTGGGCCGGTTTCGGTGCTGCCTTCGGTCCGGTGGTGCTGATCTCGGTGATCTGGAAAAAGATGACCCGTAACGGCGCACTGGCCGGCATCCTGGTCGGCGCGATCACCGTGATCGTGTGGAAGCATTTCGAACTGCTGGGCCTGTACGAAATCATCCCGGGCTTCATCTTCGCCAGCCTGGCGATCTACCTGGTCAGCCTGATGGGCCAGCCGAGCGCCGGCATGGTTCAGCGCTTTGAAGCAGCCGAGAAGGATTTCCATCTGAACAAGTGATGGGAATGAGCTGAGGCTCACAAGAAAACGGCTCGTTTCCTACCAGGAAGCGAGCCGTTTTTTATTGCCTGCGATTTTTCCGAAGGAAAAGTCTGTAGTCGAATGCGCCGATTGTTGAAGGGAATATCGAAGTTTCAAGTAGGGCAAATCTGATTTTCCAGTCACTCAACCTGCACCCCTTGCCCCTCATGCAGAATCGCCCGCCCTCCATCTGCAGAGAGACATCGGATGTTCGCGCCTGCCAATCAACCGCGTTTCACGTTGACCGTCGAAGGCGCCCAGTTTGACCTCAAAGTCCTTGAGTTCACGGGCAAGGAAGCCATCAGCCAACCCTTCCGTTTTGACCTGGAGCTGGTCAGTGAACGGCCGGATCTGGATCTGGAAAGCCTGCTGCACTGTCAGGCGTTTCTGGGTTTTGATGAAGACGGTTCCGGTATCCACGGTCAGATCTATCGGGTCGGGCAGGGGGATTCCGGCAAGCGTCTGACCCGCTATCACGTCAGTCTCGTTCCGCGTCTGGCCTATCTGGGGCATCGGATCAATCAGCGAATCTTCCAGCACCAGAGCGTGCCGCAGATCGTGACGCAGATCCTCAAGGATCACGCGATCCTGAGCGATGCCTTCGCGTTTCGTCTCGGCAGCGATTACCCGCCCCGTGAATATTGTGTGCAGTACGCCGAGAGCGATCTGGCGTTCATTCAGCGGCTGTGTGCCGAAGTGGGCATTCATTTCCATTTTCAGCACAGCCCGGACGGACATCTGTTGGTGTTCGGCGACGATCAGACGGTATTCCCGCGTCTGGCCGGGCCGACGCTGTACCTGCCGGGCAGCGGCATGGCCGCATCGGCACCGGCGATCAAGCGTTTCACCGTACGCGTTGAAACCCGCACCAGCGTGGTCACCCGGCGTGATTACGACTTCACCAAACCCCGGCTGGCGCTGCAAAGTCGCGCCGAAAGCGAACAGCGCCCGGTGCTGGAGGATTACCACTTTCCTGGCCAGTTCACCGAGCGCGAAACCGGCAAGCAACTGGCCCAGCGCACCCTTGAACGACATGTCGCCGACTACCGTCAGGCCGAGGGCCGCAGCGATCAATCCGCCTTGGTCAGCGGACATTTCCTGCAACTGAGTGAGCATCCGCGCCAGGATTTGAATGATCTCTGGCTGCTGACCTCGCTCGAACACCATGGCCGGCAGCCGCAAGTGCTGGAGGAATCGGTGACCAGCGATGGCGAAGAATTCCAGGGTTACCGTAATACCTTTCTCGCCACGCCGTGGGACGTGTTCTTCCGCCCCCCCATCGGCCCGGAAAAACCACGGATGCTTGGCTATCAACCGGCCGTGGTCACCGGCCCGAAAGACAGTGAAATCCATTGCGACGAATATGGCCGGGTCAAGGTGCAACTGGCCTGGGATCGCGACGGTGAACTCAACGAGCATTCCAGCTGCTGGCTGCGGGTCGCCAGCGGCTGGGCCCATGATCGTTATGGCAGTGTGCTGATCCCCCGGGTCGGCATGGAAGTGCTGGTGGGGTTCATCGATTCCGACGCCGACAGACCGCTGGTCATGGGTTGCCTGCCGAACGCCGCCACGCCGGTGCCGCTGGAGCTGCCGGCCGACAAGACCCGCAGCATTTTCCGCAGTCAGAGTAGTCCGGGCGGCGGGGGCTACAACGAATTGCGCATCGAGGATCGCAAAGGCGCCGAGGAAATCTACCTGCGCGCCCAACGAAACTGGACGCAGCACGTGTTGAATGATCAGCAGGTGCAGGTCGACAACCAGCGCAGCGTCGTCGTCACGGGCCTTGCTAAACATGAACTGAAAGCCGATGAGCAGCGCATCACCCACGGCCAGCGTCAGACCGAAGTGAAGCAGGACGACCACCTCACGGTGACCGGCGACCGGCACATCCGCGTGAACAATCAGGCGATCAACGCCAGTGCTCAATTTCACGTCAGCGCCGGCCAGCAAGTGGTGATCGACGGCGGGGCGAGCGCGACGATTCAGGCGGGCGGGCAGTGGATCAACATTGGCCCCGGCGGAATCTTCAGCAGCGTGCCGATTGTGGTGGGTGGCGCGCCGATGGCGGCGATGAGTGCAGCGCCGACAGTGCCCGGCTTGCCGGAAAACCTGATGGCGGCACCGGCAGCTATTCTGACTGCCGCGCAAATCATGAGCCTGAAAGGTGATGCGCCTTTCTGTGAAGAATGCGAACGCTGCAAGGACGGTGTCTGTGCGGCCTGATCAATGGTTGAAGGATGTGCCGCTGAAACCGTCGGAGCAGTTGTTCGCGATTTTCAGCAGTTCCAGTGCGGTAGAGCCGCTGAAAGCCTGGCCGTCGAATGCGCAGGTGCCGAAACCGATCTGGGCGGAAACGATCTACGCCGAGTGGGATGCGGTGATGCCCTACGTGGGAATCGTCGAAGCGGACAGTGAGTTTCTGGATTGGGTGGCGACCACGGAGTCTCGCGACTGGGGTTGGTTGGCCGTATCTTCGGCGGGGCTTGAAGCGGTGGTCGAGCACTTCCGCAGTTTGACCCAGGTGCTGATGCCTGACAGGAAAGCGGTGTTTTTCCGATTTTGGGATGGGCGGTATTGGTTGCCGATCCTTGAGTGGCCCGAGGTGGATGCCGGGCGATTACTGCCGGTCCTCTCGCGAGGATTAATCAACGGTCAGGCCGTCGAGATCGGGGGCAGGGCGCGGGTCTCGGGTCGGGAGTTTCCTTGGTGGTCGGTGCCGGAAAAGCTGCTGGCGCAATTCGGCGATGATGCCCGGATCAACAACGCCTTGCAGTGGTTGAGCGAGGAGCAGCCGGCGTTGTTCGAAGCGTTCCCCGCCGATGTCTTGCGCTGCAAGGTTGTCAGATTCTGTGCGGCTTCAGCGTCGGACGAATCGTCGGCTTCGGCATTGCTGGACTACTTGCGGGACGAATCAGAGTGAAATTTCCGGGCAAAGGCTTCGGACGTTTCCTGCGAGTTGCGGCGGTTTGCGTGAACTGGTGGGTGATGAGGTGTGGGGTTAGTCTTTTGGCTGTCACCGCCAATCGGTGACGGGGCGTAGGAGCCCCTTCCTCATGGTGCAACAGCTTTGTCGTTTGTTTGCGGCACTTGAATCGTGTCCGTAACATCGTTCGCGGCGGCTATGCGCAGGACACGCTTCGGCGTGGCCGAGGTCCATGAGTGCTCGGTTCTCCTACTCCTGCGTATGGCTGCCACCCTACCTGTAGGAGGGTGCGGCGGTGGCCCGCATTCACACTCATGGAGGTTACAAATGAAAAATCTGCATCCCGATCCACCCTACGAGCCCTTCATCCCCCACCCCGACAACCGCCTCATGGCGCTGACCAGCAACTGCAACGACATGCCCACCCTGTTCATCGACACCCACGCCCCGCTCGACATCCTGATGGACGCCGCCAACTACCGCATCCGCGCCGTGATCCAGGTCCTGGAAAACATGTGCATGCGCGGCTCGGTCGAGTGCGACTCGGTCATCCTCAGCGACTTCGCCCAGCTCTGCGTGATTCCGCTGCGTGACGGCTGTGATGTGCTGGATGTGATTGGCAAACGCCTACACGCCATACCGTCCTGACTCGATCGTTCCCACATCGAGGCGTCAAACCGTCTACGTGGGAATGCCTCCAGGGATGCACCGCGTTCCAGGCGTCCACCGCAATTGTGGCTGATACCCCATGCGACGCGGAGCGTCACGGGCTGCATTCCCACGCGGAGCGTGGGAATGATCATTAGTGCAGCGGCACGCCACTCAGCTGCGAGCCCCTGACTTGCCGCCCGGTAAAAGGTAAACTTCACGGCCCTCGCAGGAGCAGCCATGAATTATCGTCACGCCTTCCATGCCGGCAATCACGCCGATGTGTTCAAACACCTGACCTTGACCCGCCTCATCGCCCTGATGTCGCGCAAGGAGCAGCCGTTTGCCTATCTCGACAGCCACGCCGGCATCGGTCTGTATGACCTGCAGGGCGATCAGGCCAATCGTACCGGCGAGTACCTGGAAGGCATCGCGCGGTTGTGGGATCAGCCGGACCTGCCGACGCTGACCGCTGACTACATGAGGGTGCTGCACGAGATGAACCCGGATGGCCAGTTGCGCTATTACCCGGGTTCGCCGGAGCTGGCGCGGCGTCTGACCCGTTCCCAGGATCGTGTGTTGCTCAACGAGAAGCACCCGGAAGACGGCGTGCTGCTCAAGGACAACATGAAGGGTGACCGCCGTGTGGCCGTGCATCTGGGCGAGGGCTGGCATGTAGCGCGGGCGCTGCTGCCGGTGGCCGAGAAGCGTGCAGTGATGTTGATCGATCCGCCGTTCGAGAAACTCGACGAGATGCAGCGTTGTGCGGCGTCGCTGAAAGAGGCGATCTCGCGGATGCGCCAGACCGTCGCGGCGATCTGGTATCCGGTGAAGGATCAGCGCGCGCTGCGTCGTTTCTATCAGGATCTGGCCGGCACCGGTGCGCCGAAACTGCTGCGGGTCGAACTGCTGGTGCATCCGCTGGACACGCCGAACAGCCTGAACGGTTCTGGCCTGGCGATTGCCAATCCGCCGTGGGGGCTGGAGGAAGAATTGCGTGAGTTGCTGCCGTGGTTATCCAAAAAGCTTGGGCAGACCCAGGGTGGATGGCAGATGGACTGGTTGATCGCCGAGAGCTGATCAACCGTCAATCGCTCCCGCACATAGCGCGGGAGCGATCAGGGCGGGCTTAGTTACCCGCCAGACTCGGTGGCATGCACACGCCCGTGCCGCCAATCCCGCAGTAGCCTTCCGGATTTTTCGCCAGGTACTGCTGGTGATAGGTCTCGGCGAAGTAAACGGTCGGCGCCTGTTCAATCTCGGTGCTGATTTCACCCAGGCCCGCCTTCGACAACTCAGCCTGATAGACAGCCTTGCTCTTCAGTGCCGCGTCCAGTTGCTCCGGATGGGTCGCGTAGATCACCGAACGGTACTGGGTGCCGATGTCATTGCCCTGACGCATGCCCTGCGTCGGGTTGTGCAATTCCCAGAACATCGCCAGCAGCTCTTCGTAGCTGACCTTGGCCTTGTCGAACACCACCAGCACCACTTCAGCGTGGCCGGTCAGGCCCGAGCAGACCTCTTCGTAGGTCGGGTTCGGCGTGAAACCGCCGGCGTAACCGACCACGGTACTGACCACGCCTTCGCGCTGCCAGAAGCGGCGCTCGGCACCCCAGAAGCAACCCAGGCCGAAGATCGCGAAGTCGACGTCCTGAAAGAACGGGCCCAGCAACGGCGTCTCGGTGAAAACAAAGTGTTTTTCAGGCAGGGCCATCGGGGTTTCGCGGCCAGGCAGAGCTTGTTCTTTAGTCGGTAGCACGTTTTTGTTCACCAGAATTTCCGAGCGCAGAACCATGATCGTTCCTCTCAGTCAGGATGGGAAGTCTATAAGCAGACCCACAGTGTGCCCAATGATGCCCGGTTAATCACCAGGCAAAATGTGCGGATAGTGTCCTGTGGGTTACAGAGAGAGCGGGCCACGCGGGTAGCGCTTGAGCGCCTGGATCAGCTCGCCGCCCGGAATCGGCCGGTCGAACAGGTAGCCCTGGCCGACGTCGCAGCGGTGCCGACGCAGGAACGCCAGCTGCTCGGCGGTCTCGATGCCTTCGGCCACGACCTTGAGTTTCAGGTTGTGGGCCATGGCGATCACGGCGGAAGTGATTTCCATGTCGTCCTGGTTGTCCGGAATTTCATGGATGAAGCTGCGATCGATCTTGATGATGTCGATCGGGAATTTCTTCAGGTAGCTGAGCGACGAGTAACCGGTGCCGAAGTCGTCCATGGCCAGGGTCAGGCCCAGGCGCTTGAGCTGGTCGAGCTGCAAGTGGGTGTCTTCGGTGGCTTCCAGCAGCAGGCCCTCGGTCAGCTCCAGCTCCAGCAGATTGGCCGGCAGTGCTTCTTCCTTGAGGATGTTGGCGATGGAGGCCACCAGATCCGGGTCGGAGAACTGCTTGGGCGACAGGTTGATCGCCACTTGCAGATTGCCCATGCCAGCGGCGGTCAGCGCCTTGCTCATGCGGCAGGCCTGGCGGGCGATCCACTTGCCGATCGGTATGATCAGTCCGGTTTCCTCGGCGACGCTGATGAACTGGTCCGGGCGGATCATGCCGCGCTCCGGGTGGTTCCAGCGCAGCAGCGCTTCCATGCCCAGCAACCGACCGCTGCGCAGGCACAGCTTCGGCTGGTAGAACACGTCCAGCTCGTTCTGGGTCAGGGCCCGGCGCAGGTTGTTCTCGACGAACAGTTTGTAGCTGGCTTCGGCGTTCAGCGCTTCGGTGAACACCTGCACCTGATGTTTGCCGTTGGCCTTGGCCTTGTGCAGGGCCAGACCGGCGTTGCGCATCAAGGTCTGCGGGTCGCGACCGTGCAGCGGTGCGCAGGCCAGGCCCACGGAGCCGGTGACGCTGATCAGCTGGTTGTCGACGAACATCGGTTTATCCAGCGTCGCCAGCAATTGGTTGGCGATCTGCTGCCCGGTGGCAAGGTCAGTGTCGTCGAGCAACACGGCGAATTCGTTACTGGCGAACCGTGCCAGGCTGCCGCTCGGGCTCAGGCTGTTGCGCAGGCGCCGGGCCAGGCTGATCAACAGTTTGTCGCCGGTCTGGTGGCCGAGACTGTCGTTGATTCGCTTGAAGTTGTCGATGTCCACCAGCAGCAGGCTGATCGGGGTATCGCTATCCCGGGCGAAGCGTTCATCCAGATTGCGGATAAATGCAGGCCGGTTACCGAGGTTGGTCAGGTTGTCGGTGTAGGCCAGGCGCTCGATGCGCTGCTGCGCCAGTTTGGTCTGGGTGATGTCTTCGTAGATGCCGATGTAGTGCGTCAGCTCACGGTTGTCACCGTAGACCTTGGAGATCGACAGCTGGCCCCAGTAGGGTTCGAGGTTCTTGCGGCGGCTCTTGAACTCGCCCTGCCAGCTGTTGCTCTTGGCCAGCGCCGAGGGTGCGTCGAACAGCAGCTCGCTTAAGTTTTCCAGGGCTGGCAGCTCCGACAGGCGCTGGCCGTGGACTTCCTCGGTGGTGTACTGGGTGATCGCCGTGAAGCTCGGATTGACGTATTCGACCACGCCGTCGCAATTGACCAGCAAAAAGGCGTTGGCACTTTGCTCGACCGCGCGCTGGAACAGGTGCAGCGCGCTGGTGGCGGTGCGGCGGTTGTGATTGTTGATGACCTGGGCGAACTGGTCGGCGAGTTCACCGGCAAAGGCGATTTCGTCGGACTGCCAGGCGCGGGTGACGCCGGTCTGCTCCAGGCACAACACGCCCACCACCTGGCCGTCGACGCGGATGCTGGCGTCGAGCATGGCATTGACGTCGCGCGGGCGCAGGGCTTCGGCCATTTCCCGGGTGCGCGGGTCGCGCATTGCGTTGTGCGCGTCGATGGCGCGACTGCCGTGCAGGGCGTCCATGTAATCGGGGAAGCCGCTGACGTCGATCACCTCCGGCAGGATGTATTCCTGGGTGGCGCGGTGGTAGGCCGAGATCGGTATCAGCTTCTGGCCTTCGAGGTTCCACAGGCTGGCGCAGTCGATTTCATAGATATCGCAGGCGCAGCGGGTAATCAGCTCGGCAGCTTCCTGCAGGGAGTTCTGGCTGCTGTAGCGCTGGCGGGCCAGCAACAGGATCAGATCCTGCTGGGCGCGCACCCGCTCCAGATGTTGCAGCTGTTCCTGCTGGGCACGCTGATTGAGCTCAAGGGCAATTTGCAGGCGCGAATTCTGGGTTTCCAGGTCGACGGACGGCAGCGGTTGTGCTTCCTCGAATACATTGTCGACCACCATCAGGTAACCGCGCAGCAAGTGGCGGTTGTGCTGTTTGTAGGCTTCACCGAGTTCAAGAATGCTCAGCGCGCCAGCGGTGGTATGCAGGGTGTAGCGCACCAGATAATGCGGGCTTTCGCCAAGTTGCTGCTGGATCGCGTCATGCAACTGATAGCGTGCTTCGGGCTCCATCAGGCTGGCATAGGGTGAACCGACCAGGGCGCAGAGTTCGACGGCAGGCTGGCCGAACTGGCGTTCGCAGTTGGGGTCGAGAAACAGCATCGCCCAGCTGGCTTCATTCAAGCGCTCGAAACGCAGCATGCCGAGCCGCGAGGGCACAGGCAACTGCGTCACTACCTCGGCCACCATACGGCTGGCGGCATCGGGTTGGCTCTTCATGAAGGGAACTCGCTTGGAAATTTGCTGAACGCGCCGGGCTCTCGCCCTCTTTACTGTTGCCTGCGGCAAGGTTGCATCATTGCGGCACCGACTGACAAGAGACATGAAGGCCAAGTGCTATAAGAATATGTCGGCTGCAATGAACATTTCTCCAGCGGTTGCCGGAAAGTAATGCCGTTCAGTGCGCAGAGTGCCGTTCCAGAGCCCTCCGGCATCCGGAACGGTCGTGCCGCTGGATTCATCGCAACGCAATGTCGATGGATTGCAGGTGCCTGCCATCCCGATCGTGATAGTTGACCCGGATCCGCCCGGTCTCGACCACCATGTGCGCGAAGTTGTCCTGGCTGACGACCTGGCTGGTCAGTTCGTGCCGGTATTCGCCTGCCGCGGTCTGCGCCAGTGGCTGATCGAGCGTGAAGGTCGAGAGGGTGGCATAGGGCAACAGTTTGCTGTTGCTCAGTGGCGAGGACACGACGGTGTGCACCTCGAAGTCCGGGTCTTCGCTGTGGGTCAGGCGACTGGTCAGTGAGCCATGCACATCGCCGGAAATGAACACGACATTCCTGAGTCGATGCTGGCGGATGGTTTCCAGCAGGCGCAGGCGCTGTTCGGGGAAGCCCGCCCACGCATCATCGCCGTTCATTTTGCGGTCGGGATAGAACATGACGCTGGTGACCACAAACTTGACCCGCGCCGGGCTATTGACCAGCCACTTGCACAGAGCCTGTTCCTGTTCTTCATCGAGGATGCGGCGGTTCTCGGTCGACAAGTTGCGGCGAGTTCGACTGTCCGTCACAAACCATTCGATATCGCCGTCGCTGAATGGATACCAATAGTGCTTGAGCGAAGTGCGGTCGATTGTGCCGTTAGTTGTTGTCGAGCAGATTGGGCTGTGACTCGCTTGATAAACATCGTAAGCCGCCATTGCATTGCGATAGAGGGGTTTATCGTGCTCGTTGGCGTTTGCTGGCCAGTTGTCTTGTATTTCGTGATCGTCCAGGATCATGTAGGTCGAAGTGCCGGACATCAACCGTCGGATATTAGGCAGGGAAAACGCCGCACGATACTTCGCAATGAACTCGTCATAGTCACGATCCGGGGCGAACAGGTTCAAGTCGTCGGCGTAGATCTGATCGCCACACATCATGATCGCGCTGATTGCCGGTTGTGCGCCCTCGATCAGTTGGCTGATGGAGGCGAAGATCCGGTCGCCCGGATGAGGGAGCACCGGGATGCCGGCGGTCATGCGCAGGTAACGGCATGAGCCGAGGATGTAGGCGCGCGGCTGCAAGGGCTGGTGGCTGAAAGTGCGCAGGCGATAGGTTTCCCGTGGCCATTGCAGCGGCAACTCCGCCACGCTGTGGATGGTGTGGACGGGACTCATCGGGCTGAACCAGCCGGTCTGGTATTCGTATTCGGTGTCAGCCTCCAGATGATCGAGTACGAGCACTTCCGTCATGTCGCGGGTTGAATCAAGTTTGACAAACTGACCGGGTTGCCATTGTTTCGAATCCAGTGACCGATAACGAATACCGGCAAATACGGCCGCGTTATGTTGCAGTTCACCACGAATAAAAATCCGCGCCTGATTAGTTGTTGTGTGGCCGATGATCGGGCCGACAGTAGGTTTGTGCATGTTCGAATCCATTCGAATAAGTATTGGTTATGAACTAAGTTGCTCGGGTTTATTGGTGCAACTTTTATTCGCCAAGGTTAGTTGCCTGCTGCTGAAAAATATCGATAGGAAATGGACTAAGTTCGTGGCTTATATCAGCACCCTTTGTGGGAAAAGTTCAGGCGGCCGTTATTTCAGGCAAAAAAAAGCCCCGCCAAACTGACGGGGTTGAGGTACGAGCGTGTGGCGCTCGAAAACGTGGAACACGTTCGGCCCTCCGTTGCCGGAGGGCCGAACGCTTTACAGCAGGATGGTGCGGATGTCCGCCAGCAGGTCGCTCAGACGCTTGGTGAAGCGTGCAGCAGCGGCGCCGTTGATCACACGGTGATCGTAGGACAGCGACAGTGGCAGCATCAGTTTCGGCTGGAAGGCTTTGCCGTCCCAGACTGGCTGGATGGTTGCCTTGGAAACACCGAGGATCGCCACTTCCGGCGCGTTGACGATCGGCGTGAAGCCGGTGCCGCCAATGTGGCCGAGGCTGGAAATGGTGAAGCAGGCGCCTTGCATCTCGTCCGACGAGAGCTTCTTGGTCCGGGCTTTTTCAGCCAGGGAAGCGGCCTCGGCGGCCAGTTGCAGCAGGCTCTTCTGGTCGACGTTCTTGATGACCGGTACCAGCAGGCCATCCGGGGTGTCGACGGCGAAGCCGATGTTCACGTATTTCTTGCGGATGATCGCCTTGCCGCTTGGTGCCAGCGAGCTGTTGAAGTCCGGCAGTTCCTTGAGCAGGTGGGCGCAGGACTTGAGCAGCAGCGGCAGAACGGTCAGCTTGACGCCGGCCTTCTCTGCAACGGCTTTCTGGGCGGTGCGGAACGCTTCCAACTCGGTGATATCCGCCGAGTCGAATTGCGTGACGTGCGGCACGTTCAGCCAGCTGCGGTGCAGGTTGGCGGCGCCGACCTGCATCAGGCGGGTCATCGGCACTTCTTCGATTTCGCCGAAACGGCTGAAATCGACGACCGGAATCGGCGGGATGCCCGCGCCACCGGTTGCGCCAGCCGCAGCGGCCGGTGCTTCCTTGGCCTTCTGCATCATGGCTTTGACGTACACCTGCACGTCTTCTTTCAGGATGCGACCGTGCGGACCGCTGGCGCCAACGGCACTCAGCTCGACGCCGAATTCGCGAGCCAGCTGACGCACGGCAGGGCCGGCGTGAACCTTGGCGCCCGGCTTGGCAGGAGCGGCAACCGGAGCGGCAGCAGCAGGTGCAGCGGCGGCCGGAGCAGCAGCGGCTGGTGCTGGAGCGCTCGGTGCAGCAGCGGCAGCTGGAGCCGGGGCAGCAGCCGGAGCGGCGCCTTTGACTTTCAGCTTGAGGATCAGGTCGCCAGTACCGACTTCGTCGTCCAGCTTGATGGAAACGCTTTCCACCACGCCGGCGGCAGGCGACGGGATTTCCATGCTCGCCTTGTCGGATTCCAGGGTGATCAGCGACTGGTCGGCTTCAACGTTGTCGCCAGCCTTGACCAGCACTTCGATGATCTTGGCCTTGCCGGCCGAGCCGATGTCCGGAACGTGGATGTCCTGAACACTGTCGGCAACCGGTGCGGCTGGAGCAGCGGCAGGCGCCGGCGCAGCGGCAGCGGCTGGAGCGGCAGCCTGGGCCGGAGCGGCCGCAGCAGGGGTTGCAGCACCCGCCACTTCCAGATCCAGGATCAGGTCGCCAGTGCCGACTTCGTCGTTCAGCTTGACGCTGATGGCCTTGACCACGCCAGCGGCAGGCGACGGGATTTCCATGCTCGCCTTGTCGGATTCCAGGGTGATCAGCGACTGATCAGCCTCGACGGTGTCACCGACCTTGACCTGGATCTCGATGATCTGGGCCTTGCCCGACGAACCGATGTCCGGCACGTGCACTTGCTGAACCGAAGCGGCAGCAGGGGCTGCGGCAGGCGCAGCCGGTGCAGGCGCGGCGGCCGGTGCAGCTTCGGCCTTGGCGGCAGGAGCGGCAGCCGGAGCAGGGGCCGCTTGCGCGGCGCCCTCGACTTCCAGTTCCAGCAGTTCGTCGCCTTCTTTCAGGCGATCGCCCAGCTTCACTTTCAGGCTCTTGATGACGCCGGCCTTCGGGGCCGGCACTTCCATGCTGGCCTTGTCCGATTCCAGGGTCAGGATGCTCTGGTCGGCTTCGATACGGTCGCCGACCTTCACAAACAGTTCGATTACTTCACCTTCACCGCTGCCGATGTCAGGTACGCGAATGAGTTCGCTCACAGAGTTTCTCCTCAGCAGTCCAGTGGGTTGCGTTTTTCCGGGTCGATGCCGAACTTGGTGATGGCCTCGGCCACGACTTTAGGTTCGATATCACCACGGTCAGCCAGTGCTTCCAGGGCTGCCAACACCACGAAATGACGGTCGACTTCGAAGAAATGACGCAGTTTCTTGCGGCTGTCGCTGCGGCCGAAACCGTCGGTGCCCAGGACTTTGAATTCCTTGGACGGTACCCACTGACGGATCTGCTCGGCGAACAGCTTCATGTAGTCGGTCGATGCGATGACCGGACCCTTACGGCCGCTCAGGCATTCTTCGACGTAGCTTTGTTTAGGCTTCTGGCCAGGTTTCAGACGGTTGCTGCGCTCTACGGCCAGGCCGTCGCGACGCAGTTCGTTGAAGCTGGTGACGCTCCATACGTCGGCGCCGATGTTGAACTCTTCACGCAGGATCTTCGCCGCTTCACGCACTTCACGCAGGATGGTGCCGGAGCCCATCAGCTGTACGTGGTGCGCCGCGTCGCGAGTGTCTTCTTCGAGCAGGTACATGCCTTTCTTGATGCCTTCTTCGGCACCGGCCGGCATGGCTGGCTGCTGGTAGGACTCGTTCATCACGGTGATGTAATAGAAGATGTCCTGTTGCTCTTCGGTCATCTTCTTCATGCCGTCCTGAATGATCACCGCCAGCTCGTAGCCGTAGGTCGGATCGTAGGTGCGGCAGTTCGGGATGGTGGCAGCCAGCAGGTGGCTGTGACCGTCTTCGTGCTGCAGGCCTTCACCGTTCAGGGTGGTACGGCCGGCGGTGCCGCCGATCAGGAAGCCACGGGTACGGCTGTCGCCGGCAGCCCAGGCCAGGTCGCCGATGCGCTGGAAGCCGAACATCGAGTAGAAGATGTAGAACGGCAGCATTGGCTGGTTGTGGCTGGAGTACGAAGTACCGGCGGCGATGAAGGAACTCATGGCGCCCGCTTCGTTGATGCCTTCTTCAAGGATCTGACCTTTCTGGTCTTCCTTGTAGAACATCACCTGGTCTTTATCGACTGGCTCGTAGAGCTGGCCGACGGACGAGTAGATGCCCAGCTGACGGAACATGCCTTCCATACCGAAGGTACGGGCTTCGTCCGGGATGATCGGCACGATGCGCGGGCCGATTTCCTTGTCCTTGACCAGTTGCGCGAGGATCCGCACGAAGGCCATGGTGGTGGAAATTTCACGG
This sequence comes from Pseudomonas sp. PHC1, assembly GCF_046487845.1. NCBI lineage: Bacteria > Pseudomonadati > Pseudomonadota > Gammaproteobacteria > Pseudomonadales > Pseudomonadaceae > Pseudomonas > Pseudomonas sp. PHC1. The sequence goes on from NZ_JBJXHJ010000003.1 coordinate 185,037, forward strand.
TCGCCGGAACCGTCGAGGATCGCCTTGAGGGTGTCCAGGTCCGGAGTCGGCACGCTGAAGCTCTGGGCGCGACGCTGAGGCACGAAACCGCCCAGTGCGGCACGGCGCTCGGCCAGGTAACGGGCTTCGGCGCTGTTTGGCTCCGGCTTGAAGAACGGCAGGTTTTCCAGCTCTTCGTCTTTTACCGGGATGTCGAAGCGGTCGCGGAACAGCTTCAGGCTGTCGACGTCGACTTTCTTGGTGTTGTGCGCGGTGTTCTTCGCTTCGCCCGCACCGGTACCGTAACCCTTGATGGTCTTGGCCAGGATGACGGTCGGTTGTTCCTTGTGGTTGACTGCTTCGTGGTACGCCGCGTAGACCTTGTACGGGTCGTGGCCGCCACGGTTGAGTTTCCAGATCTCGTCGTCGGACAGATCGGCAACCATCGCCTTGAGCTCAGGCGTGTTGAAGAAGTGCTCGCGAACGAACGCGCCGTCTTTGGCTTTGTAGTTCTGGTACTCGCCGTCGATGACTTCGTCCATGCGACGTTGCAGGATGCCGTCGACGTCCTTGGCCAGCAACGGGTCCCAGAAACGGCCCCAGATGACTTTGGTCACGTTCCACTGAGCACCGCGGAACACGCCTTCGAGTTCCTGGATGATCTTGCCGTTGCCGCGAACCGGGCCGTCGAGGCGCTGCAGGTTGCAGTTGATGACGAAGATCAGGTTGTCCAGCTTCTCGCGGCCGGCCAGGGAGATCGCGCCCAGGGATTCCGGCTCGTCGCACTCGCCGTCGCCCAGGAAGCACCAGACTTTCTGTTTGCCCGGCTGGATGAAACCGCGGTGTTCCAGGTACTTCATGAAGCGTGCCTGGTAGATCGCCTGGATCGGCCCCAGACCCATCGATACGGTCGGGAACTGCCAGAAGTCAGGCATCAGCCAAGGGTGCGGGTAGGACGACAGGCCCTGACCGTCGACTTCCTGGCGGAAGTTGTTCATCTGGTCTTCGGTGATGCGGCCTTCCATGAAGGCACGGGCGTAAACGCCTGGCGAGGTGTGGCCCTGGAAGTAGATGAGGTCGCCGCCGTGTTCGTCGGTCGGGGCCTGGAAGAAGTAGTTGAAGCCGATGTCGTACAGGGTCGCACTGGAAGCGAAGCTGGAGATGTGACCACCCAGGTCAGAATCTTTCAGGTTCGTACGCATTACCATGGCCATCGCGTTCCAGCGTACCAGCGAGCGAATGCGGCGTTCCATGAACAGGTCGCCAGGCATGCGTGCTTCGTGGGTAACGGGGATCGTGTTGCGGTAAGGCGTGGTGATCGCGTAAGGGAGCTGCGAACCGCTGCGGGTCGCCAGTTCACCCATACGGGTCATCAGATAGTGAGCACGGTCTTCGCCTTCTTTGTCGAGAACCGATTCCAGGGCGTCCAGCCATTCCTGGGTTTCGACGGGATCGAGGTCTTGCATGGCTTGCTCCAGGGCGGAAAGGCTTCCAGAATCGGTTGCCTGAGTTTGCGACTGGCCTTGTGGGCAGACGATTTAAAATTCTTGGATTGCCGACAGGTTGTTCCGGCGGCGTGTAGTTTTACTACAAATCATCCGGCATTTCAGCCTTTCGAATGTATAGACGAGTAGTAAAACTACAGATGAAAGGCTTGTGGCCTCCAACTGCGTTGTGAGAATAATCGTTAAGGTTAGTCTTTAGCTATCCGAAAAAGGTGAAAGTTTGATGCTGACTGCCAAAGAAAAAGAAATTTCAGCTATTTCTCACTTTTGTTCGACAGTCCTTCGCGTAGCGGTTTTTCATTCATCACTACAAGCGGCCATTTACACGCCGATCAAGGATAGACCATGACCCTGCCCGCGCTTGCCGAACTGCCCGCCATTCTCCTGCCGTTGGTCAGCCGATCGGAGCAGTCGTTCCGTACGGCCGTCGCGCAACTGGAAGACGATCACGGCTTCTCGTCCTGGACGCCGGAACGCTGGGCGCAGTTCGCCCGCGTCAGTGCCGCCAGCGATTTCGTCATTGAACAGAGCGTTCGTGACCCTTTGATGTTGTTGTCGCTGGTGCAGTCCGGCGAACTTGACCGGCCATTCGCCCCCGGCGAATTGTGTGGGCAGATCGCACAGGCGGTCAGCACCGCGCAGACCGAAGATGAACTGGGCCGCGTCCTGCGCCGTCAGCGCGCCCGGCATCAGGTGCGGATCATCTGGCGCGACCTCAACCGTCAGGCCGATCTGGTGCAGACCTGCCGCGATCTCTCGGACATGGCCGATGCCAGCATCGACCAGGCCTATCAATGGTTGTACCGCCGCCATTGCGACCAGTTCGGCACGCCGACCGGCCGGCGCAGCGGCGAACCACAGCAAATGGTGATCCTCGGCATGGGCAAGCTCGGCGCGGTCGAGCTGAACCTGTCCTCGGACATCGACCTGATCTTCGCCTACCCCGAGGGCGGCGAAACCGTCGGCGTGAAGCGCCCGCTGGACAACCAGGAATTCTTCATCCGCCTCGGCCAGCGCCTGATCAAGGCGCTCGATCCGATCACTGTCGACGGTTTCGTGTTCCGCGTCGACATGCGCCTGCGCCCGTATGGATCGTCCGGCGCGCTGGTGCTGAGTTTCAATGCGCTGGAGCAGTATTACCAGGATCAGGGCCGCGACTGGGAACGCTACGCGATGATCAAGTCGCGGGTGGTGGCCGGCGATCAGGTGGCGGGCGAGCAATTGCAGGAAATGCTGCGGCCGTTCGTGTACCGGCGCTATCTGGACTTCTCGGCGATCGAAGCGCTGCGCACCATGAAGCAGCTGATCCAGCAGGAAGTGCGGCGCAAGGGCATGGCCGACAACATCAAGCTTGGCTCCGGCGGTATCCGTGAAGTCGAGTTCATCGCCCAGGCCTTTCAACTGATTCACGGCGGTCGCGACCTGAGTCTGCAACAGCGGCCTCTATTAAAGGTGTTGAGCACGCTCGAAGGGCAGGGCTATCTGCCGCCGGCGGTGATCGGCGAGCTGCGCGAAGGTTACGAATTCCTGCGTTACACCGAACACGCGATCCAGGCGATTGCCGACCGCCAGACCCAGATGCTGCCGGACAGCGCTCAGGATCAGGCGCGTATCGCGTTCATGCTCGGTTTCGCCGACTGGGAGGCGTTCCACGAGAAGCTGATGTTCTGGCGCGGTCGCGTGGCCTGGCACTTCGCGCAAGTGATCGCCGATCCCGACGAGGACGCGGGCGTCGAGAGTGAAGTGGTGGTTGGCGGCGAATGGCTGCCGCTGTGGGAAGAGGCCCAGGACGAAGAGGCGGCCTGTCGCCAACTGGAGGAGGGCGGTTTCGCCGACGCAACCAAGGCCCTGAGGGCGCTGGCGAGCCTGCGTACCAGCCCGCAACTGCGGGCGATGCAGCGTCTGGGGCGCGAACGTCTCGATGCCTTTATTCCGCGCCTGCTCGCTCAGGCGGTGGAGCATGAAAATCCCGATCTGGTGCTGGAGCGGGTGCTGCCGCTGGTCGAAGCGGTGGCCCGGCGTTCGGCTTATCTGGTGCTATTGACAGAAAACCCCGGCGCGCTGCGCCGCTTGTTGACGTTGTGCGCCGCCAGTCCGTGGATCGCCGAACAGATCACCCGTTTCCCGCTGCTGCTCGATGAATTGCTCAACGAAGGTCGTCTGTTCAAGCCGCCGCTGGCGCCGGAACTGGCCGCCGAGTTGCGCGAGCGCCTGACACGAATCCCGGAAGACGACCTTGAACAACAGATGGAGGCCCTGCGCCATTTCAAACTGGCGCACCGCTTGCGCGTCGCCGCCTCGGAAATCGCCGGCAGCCTGCCGTTGATGAAAGTCAGCGATTACCTGACCTGGCTGGCGGAGGCGATTCTGGAACAAGTGCTGGCCCTGGCCTGGCGCCAGACCGTGGCCAAGTACGGCACGCCGCTGCGCACCGATGGCACGCTGTGCGATCCCGGCTTCATCATTGTCGGTTATGGGAAAGTCGGCGGGATCGAGTTGGGGCATGGTTCGGACCTGGATCTGGTGTTCATCCACGATGGCGATCAGCAGGCCGAAACCGATGGCCCGAAACCCATCGATGGCACGCAGTTCTTCACCCGGCTCGGCCAGCGGATCATCCACTTGCTGACGGCGCAGACCAACTCCGGCCAGCTGTACGAAGTGGACATGCGCCTGCGTCCGTCCGGGGCGTCCGGGTTATTGGTCAGTTCGCTCGGCGCATTTGCGCGCTATCAGGAAAACGAAGCCTGGACCTGGGAACATCAGGCCCTGGTGCGAGCCCGGGTGCTGGTGGGCAGCCAGGATGTCGGCCAGGCGTTCGAGAACGTCCGGGCCCAGGTGCTGGGCAAGGCGCGGGATCTGGCGAAACTGCAACAGGAAGTGAGCGAGATGCGCGCCAAGATGCGCGATAACCTCGGCAGCAAGAGCACCGCCGCCGGTACCGGGGCGAATGCCTTCGAGGCCACGGCGCCGTTCGACCTCAAGCAGGACGCCGGAGGTATCGTCGATATTGAATTTATGGTGCAATACGCGGCCCTGGCGTGGTCGCAGGCCCACCCGCCGTTGCTGCGCTGGACGGACAATATCCGCATTCTGGAAGAGCTGGAACACGAAAGGCTGATGCCTGCCGAAGATGCCAGTCTGTTGCGCGAGGCCTACAAGGCCTATCGTTCCGCTGCCCACCGGCAGGCCTTGCAGAAGGACGCCGGGGTGATACCGGGCGATCAGTTCGCGGACGAACGGCGGCAGGTGATGCGGATCTGGCGTGAGCTGGGGCTAAGCTGATTCTCGAGACGGGGAGGCGTAAGGCCTCCCCGGTTCGTTTATGGAAACCACATGAATATTCTGATCGTTGGGCCCAGTTGGGTCGGTGACATGGTGATGGCGCAGACACTGTTTCAGTGTCTCAAGCAGCGCCACCCGCAGTGCGAAATCGACGTGCTGGCCCCCGAGTGGAGTCGGCCGATCCTCGAACGCATGCCCGAAGTGCGCAAGGCCTTGAGCTTCCCGCTCGGCCACGGCGCGCTGGAGCTGGCGACCCGTCGGCGGATCGGCAAATCCCTGGCCGGCCAGTACGACCAGGCGATCCTGCTGCCGAACTCGTTGAAGTCGGCGCTGGTGCCGTTCTTCGCCGGCATCCCGAAGCGCACCGGCTGGCGCGGCGAATTCCGCTATGGCCTGCTCAATGACGTGCGCACGCTGGATAAAGAACGTTATCCGCTGATGATCGAGCGTTTCATGGCGCTGGCTTACGAGCCGAATGCCGAGCTGCCGAAACCCTATCCACGCCCGAGCCTGCAAATCGACCCGGTCACCCGCGAGGCGGCGCTGGCCAGGTTCGGCCTGACCCTCGACCGCCCGGTGCTGGTGTTGTGCCCCGGTGCCGAGTTCGGCGAAGCCAAGCGCTGGCCGTCCGAGCATTACGCCAAGGTCGCCGAGGCGCGGATTCGCGAAGGCTGGCAGGTCTGGCTGTTCGGTTCGAAGAACGATCACGCGGTCGGTGAAGACATCCGCGCGCGGCTGATTCCGGGGCTGCGCGAGGAATCGGTGAACCTCAGCGGCGGCACTTCGCTGGCCGAGGCCATCGACCTGATGTCCTGCGCCGACTCGGTGGTCTCCAACGACTCCGGCCTGATGCACGTGGCTGCTGCGCTGAATCGCCCTTTGGTGGCGGTCTACGGTTCGACCTCGCCGGGTTTTACCCCACCACTGGCCGAGCACGTGGAAATCGTCCGTCTGGGCCTCGATTGCAGCCCTTGCTTCGATCGCACCTGCCGTTTCGGCCATTACAACTGCCTGCGCCAGCTGATGCCGGACGCGGTCAACGATGCCTTGCAGCGTTTGCAGGGCTCTGTGGTCGAGGTTCATTAACTTGCGGGTATTGCTGATCAAGACTTCATCGCTGGGCGACGTGATTCATGCGTTACCGGCGCTGACCGACGCCGCCCGGGCGATTCCCGGGATCAAGTTCGACTGGGTGGTGGAAGAAGGTTTCGCCGAGATTCCGACCTGGCACCCGGCCGTGGGCAAGGTGATTCCGGTGGCGATCCGCCGCTGGCGCAAAAACCTCTGGAAAACCATCACCAGCGGCGAATGGAAGCGTTTCAAGCAATCCGTTCGGGCGAACAAATATGACCTGGTGATCGATGCTCAGGGCCTGCTGAAAAGTGCCTGGCTGACTCGCTACGTCAAAGCTCCGGTGGCCGGTCTCGACAAGGGCTCGGCCCGTGAGCCGATCGCCGCGCGTTTTTATGACCGCAAACTGGCGGTGGCCCGTGGGCAGCACGCCGTCGAGCGCGTGCGCCAGTTGTTCGCGATTGCTTTGGGTTACGACTTGCCCAAGGGGCTGGGCGATTACGGCCTCAACGTTGAGCGCCTGGTCGAATTGCCGCGCAAGAATGCCTACGTGGTGTTCCTCCACGGCACCACCTGGGACACCAAACACTGGCCGGAGGCCTACTGGCGCGAGCTGACCGAGCGAGTCGGCTACCTCGGCGTCGGGATCAGACTGCCGTGGGGCAACCCGCTGGAAAAGGCACGGGCCGAGCGCATCGCCGCCGGTTTCAAACACGCCGAAGTGCTGCCGAAGCTGAACCTGGCCGGGGTCGGCAAGGTGCTGGCCGGCGCCCAGGCCTGCGTCGCGGTGGACACCGGTCTCGGCCATCTGGCCGCAGCGCTGGATGTGCCGACGATTTCCCTGTTCGGCCCGACCAATCCGGGCCTGACCGGCGCCTACGGCGAGCTGCAGATTCACCTCGGCAGCGATTTCCCGTGCGCGCCGTGCCTGCAAAAGAAATGTACGTATCAACCGACCGCGCAGGATGCCCGTCAGTTTGACCTGAAACGCGAGTGGCCCCTGTGCTTCACGCGTCTGAATCCCGAGCGTGTTGCCAGCCGACTGAGCACGTTGTTGATGGCTGAGGAGCTGCGCTGATGCAATTGGCTTTTGTCCTGTACAAATATTTCCCGTTCGGCGGTTTGCAGCGCGATTTCATGCGCATCGCCCTCGAATGCCAGAAGCGCGGCCATCAAATTCGCGTCTACACCCTGATCTGGGAAGGTGACGTGCCGCCCGGTTTCGAAGTGCTGGTGGCGCCGGTCAAGGCGTTCTTCAATCATCGGCGCAACGAAAAACTCAGCGCGTGGATGGAAGCGGACCTGGCCAAACGCCCGGTGGATCGCCTGATCGGCTTCAACAAGATGCCGGGGCTGGACGTCTATTACGCCGCTGACGGGTGCTTCGAAGACAAGGCGCAGAACTTGCGCCATTCGCTGTATCGCCGCTGGGGCCGCTACCGCCACTTCGCCGAATACGAGCGCGCCGTGTTCGCCAAGGATGCGAAAACCGAAGTGCTGATGATTTCCGAAGTCCAGCAGCCGCTGTTCATCAAGCATTACGACACGCCGCTGGAGCGCTTCCACCTGCTGCCGCCGGGTATCGCTCAGGATCGTCGCCGTCCGGCGGATGCCGACCAGATTCGCGCCGGTTTCCGCGCCGAATTCAACCTCAAGGACGACGAACTGCTGCTGGTGCAGATCGGCTCCGGGTTCAAGACCAAGGGCGTCGATCGCAGCCTGAAAGCGCTGGCCGCGCTGCCTGCCGAGCTGAAGACACGCACCCGGCTGTTTGTAATCGGCCAGGATGACCCCAAATTGTTCCAGATGCAGAGTGCAACGCTGGGCCTGGGCGACAACGTGACGTTCCTCAAGGGGCGCAGCGATATCCCGCGTTTCCTGCTCGGCGCCGATCTGTTGATTCACCCGGCGTACAACGAAAACACCGGCACGGTGCTGCTTGAAGCGCTGGTCGCCGGGTTGCCGGTGCTGGTCAGCGCGGTCTGCGGTTATGCCCATTACATTGCCGAGGCCGATGCCGGGCGCGTGCTGGACGAGCCGTTTGATCAGACGCAACTGACGCAATACCTGACTGACATGTTGAACGACGACGCTGCACGGGCGGCCTGGAGCCGCAACGGTCTGGCCTTCGCCGAGACGGCCGACCTCTACAGCATGCCGCAGCACGCGGCCGATGTGATTCTGGCGGAGCACGCTTAAATGAAGTTGATGCTGGCTGAACCGTTCAAGAGCCTGTGGGCCGGGCGCGACCCGTTCGCCGAGGTCGAGGGCTTGCAGGGCGAGGTGTACCGCGAGCTGGAAGCCCGCCGGACGTTGCGCACGGAAGTCGACGGCAATGGCTTTTTCGTCAAGATTCACCGCGGTATCGGCTGGGGCGAGATCTTCAAGAACCTGCTGACCGCCAAGCTGCCGGTACTCGGCGCGGGCCAGGAGTGGAAAGCCATCCAGCGTTTGCAGGAAGTCGGTGTGCCGACCATGACCGCCGTCGCGTACGGCGAGAAGGGCAGCAACCCGGCGGATCAGCATTCGTTCATCGTCACCGAAGAACTGGCGCCGACCATCAGTCTCGAAGACTTCAGCATCGACTGGGTCAAGCAGCCACCGCAGCCGAAACTCAAGCGGGCGCTGATCGCCGAGGTTGCGCGCATGACCGGCATGATGCACCGCGCCGGGGTCAATCACCGCGACTGCTACATCTGCCACTTTCTGCTGCACACCGACAAACCGGTCACCCCGGAAGATTTCAAACTCTCGGTGATCGACCTGCACCGTGCCCAGACCCGTCCGGCGATCACCCAGCGCTGGCGCAACAAGGATCTGGCGGCGCTGTACTTCTCTGCGCTGGACATCGGCCTGACCCGTCGTGACAAATTGCGCTTCCTCAAAGGCTACTTCCAGCAACCGCTGCGCCAGATCCTGGCTGAAGAAGCGCCGTTGCTGAGCTGGCTCGAAGGCAAGGCCAACAAGCTCTACGCGCGCAAGCAACGCTACGGGGATGCGCTCTGATGGCGGGTTGGAATCTGGAGCCTGAGTACCGTGAACTTGCGCAGTATTTCGGTAGCCTCGAAGCGGTATTCGCCCTTCAGGGCGAGCGCCTGACCCGCGATCCCTTGTCCGAAGTCATTCGCGTGCAGCTCAACGGCGTCAACTATTACGTCAAGCGCTACAGCGGTGCCGGCAAGGGCCTGCGGCGTTATCTGGGCAAGCCCCGGGTGAAGATGGAGTGGCAAAACCTCAAGCGCTTCGCCAAGTGGGGCATTCCCACGGCTGAAGTCGTGGCGTGGGGGCTGGAACGCAAAGGCATGGCTTACGATCGCGGGGCGATGATCACCCGTGAACTGCCGCGCACCGAAGACCTGTCGGCACTGGCCGAGCGCAACGATCCCAAGCTCAAGGATCGCGCCTGGGTCGACGGCGTCAGCCGGCAACTGGCCGGTTATACCCGCGTCATGCACGACCACCGCTTCACCCATAACGATCTGAAGTGGCGCAACCTGCTGATCGACGATCAGGCGCAGCTGTTTTTAATCGACTGCCCGAACGGCGATTTCTGGCGCGGTTTCTGGCTCAAGTACCGGATCACCAAGGATCTGGCCTGCCTCGACAAGGTCGCCAAGTATCACCTGTCGAACACCCAGCGCCTGCGCTTCTACCTGCAATACCGTGGATGTGATCGGCTGAATGCCGCCGACAAGCAACGGATTCGCCACGTGGTGAGATTTTTCGAGGGACGCGAATGACTGATTTTCTGGCTGCTGAAGACCGTGCGCTCCTGGAGCGCAATGGTCTCGGCACGTTCGATGCGCTGTGGTCCAAGCAGCTCGACGCCGTGGATGAGCCCAACACCGATGGCGGCGGCTGGAGCAGCGTGTTTCGTCTGGAGCTGGAAGGGCATGGCTATTACCTCAAGCGCCAGTGCAATTACCTGACCCGCACCTTGCACGCGCCATTCGGCGAGCCGACGTTCGCCCGGGAGTTTCGCAACATCAGTCGTTACAACAAGCTTGGCATTCCGGCGTTGCAGGCGGCGTTCTTCGGTGAGCGCAAGGTCAACGGCGAAGTCCGAGCGATCCTGCTGACCCGCGCGCTGGACGGCTGGGACGATCTCGATTCGCTGTTGCAGCGCTGGTCGGACCTGGAGGTTGCGCAGCAATCGGCAATTCTCAAGTCTTGCGGACTGTTGGCGCGCCACCTCCACGGCATGCGTCAGGTACACGGCTGCTTCTATCCCAAGCACATTTTTCTGCGCGCCGAGGGCGATGGCTATCTGGCGCAGTTGATTGACCTGGAAAAGACCCGCCCGTTGCTGTTCGGCCTGCGTGACCGGGTCAAGGACCTGGAGCCACTGCTGCGCCGTGCGCCGGAGTGGAGCGAAGCGCAATTGCGTGAGCTGCTGGCGGCGTATCTCGATCAGGCGACGGACAGTTCGCTGGTGGATGCCTGGGTCACGCGGCTGACTGCGCGGCGCAGTCGCAAGGAGACCCGCTGATGCAGCTGTCCGACCTGAAAAATGCCGGGCGCACGCCGAGTCTGCCGCTGACGGTTTCGCTGGCCGATGCGGCGGGCGCTGCCGATTTGCAATTGCTCAGTCTGTTGCGGGTGTTGCCGGGGCAGCGTTACGTCGGTGCCGGTGTGTGGCGCGGACGTCCGGTGCTGGCCAAATTGCTGGTCGGCAACAAGGCCGCGCGGCACTTTCAGCGTGAACTGGAAGGCGTGAAGTTGCTCGCCGCTCAGGGCATGACCACGCCGTTGTTGCTGGCCGATGGCCTGAAGGATGGCGAAGGCGGCTGGTTGCTGTTCGAGTTCCTTGAAGGCGCCGAAAGCCTGGGTGATGCCTGGAGCAAGGTCGAATCCCTGCCGGTTTTGGCGGATGAACAATCGGCGGTGCTGGCCGAAGCGCTCGGCGCGATCGGTCAGTTGCACGGCAAGGGCCTGTGGCAGGAAGACCTGCACCTGGACAACCTGCTGCGCCACGGCGGTCATCTGTATTTGATTGATGGCGCGGGTATCCGTGCGGAGACTGTTGGCCAGCCGTTGTCCCGGCAGAAAGTGCTGGAAAATCTCGGGGTGTTCTTTGCCCAGTTGCCCAAGTCGCTCGAGCCGTTCACCGAAGAATTGCTGGTGTATTACCTGCTGAGCAACAGCGAACACGCGCTGCCACTGGAAGCCTTGCAAAAGCAGATCGACAAGGTGCGCGCCTGGCGCTTGAAGGATTACCTGATCAAGGTCGGTCGTGAATGCACGCTGTTCAGCGTCAAGCGCGGTGCTTTTGGTTTGCGGGCAATTCGCCGCGAGGAAGAGTCCGCGATGCAGCCGGTGCTGGAGCAGGCCGATGCCTTGCTCGATCAGGGCCACCTGTACAAAACCGGCGGCGCGGCCAGTGTCGGCAAGGTCGAGGTTGCCGGGCGTGCGCTGGTGATCAAGCGTTACAACATCAAGAATTTTGCCCATTGGCTCAAGCGTTTCTGGCGTCCGAGCCGCGCCTGGCACTCCTGGCGCGAAGGCAATCGTCTGATGTTCCTCGGCATCGCCACGCCAAAACCGCTGGCGGTGCTGGAAACACGGTTTTTCTGGCTGCGCAGCAAGGCCTATCTGATCACCGAGTACCTGGCCGGGCCGGACATCATCGAGCGTTTTGCGCCTTACGTCGAAAGCGGCGCGGCGCCGGAAGCCGAATTGCAGGCCCTGGACCAACTGTTTGCCCGGCTGATCGCCGAACGTATCAGCCACGGCGACTTCAAGGGGCACAACCTGTTCTGGCAGGAAGACCGCTGGGCGCTGATCGATCTGGATTCGATGTGCCAGCACGGCTCGCTGGGCAGTTTCGCCCCGGCCTATGCCCGGGATCGCGCGCGGTTCATGCGCAACTGGCCTGAGAACAGTGCGCTGTATCAGGTGATTGATCAGCGTTTGCCCAGGGATGTGTCGGGCGCTGCATGATTACTTTCGCCAGCGTGTAGGGCATTTCTGCAGTTGAATCCGGGTGAGGGTTGTAGCGACAAATCCTTGTGACTTGTCCTACGGCCTTTCCGGAACCCATGAACTGCCCTTTGCAAAACCCCGATGCTAGTTTGCCCCGACGATCCCGGAGGGCAAATCTTGACCATCAAAAACGCTATTACCCTTGGCGCATGTTTCCTGGCGTTGTCCGGCTGCGGCACCGCTGTCACGGTGTTGCAGGACGACGCGGCTGCCACGCGTGGCCTGCGCAAACAGAAAACCTACTGTCAGTCGATTCCGCGCCTCTACAGCGGGCTTGCCCATGATTTCTGCCTGCTGCACGCGCCGCCCGACCCTACCGGCATTCTGGTGCCGGTCGTCCTGCTCGACCTGACCCTGTCCGGCGTCTTCGACACGGCGTTTTTGCCGTATACGATCTATCGCCAGGCGGTGGACGGGAATATCAGTATTTATTGGCGGCCAGGCCGTGGATAGGCCCATGGACAAGGGTTCTGTGGGTTGAACGACATGGGGCAATTCGCACAGGGTCATTCCCGCCACGTTTACGCTATAATCCCGCCCTTTAGCTGTCTCTCGCCCGGTGCGAGGGCACATCATTTTTCAAGGCGCATCGCGCCTGAATGCAGACTAAAGAGGCTAGACCCCTGTGGCATTGACGATTCTTGGCCTGTCCGGCGCCCTTAGCCATGATCCTTCAGCAGCCTTGTACATCGACGGCAAGCTGGTCGCGGCGGCTGAGGAAGAGCGCTTCGTACGCGATAAACATGCAAAGAACCGCATGCCCTACGAATCGGCGAAGTTCTGTCTGGAGCAGGCCGGCATCAAGCCGTCCGACGTTGACGTGGTGGCGATTCCGTTCGCTCCGATCAGCATTTTCGGCAAGGCTCGCTGGCAGTACGCCAAGCGTTACTGGTACGCCCCGGACCGTGCACTCGACGCCATCCTGATGGGCAACCGTCGCTACAAGCGCTATCGCAACAAAATCGTCTGGTGCCTGGAGCAACTGGGCTTCGATCCGAAGAAAATCAAGATCGAGCCGGTTGAACACCACCTGGCCCACGCTTCCAGCGCCTACCACTGCTCGGGTTTCAAAGAGAAAACCGCGATCCTCGGCATCGACGGCAAGGGCGAGTACGCCACGACCTTCTTCGGTTATGGCGAGAACGGCAAGATCCACAAGATCAAGGAATTCTTCGATCCGGACTCCCTCGGCGGCCTGTATGGCGCGATCACCGAGTTCCTCGGTTTCGACATGCTCGATGGCGAGTTCAAGGTCATGGGCATGGCGCCGTACGGCGACGCCAGCAAATACGATTTCTCGCGCCTGGCCTCGTTCGAGAACGGCGAGCTGGTGATCAATACCGATTACGCCAACGTGATCGGCCTGCGTCGTTATAAAGAGAAGGGCAAGGGTTACTACTTCTCGCCGAAGCTGATCGAGTGGTTGGGTCCGAAGCGCGAAGGCGACATCGCCGACGAGCCGTACATCCACTACGCCGCCAGCATTCAGGCGCTGTTCGAAAAAATCGCGCTGCAGATGATCGACTACTACCTGGGCGACGTGCTCAAGGAAACCGGCAAGCTGGCCTACGCCGGTGGCTGTGCGCTGAACGTCAAGCTCAACCAGAAAATCATCGCCCGTGACGACGTCAAGGAACTGTTCGTACAGCCTGCCTCCGGCGATGCCGGCACCGCAGTCGGCGCAGCTGCCTATGTGTCGAACGCCCGTGGCGTGCCGGTCGAGAAGATGGAACACGTCTACCTCGGCCCGTCGTACAGCAACGAAGACGTGATCGCCGCGTGCGCCCGTCACGAGAACAAGCCAACCTGGCGCAAGCTCGACAACATGCCGGAGCAGATCGCCAAAATCATGGTCGATGGCAATCCGGTGGCCTGGTTCCAGGGCCGCATGGAGTTCGGTCCGCGTGCACTGGGCGGTCGTTCGATCATCGGTTGCCCGAGCGTGGCTGGCGTGGCTGACCGCATCAATCACCAGATCAAGTTCCGCGAGCGCTGGAGGCCTTTCTGCCCGTCGATGCTCGACACCGTGGCACCACAGATGATCAAGATCGATCACCCGGCGCCGTTCATGACCTTCACCTTCGAAGTGGCTGAAGAGTGGAAGACCCGCGTACCGGAAGTCGTCCACGAAGACGGCACGTCCCGGGCCCAGGTGCTCAAGCGTGAGTACAATCCGCGCTACTACGACATGATGAAGGCTCTGGAAGTGCTGACCGGTAACGGCGTATCCCTGAACACCTCGCTCAACCGTCGTGGTGAACCGATGATCTGCTCGCCGACCGACGCCCTGAACATGTTCTTCGGCTCGGATCTGCAGTACCTGATCATGGAAGACATCCTGGTGGTCAAAGAAGGCGCTAACGCTTATGACACGCTCGGCTGAACGCCATGTGCTGCAGTTCTGTCACGGCTATGACGGGCCGTTCCTGGACTGCGCGCGGCAGTACGCCAGCCTGTTCGCGGGCACCGGTTATCGGGTCACCACGGTCTTTCTGACCGGGCCGGCCGATAGCGAGGTGGCCGCGGCCTGCGCCTCCGATGAAGTGTTGTTCATGGAATACAGCTCCAAGGCCATTCGTGGCCTGAAGCTGGGCGCCATCGGCGATCTGCGCAAGATCGCCGCTTCCCGCAATTTCAGTTTCTGCATCGCCCATCGCTTCAAGCCGATCTATATCGCCTTGCTCGGCACTTCGCTGCCGGTGATTGGCGTGCATCACGCGTTTGGCGATTACCAGCGCGGTTCGCGCAAACTGTTTGCGCACATTTTCCGCAAGCGTCTGAGCCTGCTCGGCGTGTCCGATGCCGTACGCGACGACATGCGCCGCTGCCTGCCGAAATGGCCGGTGGCGCGCATCCAGACCCTCTACAACCGCATCGATGTCCCGACGTTGCAGATGAGTCAGGTGTCCGCCCGTGAAGCCCGCGAGACCCTCGGTCTGTCGGCGGATGCATTCATTGTCGGCAACGTCGGACGTCTGCACCCGGACAAGGATCAGGCCACGCTGCTGCACGGTTTTGCTGCGGCGTTGCCCGGTCTGCCGGCCAACAGCCAGTTGGTGATTCTCGGCAAGGGCCGTCTCGAGGATGAACTCAAGGCGTTGGCCCGTGAACTGGGCGTCGGTGATCGTGTGCTGTTCCTCGGTCAGGTACCGGACGCGCGCAATTACTTCCGGGCGTTCGATGTGTTTGCCCTGAGCTCCGACCACGAACCGTTCGGCATGGTGCTGCTGGAGGCCATGGCCGCCGGCGTGCCGTTGCTGGCCACGGCGTGCGGCGGGGCGAAGGAAGTGGTCGAAGGCGTCGGGATTCTGTTTCCGCTGGGCGATGCCGAACATCTGGCCCAGGGGCTGAAACATCTGGCCGGCATGGACGAGCAGCAGCGTCGTCAATGCGCCGAGATGATGTTCGACCGCCTGCGCGAGCGCTTTTCCGACCGCGCCGTACGCGACACCTTCTGGCATTTGCCGCAAGTTACCGATCTGGCACCGAGGGGCTGATGCTCAACCGATTTCAGGGCTGGCGCGAACGTGGCTGGTCGCCCGTTGACGCCTCAACTTATGCACAGGCCTGGCAGCGTTTTGGCGGCAGCGTCGCGACTCATCCCATGGTGGTCGAGCGTCTGGCGGGTCTGGCCGGCATTCCGGTGCGCTATCTGGCCTGGGAGCAGCAGGGCGAAGTCAAAGCCGCGATCCCGACCTGGGGCCGCGACCTGGCCTTGTCCAAGGACGTGCTCAAGCGCAACGGCAAGAAAGGCCTGTTCGACCTCGGCAACGCCGAACTGATCCTGCCGGCCGCCGCCGATGCCCAGGCGCCGCTGCGCCATCGTGGTCGCTACCTGTCGGCACTCAACGAAAACCGTTTCAGCGGCCTCAAGTTGCAGACCGAGCAACTGGCCATGGCCCGTACGCCCGAAGAACTGTCGAAGAAGTTTCGCTACAACCAGCGTCGTGAACTGCGCCTGCTGGAAGAGGCGGGCGGCGTGGTGCGGCCGGTCAGTGAGTTCTCGAGTGCTGAACTGGCAGCCATTTATTGCGACCTGTTCCAGCGCCGCTGGGGTTTCCCGGCCACTGGCGCGGCGCGGATGGCGGAAGTCATCGAGCTGCTGCGCGAGCTGTTGATCGGTTCGGTGATCTTCCTCAACGACGCGCCGATCGCCATTCAACTGGTCTACCGCGTCGAAGCACCGGAGTGGATCAGCGTCGAGTACATCAACGGCGGTGTCGATCCTGAAACCCGTGAGTTCAGCCCCGGCAGCGTCCTGAGTTTCCTCAACACGCAAAGTGCCTGGGAACAGGCGCGAGCGCTGAACAAGCCGCTGCGCTTTTCCTTCGGTCGCGCCGACCGTGAATACAAGGATCGCTGGTGCAATCCTGTGCCGGTCTTCACCGTATGAGTCAGCCCATGAGCCGCAAACAGCAACTGCTCAAGCGTCACCGGCGCAACAAACGAATCGGCCTGCTGATCGCACTGATCGTGTTGATCGCCCTTGGCGTGCTGGTGGCCTGGTGGCTGCCGCTGGTGCTGGCGGTGCTCGGCTGGATGGCCCATGAGGCGTGGTTTGCCGATCACCTGTTCTATTCGCCGAAAGACGATTACCAATACAGCTTTCCGCCGTTCACCCCGCAGCCCAAGGTGCATTTGAACGGCGAACAGTTGCGTCTCGACGAGGGCGTGATGCTGGTGGACGACGCTACGCTGATCCTCGCTGTGAAGGTTAAAAGCAGCTGGCTGGGACGCTTCTTCGATCCGCGAGTCGAGTTGACCGGTGGCACCCATCCCGATGCGCAGACGTTCGAGCGCGGCGTCAACGGCCTGCGCTATCTGAATCTCAGCGGTCAGGCGCAGGCCCTGTCGCAAGGCCAGTTGCGCCTGCGCGGGCGCTTTTGCCGGGTGTCTGGCGAGCCGGTGCTGTGGGCGCTGGAGCAGCCGGACTACCGCCAGCAGCGGGTGATGGTCATCGCCCCGCACGCTGACGATGCCGAACTGGCCGCCTACGGTCTGTACAGTCAGGCCAAGGAAGCCTGGGTCGTGACCCTGACCGCCGGCGAGATCGAAGCCGAACACTATCGACAGATGGGCCTGAACAAGGTCGAGGCGGCGCGGCTCAAGGGGCGTCTGCGCGCCTGGGACAGCCTGGCCGTACCGCGCTGGGCCGGTGTGCCGCAGGAACACTGCGTGCAGCTCGGGTATTTCTGCCTGCAACTGGCGGCGATGCAGGCTGCGCCGAATCAACCGGTGGGCTCGCGGGAAGCCGATCTGAACGACACGCGGATGTTCCGTCAGCTCAATCCGTTTGCCTTGCCCGGCGATGCCGATGGCGCGCCGACCTGGAACAATCTGCTGGCCGACCTGCGTGACGTGCTGTTGCGTGCGCGCCCGGATGTGATCGTGCTGCCGCACCCGACGCTCGATCCGCATCCCGATCACATCTGCGCCCAGGAAGCCGTGCTGGAAGCCTTGCGCGGCCTTGACTGGCAACCGACCTTGCTCGGTTACGCCAACCACTTGCACGACAACGACCGCTGGCCGATGGGCGACAGCGGGGAGGGCATCGCCTTGCCGCCGACGTTCGAGGCGACCCTCGCAATGCAGCCGCTGTGCCTGCCGCTGTCGATCGAACTGCAACGGGACAAGGCCATGGCGCTGGGCATGATGCATGACCTGCAACCTCCCGCGCCGTTCAAGCGTCGCCTGCGCCGGTTGTTTCAGCGACTGCTGGCCGGTCGGCGTCCGTCGGTCTACGGCGAGAACGAATTTTTCCGCAAAGCGGTCAGGCGCCAGGAGTTGTTCTGGGTACTGAAGCAGAGCGAAACAGGGGCGACGGGATCGCCCCAGGGAGAGGTATGAGTCAACGCGCAAAGGTGCTGCAGCTGCAGCCCGACTACAACGTCAAATCCCATGATTTCGCCGACCTCGCCGAACAGATCGTCAAGGCACTGCCAACCGATCGTTACGAAGTGACCGCCGCCTTCCTGCGCGGCAAGCCCGGGCCGGGCGAAGCCGTCAGCCGGGCCGACCGTTCGGTGTATTTCGAGTTTTCCGACAAGTCCCTCAAGGGCATGCGTCTGCGGGCGATGTGGCAGCTGTACAAGTTCTGCCGCCGGGAAAAGTTCGACGTGGTGATCTGCAACCGTTTCAAACCGGTGAACATGATGCTGACGCTCAACCGCTGGTTGAAAGTGCCATTGTGCATCGGCATTTCCCACGGCTTCGGCGAGTACGACCGCTTCTACCGTCGTCGTCAGACTCAGCGCCTGATCGACCGGCACTGGCGTTTTGTCGGCGTGTCGCCGGCGGTCAAACAGTATTTGCTGGACTGCGAATGCGGTTTCACTGACCAGAACACGTACGCAATCACCAACGCCATCGACATCGAACAGGCCGAGGGTTTGCAGCACAGCCGCGAACGTGCGCGCGAGTTGCTGGGCATCGATCCGAAGGTGCGCCTGATCGGGGCGCTGGGGCGGCTGGTGTCGGTCAAGGGCCACACTTATCTGTTGCAGGCTTTCGCCCAACTCAAAGACAAATACCCGAACACCCAGCTGGCCATCATTGGTGCCGGACGCCTGCAGGCGCCGTTGGCCGCCGAGATTGAACAGTTGGGCCTGAGCGGCCGGGCGCATCTGCTGGGCTTCAAGGAAAACGCCCTGCAATACGTGCGTGCGTTCGATATCTGGACCATGCCGTCGCTGGCCGAAGGCCTGGGTCTGGCCTTGCTGGAAGGCATGAGCGGGCACCTGCCGGTGATTGCCTCGAACGTGCCGGCCATGCTGCCGCTGATCGAAGGTGCCGGTGGCTTGTCGATCACGCCCAAGGACGTGCCAAGCCTGATGGCGGCACTGGACACCTACCTCGCGCTGTCGGATGACGAGCTCAAGGCCAAGGGTGAGCAGGCTTACCGCTATTTGCAGGAACAGCACGACATCGAAGTCTTCCGCCAGGAATACCTGAACCTGATCGACTCCGGCCTTGAGCAGGCCCGCAAGGAACAGCCATGAGCGCCGAGCAACCCCTCGTCACCGTCATCATCGCGTCCTACAACCACGGGCCGTACATCGAGGAAAGCATCCTCAGCGTCCTGAACCAGACCTACAAGAACATCGAGCTGCTGGTGGTCGACGACGGTTCGAGGGACGACAGCGTCGAGCGTATCCAGGCCTTGCAGGAACAGCACGGCTTCGACTTCCGGGTGCAGCAGAACCAGGGGCTGACCAATACGCTCAACGGCGCGATCGCGCGGGCCAAAGGCAGCCTGATCGTACCGTTCGGTTCCGACGACATCATGTACCCGGACCGTATCGCGACACAGGTCGCTTATATGGATGGCAAGCCGGAAGTGGGCATTTGCGCCGGCAACATCGAGCTGATGGACGCCGACGGCAACCTCTACCCGGAAAAACGTCAGCGCCGGGACGTGCCGTTCCGGCGTCTGGATTTCGATGACATGTTTCTGGAACGCAAGCCGTATCCGCCGGCACCGACCCTGATGATCCGTCGTGAGGCGCTGGACAAGGTGGGTGGCTTCGATCCGACGATTCGGCTTGAGGATCTGTACATCGAGTTGAAAATCACCCGCGCCGGTTACTTCATTGACGGCCTGAACGTGGTGATGGCGCGCTACCGCAAGCACGCCACCAACTCCTACAAGAACCACCGATTCATGATCGAAAACATCCTGCGCACCTACGCGCTGTTCAGCGATCATCCGCTGTACGACGAAGTGCGCTACAAGTCGCTCAATTCGATGTTCCTGAAAACCGCCAACCGTGACCGCAAGCTGGCGCGGGAGCTGCTGGCGCAGATTCCTTTCAAGGCCTGGAACAAGAAGACCTGGCGCGGGCTGAGCCGGTTACTGTTTTCGCCGCTGGAAAAAGACTGAGGTCGTTGTCGCTCGCATTCAGCGAGCGACTTTTTCCGCCAGTTGCTTGCTGCCTTTTTGCCGCTGGCGAATCCATTGCACCAGTTTCCTGCCCGCGTTCATGCCTGGCTGTTCGATGTAAAGGAACGTCGCGCTGCTGACCAGAATCAAGAGGCACGTGCAGGCCGCCATCAACGGCAGGTAAACCCAGGCCTCCCGCGCATCGAGGTGCAGTATCAGCGGCAGGCGCTGGACCATCAGCCAGAGCACGAAACCATGGAGCAGGTAAGTGCTGTAGCTGATTTCCCCCAGCCAGCGGATGCTGCGCGGCTTCAAGGCGCCGAACAGGGTGTTGCCCGAAGCCACGATCACGAAAAACAGCGACAGCAGAAACAGCGGCGCGGTCTTGAACGCCCGGTTGAACACGGTGAAGGCCAGTGCCAGAGCCGCCAGGGCGATCACGCTGGCCAGCGTCGTGCGGCTCCAGGCCACCAGCTGCGGGCGCCGGACCCAATAAGCGGCGGCAATTCCGCCGAGAAAACTGGCCAGGAAATGCTTCTTGAGCGAATGCTCCCAACCGACCAACTGGTACAGCGCATAGATCCCGATCAGGCACAGCACCACCTGCAGCCAGTTGCCGCGATAAACGAATACCAGGGCTGCCAGTGGCAGCGCCAGATAGAAAAACACTTCATAGGCCAGCGTCCAGGTGACGTTGGAGATCAGCATGCCGGTCTGCGGATACTGGTTGACGTCGGGGCGATCGAACGTCAGCCACAACAGGCCCTGTTTGAGCAGTTGTGACAGCGGCTCCTTCAGTTGCCAGTCCTGCAGGTAGAACACGGTGACGAACACCGCCAGCATCAATGGCAGATACAGCGGATACAACCGGAACACCCGCGAAATACCAAAGGCCAGCCAGTCATGCTGACGGCCCTGGGCCAGCAGGCGACTCCAGAACAGGAAACCGGTAATCATGAAGAACAGGGCCACGCTGCCCTGGCCCAGCATCGAGTAGAAATTGCTCGGCGGAAATTCGAATACGCCCGTGCGCAGAAAGATCCAGGTGATGATCGAGTGATGCACGAATACACCGAATGCCAGATAGCCGCGAAGGCCATCAATACTGGCATAGCGGCTTTCACCCGAATGCTGCAGATGGCGTGCGATTTTCGGCACGGCTCGCAGCAGCAACGCGGCGGTGACGATGGCCAGCAGATAGGCGGCCAGCGCAATGAACGGACTGGTCTGAATCATCAATGAACCCGAGCCGGCGTGTTACCGGCCAGCACTTGCCTGTGCAGATTGTCTACGGCGGATTTCGACGCCGTTACGGCGTACCCCTGGAGCAGCGCTTCGAGGTGATCCTCGAACAGCCAGCGTTTGTCGACGGTGTAGCGTTGCATGTGGCGCAGATTACGCTGGCGCAGTGACAGGCTGAGGGGCGAAGGGTAGATCCGCAGGTCGGCCAGATCGATCAACCCGAACTCGCCATCCTCCAGCACCAGCACATTGCCCAGATGCAGCGAGCGGAAATACACGCCCTGTTCATGCAGGCCGGCCATGAATTTGCCGAAACGTTCCACCAGCGCCTGTCGCACGGCCGGCGCGGTGATGCCCTGCAAGACCTGGCGCAGGGTATGGCCCGGCAGCGGGGTGTAATGCACGGCGCTGCTGCCGTCGTCCAGGCGATACAGGTTCAGCACCTGCGGCGTGGGAATGCCCATCCGGCGCAATTGCTCGCTGTTGACGGCAAACCGTTCGGAATACGGATTGAAACTGCCCGAGGTGTACCAGCGGCGGCGACGGAACAGCTTGAGAAAGCTGCCATCGGACAGGCGCAGGACTTTGGGCCCCAACCCGTCCTCCTCGATGACCTGAGCGTCGCTGCTCAGCAGTTGCAGAGCGGATGCCGAGAGTTTCTGTACCGGTATTGTCAGGAGACGCCGGGCCCGCTGATTGATGCTCAGGGCCGCAATCAGTGCCAGCGGAATCCACAGCAGGAACCAGTGCTCCTTGGGGCGCGAAATGATCCCGCCGCCCTCGGTCAGCCCGGCACCGATGCCGAACACCAGCCAGGTCGAGGCAATGATCAGCAGTGGCTGAACCCGTAGCCGCCAACTGCTCAGCAATCCCCAGGCCTGAAAAAACAGCCAGGGCAGCATGCCGAGGATGCCGACGTAATAAAGCACGCCCAGCGCAAAGCTGTGCGGTTCCTGGAAGTTGTAACCGACACCCGGGTCAATCGCCAATGCGGCGTTGTAGCCGTGGCCGATCCATGGGTGTTCGGCAATTTTTTCCAGGGCTTGCTGCCAGATTTCGAAACGGTAGGAGTCACCGCGTTCGATGATCATCTTCGAGAACAACACCGACACGGTTGCGCCACCGACCGCCAATGTCCCCAGCAGCACCAGCGAGCGACGGTTCCAGCAAATCAGGCTCAGCCACAATGCCGCCATGGTCAGCGCCACCAGCGGGGTGCGCGAGCCCGTTCCGATCACGGCCATGAACATGATCAGCATCGCGGGGATGCTCAGCCAGTACAGTCGGCGATTCTTGCAGGTCATGCTCAGGCTGAGCCAGTAGGCACAGAAAAATCCGAACAGATGGGAGCTGAGCAACGGGTTGTC
Source organism: Pseudomonas sp. PHC1 (assembly GCF_046487845.1). Classification (NCBI taxonomy): domain Bacteria; kingdom Pseudomonadati; phylum Pseudomonadota; class Gammaproteobacteria; order Pseudomonadales; family Pseudomonadaceae; genus Pseudomonas; species Pseudomonas sp. PHC1. Next base: position 207,347 of record NZ_JBJXHJ010000003.1, read on the forward strand.
GAACGCGCCGCCGCCAATCAGGCGCGCGCCGGGTTCAGAGTGGAGCACGAATGGAATCAGGAAACTGATCGTTGCGACCAGGGCCACCAGCGCCGCGGCGAACAGTAACGGCGAAAGGATGTCGCTGCGGTAGCGAACCAGCAGGAAACACCCGGCGAACAGCATCAGGGTATGCAGTGGAGGCTTGAACATGCCGCCTATCGGTTCGTCCTGCGGCCCCCAGCAAAGGCTCAGCAGTGCCCAGGCGGCGAACAGCAGCAGCGCGATGAACACCGGCTCACGCAGCATTTCCTTGAGTTCTCGCGGGCGCAGGCACAGTGCAATCAGCGTCGGAATGCTGAACAGGCCATAAAACAGCTTGTGATGAAGACTGCGACCCGGCAGGAAAAACAGCGCGCACAAGAGCAGGAAGTAGCCGATGGGAAGTATCCACAGGCTGATGAAATCGAAAATTCGATTGGACGTACTGCTGAAGCCGCGAAGTTGCATGCTGAGAGATTCAATCCTGAAGTTGATCGGCCATTTCGATGATGGCTATTTGATGCTGAAAAAGACGCCTAACAATAACAGCCTTTGGCCGATTGCCAGAACCCTGAAGAAGCTGTGCTAAAGTCAGCGTCCTTTTTATCGACTTTCGCGTGATATGACCGACTCCAGTCCCGCCGCAAGCCCTTCGAGCTTGAAAATCTACTTCCGCCTGCTCGGCTATGTCCGGCCGTACATCAGTCTGTTCCTGATCAGCATCGTCGGTTTTCTGATTTTTGCCTCGACCCAGCCGATGTTGGGCTACATCCTCAAGTACTTTGTCGACGGTCTGTCCAATCCCGAGGCCGTGCTGTTTCCGACCGTGCCGTACCTGCGCGATCTGCAACTGTTGCAGGCCGTTCCGCTGCTGATCATCCTGATCGCTGCGTGGCAGGGACTGGGCTCCTATCTGGGCAACTATTTCCTGGCCAAGGTTTCCCTGGGCCTGGTGCATGACCTGCGGGTGCAACTGTTCAACAACCTGCTGGTCCTGCCCAACCGTTACTTCGACAAGCATAACTCCGGTCACCTGATTTCGCGTATCACCTTCAACGTGACAATGGTCACGGGGGCGGCAACAGATGCGATCAAGGTCGTAATCCGTGAAGGCATGACGGTGATCTTCCTGTTCGCCTCCCTGCTGTTCATGAACTGGAAGCTGACGCTGGTGATGATTGCGATTCTGCCGCTCATCGCCGTGATGGTGCGGACCGCGAGCAAGAAATTCCGCAAGCAGAGCAAGAAGATCCAGCTGGCCATGGGCGACGTGACCCACGTGGCGTCGGAGACCATCCAGGGTTACCGAGTGGTACGCAGCTTCGGCGGTGAAGCCTATGAAGAGAAGCGCTTCTTCGATGCCAGCCAGGGCAATACCGACAAACAGTTGCGCATGACCCGTACCGGGGCCATCTACACGCCTCTGCTGCAGTTGGTGATCTACAGCGCCATGGCGATCCTGATGTTCCTTGTGCTGTACCTTCGCGGCGACGCGTCTGCCGGTGACATGGTCGCCTACATCACGCTCGCGGGTCTGCTGCCCAAGCCGATCCGTCAGTTGTCCGAAGTCAGTTCGACCATCCAGAAAGGCGTGGCCGGTGCCGAAAGCATTTTCGAGCAACTGGACGTCGAGCCGGAAGTCGATACCGGCACGGTCGAGCGCGACTCGGTCAGCGGGCGCCTCGATGTACGCAACCTGAGCTTCACCTACCCAGGCACCGAGCGTCAGGTGCTCGATGACATCAGCTTCTCGGTCGAACCGGGACAGATGGTGGCGCTGGTGGGGCGTTCGGGCAGCGGCAAGTCGACCCTGGCCAATCTGATTCCGCGCTTCTATCACCACGACAAGGGCGAGATCCTGATCGACGGCGTCGAGGTCGAGCAGTACAAGCTGCTGAACTTGCGCCGCCATATTGCCCAGGTCACCCAGCACGTGACGCTGTTCAGCGACACCGTGGCCAACAACATCGCCTATGGCGATCTGGCCGGGGCGCCGCGTGAAGACATCGAGAAAGCTGCGCGTGATGCCTACGCGATGGACTTCATTGCGCAACTGCCCGAAGGCCTGGACACCCAGGTCGGCGAGAACGGCGTGCTGCTGTCCGGCGGCCAGCGCCAGCGTCTGGCAATTGCCCGCGCCCTGCTCAAGAATGCGCCGTTGCTGATTCTCGACGAAGCCACCTCGGCCCTCGACACCGAGTCCGAGCGGCATATTCAGGCCGCGCTGGATCAGGTGATGAAAGGCCGCACCACACTGGTGATTGCCCACCGTCTGTCGACCATCGAGAAAGCCGACCTGATTCTGGTCATGGATCAGGGCCGGATCGTCGAGCGTGGCACCCACGACGACCTGTTGGCACAGAACGGCTACTACGCGCGTCTCAATGCCATGGGTCTCGATGCCCCGGCCGAAGACATCGCCTGATCCCGCCTCGATAACGCCGGGCGCGCCATGCGCCCGGCGATTTGTATCCAGACCTTTACCCTTCTTGACCAAATCGGCATAAAACCCGGCATCGCGCTTGTTAAGGTTCCTGAACGAACTCTGACTTCAAATCGAAGGGGCCATCTTCTTCGCGCGGGTGCAGGCATGCTGCAACGTTATCTCTGGAAATTGCTGCCCAAGCAGCGGCGGCCGTTGCCGGCACGGGATTTCTGTACGCAACGCACCCGACGTCTGGTGCGCCGGGTCTATGCACGCGACTACGAGATGCTCGGCTATGAATGAAGCATTATCGGGTTCCCTGCCAACTCCGGCCATTCGTCCCTATTTACTGACACTCCCGGCTCGGTCCCGGCCTGCGCTGAAGTCGCAGCAACCGCGCTGCCTGTGGCTGACCGGGTTGTCCGGTGCCGGCAAGTCGACACTGGCCAATGCGCTGGAGCTGCATCTGCATCAATTTGGTCTGCATACATTCCTGCTCGATGGCGACAATCTGCGCAGCGGACTTTGCCGGGATCTGGGCATGGCCGAGGCCTGCCGCCGGGAAAACATCCGGCGCACCGCCGAAGTGTCGAAGTTGATGGTGGAGGCCGGGCTGATCGTGATCGTCGCGGCCATCGCGCCGTTTCGAGTCGAGCGGGACGCGGCCCGTGGGCTGTATCGGGCGGCGCGAGAAGGTCGGATCAAGGACTTTACAGGGATCGACAGTCCGTATGAGGCGCCGCTGGCCGCCGAGTGCCGGATCGATACCGATGCGGTCGAGCTGGACGATGCCTGTCATCGGCTGGCCACTTTTCTGCTCAAAAAATGAGCATGAAAGCCTGTCGCTTCATCCTGTTGCAGCCGCCGCACAAGCCTTCGCCAACCCTGTGTTAATATCGCGCCCCTGTTCATTTTGTATGTGGGTTGCTCCATGAAGTTGTCCATGCCGCGATTCGATCAAGCCCCTGTCTTGGTGGTCGGCGATGTCATGCTCGACCGTTACTGGCATGGTGGTACCTCACGGATTTCCCCTGAGGCGCCGGTTCCTGTCGTTAAAGTCGAGCAAATCGAAGACCGCCCGGGCGGTGCCGCCAACGTTGCCTTGAACATTGCCGCGCTGGGTGCGCCGGCGTCGCTGGTCGGTGTGACCGGTGACGACGAAGCCGCCGACAGCCTGAGCAACAGCCTCAAGGGGGCGGGCGTGCGAGCCTTGTTCCAGCGCATCGCGCACCAGCCGACCATCGTCAAGCTGCGGGTCATGAGCCGGCACCAGCAATTGTTGCGTATCGATTTCGAAGAACCGTTCGCCACCGACGCACTGGCCCTCGGCGCCCAGGTCGACGACCTGCTCGAAGGCATCAAGGTGCTGGTGTTGTCCGACTACGGCAAAGGCGCGCTGAAAAACCATCAGGCGCTGATCCAGGCCGCGCGTGCCAAAGGCATTCCGGTGCTGGCCGATCCCAAGGGCAAGGATTTCTCGATTTACCGAGGCGCGAGCCTGATTACCCCGAACCTCAGCGAATTCGAAGCCATCGTCGGCGGTTGCGCCGATGAGCACGAACTGGTGACCAAGGGCGCGACACTGATGCACGACCTGGATCTCGGCGCCTTGCTGGTGACCCGTGGCGAACACGGCATGACCCTGCTGCGTCCGGATCATCCGGCGCTGCACTTGCCGGCGCGGGCCCGTGAAGTGTTCGACGTGACCGGTGCCGGCGACACGGTGATTTCTACTCTGGCCGCGGCGATTGCTGCCGGCGAAGAGCTGCCCCACGCGGTGGCGCTGGCCAACCTGGCGGCGGGCATCGTGGTCGGCAAGTTGGGTACAGCGGCGATCAGCGCTCCGGAACTGCGTCGCGCCATTCAGCGTGAAGAAGGTTCCGAGCGTGGCGTGCTGGGTCTGGAGCAACTGCTGCTGGCCGTGGCCGATGCCCGTGCGCACAACGAGAAGATCGTGTTCACCAACGGCTGCTTCGACATCCTGCACGCCGGCCACGTGACCTATCTTGAGCAGGCGCGAGCGCAAGGCGATCGTCTGATCGTCGCAATCAACGACGATGCGTCGGTCAGCCGCCTGAAAGGGCCGGGCCGGCCGATCAACAGCGTTGACCGGCGCATGGCGGTTCTCGCCGGTCTCGGTGCGGTGGACTGGGTCATCAGCTTCGCCGAGGGCACCCCGGAAAACCTGCTGCGCGAGGTCAAGCCGGACGTGCTGGTGAAGGGCGGCGATTACGGTATCGACCAGGTTGTCGGCGCTGACATCGTCAAAGCCTACGGCGGCACCGTCAAGGTGCTGGGGCTGGTGGAAAACAGCTCGACCACGGCGATTGTGGAAAAAATCCGCGGTAACTGATGGGGGCCTGATCGCTCCCATGTTCCGCTTGGGAGTGCCTCCATGGATGCTCTGCGTCCGCTTCCGAGACGCAGAGCGTCTCCGGCTGCATTCCCACGTGGAGCGCGGGAATGATCAGGGTCGGGCCGCCTTGTGCGGCACGATCTTCTTCAGCAATTGCTTTGCCTTGCCGCGCAACCGGGCCAGTCCCGTGTCCTTGGGCGGCGGTGTCAAACCCTGCTGGCGCAGCCAGTCTTTCCAGCGAATCCGCTCATCGCGCACCAGCCAGCCGTCCTGTTTGGCGAAACTCTCCGCCAGATACAGACCGCGAGTGCCCGCCGGATACAGCTGACCCTTCTTCAGCGTATACAGCTCAGGCAGCGGTTCGCCGTCTTGCAACGGCATCAAGTACAGGTCGGGGCGTTTGCGGTCGAGCCGGGCCACCAGTTGGTCGCCTTCCAGCCGCTCATCGACATGGAACAGGCTGAGGTTCTTGGCTTCCTTGGGCACGTCCAGCCGCAAGTCGTAGATCAACTGCAGGGACGCCGTCGGCAAGTGCACGTAGGCCCTCGGCCGTTCGAGCAATTGCAGATTGGCGCAGCGCACCGGCCGCGCCGAGCCGGACAGCGGCGTCAGGCGAAAGGGCAGGGCCTCGCGATAATGCAACGCCGATGCGTACGGCGCCGGCAGCCAGGTGTCGTTGAAGCGCCCGCCGAGCCAGCCTTCCGGGGTTTCCAGCAGGCATTCTTCGGCGATCTCCTGGATCGCGGTGTGCAGCGGAATATTCAGCTCATGCGCCGGTACGTAACCGGAAATCAGCTTGAGCACGACATCGCCGCGATCCTGCCGACGTTGGCGCACCAGCACCCAGTAATCGCGATTCTGCCAGTGCAGGGTCAGGCGCACCGAGACGCCGAGGTTGGCCAGCTCCAGCGCAAAACGCTCGGCATCGGCCACGCTGACCGGTTTGCGCCGCTGCAGAGTCTGGGCGAAATTCAGCGGCATGCCGACGCTCTGGTAGGTCAGGCCTTCCGGCGTGGCTTCGACGAACAACGGCAGCGTCTTGAAGTTGCTGGGGTTCTTTCTGATGAGCGTACGCGGCATGTCGGCTCCTGCTTAAGGCCGCGAGGCGGCGTCAGTGATCACGAAGGACCTGGGCAACGGTCGCAACGTTATGGGCGAGGTGCAGCGGATTGATGGTCCCGACGATAGCACTGGCCACGCCGGGCTGGGCGAACAGCAACTCGAAGCTGGCGCGCACCGGGTCCATCCCGGGGCTCAGGCACACATGACCGCTGGCCAGGGCCTTCTTTACCAGAATGGCTTTGCCGTGGGCAGCAGCATAGTCAATGACCGCCTTCTCGTTTTGTTCGTTCAGATTGTAGGTGACCATCGCGCAGTCGCCTTGCTCCAGTGCCTTGAGGCCACCGTCGACGGTTTTGCCGGAGAAGCCGAAGCCGCGAATCTTGCCCTCGGCCTTCAGCGCCGCGAGGGTTGCGTAGACCTCGCTGTCATTGAGAATCGCCAGGTCGTTGCCGTTGGAATGCACCAGCACCAGGTCGATAAAATCCGTTTCCAGCCGTTGCAGGCTGCGCTCAACCGACATCCGCGTGTGAGCGGCGCTGAAGTCGTGGGTCGACTGGCCGTCGACAAATTCTTCGCCGACCTTGCTGACGATCACCCAGTCCTGACGCTGGCCGCGCAGCAGCGGGCCGAGGCGTTCTTCGCTGCGGCCATAGGCCGGGGCGGTGTCGATCAGGTTGATACCCAGCTCGCGCGCCTGCTTGAGCAACATGCGTGCGGCTTCGTCGTCGGGGATCTGAAAGCCGTTGGGGTATTTCACGCCCTGGTCGCGGCCGAGTTTGACGGTGCCCAGGCCGAGCGGCGAAACCAGCAGTCCGGTGCTGCCCAGCGGGCGATGCAAATCGTGCAGGGTCGGCAGGCTCATGGCAGCAGTTGCTCCCAGGCGGGAACGCCCATCGGTGGTTTTGGCAATTCTGGCAGCGGAGCAGGGTGGCTCGGCTGAATACCGTCGCGTTCCAGGGAGGCGATTACCCGGTCAGCGAAGTCCGGCGCCAGGGCCAGTTTGGTTGGCCAACCCACCAGCAGGCGACCTTCTTCGGCGAGGAAGGCATTGTCCGGACGGGTCAGGCCGGTTTGCAACGGTTCGGCGCGATCGACGCGCAGGGTCGCCCATTGCACGGTGCTCAGGTCGATCCATGGCAATAGCTGACCGAGTTCTTTCTGGGCGGTGGCGATCTGTTGCGCCGGCTCGCGCGCCACGCCTTCGGATTCGGCAATGTCGCCGCCCAGATACCAGACCCACTGACCGTCGGCTGCCGGGTGGGTGGTCACGGTAATGCGCGGCTTGGTACCGCCGCCGAGGCAATGTGCGTACAGCGGCTTCAGGCCCGGGCCCTTGGCAATGATCATGTGCAGCGGCCGGCGTTGCATGGCCGGTTGGCTCAGGCCCAGCGTGCCGAGCAGGTCGGCCGTGCCGGCACCGGCACTGAGGACAATGCGCTGGGCGCGGATCTCGCGGCCGTCGACTTTCAGGCCAACCAGCACGCCGCTTTCGAGCAACGGCTCGAGGGTCTGACCAGCGAGCAGGCCGTCGCCCGACAAATCGGCCAGGCGCTGAATCAGGCTCGGTACATCGATCACCAGTTCGGCGAGACGGTAGACCTTGCCCTTGAAGCGTTTGTCCTGCAGGGCCGGCGGCAGTTGATCGCCCTTGACCTGATCGACCCGGCCACGCACCGCTTTGCTGGCAAAGAAACTGGTGAGGTTGCCGGCCAGGGTGCCGGGTGACCACAGGTAATGGGCCTCGGACAGCAGGCGCACGCCGCTCAGGTCCAGCTCGCCGTTGCCGGCCAGGGCTTCACGCCAGCGGCGCGGCATGTCGGCGATGGCTTCCGAGGCACCGGTCAGCGCACCGTGCAGCGCGTACTTGGCGCCACCGTGGATGATGCCCTGGGACTTCACACTCTGGCCGCCGCCGAGGCTGGCGCTTTCCACCAGCACGGTCGAGAAACCCTGGCGACGCAGGCGCGCGTTCAGCCAGAGACCGGCGACACCCGCGCCGACAATCAGCACGTCGGTGGAAATTGGAGATGGCATGCAACGACCTCAGTGTTCAAGACGAGGGCGCAGTATACAGACTCGGGGAAAGGGGGGATTTGTCGATGATCAACAGAGGGAAGGCGTGAGCCCTTACAGGCGCGAGTGCTTACAAGGGCTCAAGTCAGGATCAATGGCCGGCGGTTTTCGAGAACAGCTGAATCACCACCACGCCGAGCACGATCAGCGCCATCCCGAGCATCGCCGGGATATCCAGCTTCTGCCCATAGATGAACAGCGCGGCGACACTGACCATCACGATGCCCATGCCGGCCCATACCGCGTAGGCCACGCCCACCGGCACGCTGCGTACCACGAGGGTCAGCATCCAGAACGCGATGCCATAACCGACGATGACCAGCAGCAGCGGCAACGGCGTGCTGAAGCCTTTGACGGCTTTCATCGAGACAGTGGCGATCACTTCGGCGCAGATGGCAATGGCCAGGTAGGCGTAGGCGGTCATGGTTTGATCCTCATGTGAAACGTTGCTCTTGGGTCGGCATTCTAGAGACTCCCCAGATGCGGTAAAGTCATTACCTATCTGTTTACAAGATGGGTCGGCCTGATGAGCATGCAGTGGAATCTGGAGCAATTGCGGGTGTTTGTCGGCGTTGCCGAGCAGCGCTCGTTTTCTGCCGTGGCGCGTCAGCAACGCAAGGCGCAGTCGGCGATCAGCAGCGCGATTGCCATGCTCGAAGACGACCTCGGTGTCAGTCTGTTCGAGCGTAGCAGCGGTCGCCAGCCGGTTCTCACCGAGGCCGGGGAGGCGCTGTTGGAAGAGGCGCGGGAAGTGCTGCGTCAATGCGAGCGCCTGAATGGCCGGGCCGTGGCGATGATGCGTGGGCAGGAAGCGCAGCTGCGGGTGGCGCAGGACGAGGCGATGCCCTATCAGGCGCTGGTGGAAAGTTTTGCCGCGCTGGCCGAGCAGTTTCCCAGTCTGGAAGTCCAGCTGACCAGCGCCGCCCAGGGCGAAGTCTCGCGCAAACTGGTGGAACGCCGGGCCGATCTCGGGCTGTTGTTCTATCACGATGAAATCCCTGAAGCGCTGGAGCGCCGGGTGTTGGGCAGTGTGGAAATGGTCACGGTCTGCGGCGTCAACCATCCCTTGGCATCGCAGGCTTACGTCACCTGCCAGCAACTGGCGCAGCATCGGCAGTTGTTGATGTCGACCCAGACCAGCATTTATCCCGGCAACGAACCGGCGAGCCCGCAGGTATGGCGCGCTGACAGTTTCTACGTGATGGCCGAATGGCTGGTGCGTGACCTCGGCTGGGCCTGGCTGCCGCGCCACGTGGTGCAGTACTCGGCGTATCAGGACCTGATGGTGGAACTGGACAGCGAATGGACGCCGCCGGCGTTGGTGGTGGAACTGGTCTGGCGCCGCGACGAACCGCTTGGCCCGGCCGCTCGCTGGCTGGCGGAGCGATTTGCCATACACCTGCGGGCGATCGGCGGCAAAAGCCGATAAACTCCGCCGCCATGAATAGAACTCTCTACACCGCGCTGTTTTACCTGGGGCTGCCATTGGTGGCGATTCGGCTGTGGCTGCGTTCGCGCAAGGCGCCGGCGTATGCCAAGCGGATTGGCGAACGATTCTCCTATGGCATGCCGGCCCTGCAACCGGGCGGCATCTGGGTTCACGCCGTGTCGGTGGGCGAGAGCATCGCCGCCGCGCCGATGATCCGTGCGCTGCTGCAACGTTATCCACAACTGCCGATCACCGTGACCTGCATGACGCCGACCGGTTCGGAACGCATTCACGCGCTGTTCGCCAACGAGCCACGCATCCAGCACTGCTACTTGCCTTACGACTTGCCCTGCGCGGCGGCGCGTTTTCTGGATCGCGTGCAGCCGAAACTGGCAGTGATCATGGAAACCGAACTGTGGCCCAACCACATTCACCAATGTGCCAAACGCGGGATTGCGGTGGCATTGGCCAACGGGCGCCTGTCAGAGCGTTCGGCCAAGGGCTATGGCCGGTTCAGCCAACTGACCGCGCCGATGCTCGCCGAGATGAGCCTGTTCGCCGTGCAGACCGAGGCCGAAGCCCAGCGCTTCCGTGATCTCGGTGCGCGCCCTGAGACAGTCGAAGTCACCGGCTCGATCAAGTTCGACCTGACTATCGACCCGCAACTGCTGCAACGCGCCGCTGAACTGCGCGACCAATGGCAGGCGCAGGAGCGGCCGGTGTGGATCGCCGCCAGCACCCATGAAGGCGAAGACGAGGTGGTGCTGAACGCCCATCGGCGCCTGCTGGCCAACCATCCCGATGCGCTGCTGATTCTGGTGCCGCGTCACCCGGAGCGTTTCAACTCGGTGTTCGAGTTGTGTCAGCGTGAAGGCTTGGCCACGGTGCGCCGTTCGACCGGTGCGAATGTCGATGCGCAGACTTCGGTGCTGCTCGGCGACACCATGGGCGAGCTGCTGTTTCTCTATGCCCTGGCCGACAGCGCATTCGTCGGCGGCAGCCTGGTGCCCAACGGCGGGCACAACCTGCTGGAGCCGGCCGCGCTGGCGAAACCGGTGATCAGCGGCCCGCACCTGTTCAACTTCCTCGACATTGCCGCGCAATTGCGCAGCGCCGGGGCGTTGGCCGAGGTGGATGACGCCGAAGGTCTGGCGACAGAAGTGCAGCGTCTGTTTGAACTGCCGCGTGACGCACAGCGCATGGCAGAAGCCGGGCTGAGCGTGATGCGCCGCAATCAGGGCGCGTTGCAGCGCTTGCTCGATGGCCTGGGAAGGTTGATCGACCGCGCATAAAAAAACGCAGCCTCAGGGCTGCGTTTTTTGTTCAGGGCCGGGCCTTGAGCTGGGCTTCGGCAGCCTTGGCCAGATCCGGCGGCAGGAAATCCTTGTCCGGGTTGTAGTCGGCCTTCAGGTAGCGGGTCAGATCCTGCAAGTCACCCGGGTTCAACGTCCCTGCCGCCTGTTTCAGGCGCAGGTTATCGAGGATGTAGTCGTAGCGGGTGTTGTTGTAGTTGCGCACCGAGGTGTAGAGCTGACGCTGAGCGTCGAGCACATCGACGATGTTGCGAGTGCCCACCTGATAGCCGATTTCCGTGGCTTCCACCGCGCTCTGGTTGGAGATGATCGACTGGCGGCGCGCCTGCACCTGCTCGACGTCGGTGTTCACTGCACGGTGCAGGTTGCGAGTGTTCTCTACCACTTGCCGACGCAGGCCTTCACGCTGCTGTTCGGTCTGGTCGAGCCGTGAATAGGACTCGCGCACTTGCGAACTGGTCAGCCCGCCGCTGTAGATCGGGATGTTCAGTTGCAGGCCCACGGTGCTTTGCTCGACGTTGCCACTGTAAGGCGTACCGAACGCGTTCGGGTTGGAGAAACCGAGGGCGTCGTTGTCGCCTTTTTCGTATTTGGCCACGGCGTCGAGGGTCGGCAGGTGGCCGGCCTTGCGCTGTTTCAGGGTCTGTTCGGCGGAGCTGACCGCGTAGTTGCTGGCCAGCAGATTGAGGTTCTGTTTCGCGGCGGTATCGACCCAGGCCTTGGCGTCGTTCGGTGCCGGCGGCAGGATCGGCAGGGTGTGGACGATGCCCTGGATCGAGTTGTACTGGCGGTTGGTCAGGGTGATCAGCGCTTCGAACGCATCATCGACCTGACGCTGGGCGACGATCCGGTTGGCCCGTGCGGTGTCGTAACTGGCTTGCGATTGCAGCACGTCGGTCTTGTCCGACAGGCCCACGTCGAAGCGCTCGTTGGACTGGTCGAGCTGGCGCTTGAACGCGGCTTCCTCGGCCTTGGTCGAGGCCAGGTTGTCCTGGCTGCGCAATACGTTGAAGTAGCTTTCGGCGGTTTGCAGGATCAGGTTCTGCTCGGTGGCCGAGAGTTGCAGCGCGGCCTGCTCGTTGACGTCCTTGGCGGCCTGGTACTGGAACCAGCGATCGGCGCGGAACAGCGGTTGTGCCAGGGTCGCCTGATAGGAGTGCGCGCTGCGATTGGCGATGGCCGAGGGCTGGTCGATCGACGTGCGCACGTTGGCGACTTCAGCACCGCCGGACAGATTCGGCAGCAGCCCGGCGCGGGCCTGGGGCACGACCTCTTTCTGCGCGCCGTACTGGGCGCGGGCGGCGGCCAGGTCGGCGTTGTTGTCGACGGCTTCCTGATAGACGCTGACCAGATCAGTCTTGGTCGATAAAGGCGCTTCTGCTGCCCAGGCCGTTGCGGTGGACGCACAAGACACGGCGACAGCCAGTGAGAGTTTGCGCAGCATGAGGCGATCCCTAGCATGAATATTATGGAAATAATCCGGGCGCCAAAGGTAAGGCGCGGCCCCTGCAGCGTCAAGGCGCAGCATGGCGTAGCGAGTGTAGTTGCGCAGGCGGCAGGCAACAATCTGCCAATTGCGCCATTCATCATGGTGTTTGCCGCGGTGTTGGCGTTCTTTGCCGGTTGTGTCTAGACTGGCCGGGTTCTTGTCGGGGTGCCTTGATATGAGGCTGAGATCGAATAATTTCGGATCCCGTTGAACCTGATCAGGTTAGCGCCTGCGTAGGGAACAAGATTTCTCGTCACCCGGCGAGTCCTCTTGTGCTTCGTCCGGGATATTGTTCGACAATCGAACGCTCGACGACGATGCACAGCACCAGTCCTGGTGCGTCCGTGCCTTTCAGGTTCTGCTCCGACAATCCACTGCCTGGATGCTGTCTGGAGAGCCCGTGATGACTACAAAATCTAAAAACGCGATCAACCTGAGTGACTCGGCCAAGGTCGACGAGCAGTCGGTTCAACCGTTCACCCGTTCGCAAAAAGTCTACGTTCAGGGCTCCCGCCCGGACATCCGCGTGCCGATGCGCGAAATCACCCTCGATGTGACCCCGACCGACTTCGGCGGCGAAATCAACGCGCCGGTCACCGTCTACGACACCTCGGGCCCGTACACCGATCCGAACGTGGTGATCGATGTGCGCAAAGGTCTGGGTGATGTGCGTTCGGCGTGGATCGACGACCGTGGCGACACCGAGCGCCTGCCAGGCCTGAGCTCCAACTTCGGCCAGGAACGCCTCGCCGACCCTGAGCTGACCAAGCTGCGCTTCGCCCACGTCAACAACCCGCGCCGCGCCAAGGCCGGTGCCAACGTCAGTCAGATGCACTACGCCCGCAAAGGCATCATCACTGCGGAGATGGAATACGTCGCCATCCGCGAAAACATGAAGCTGCAAGAGGCCCGCGCTGCCGGCCTGTTGAAGCAGCAGCACGCCGGCCACAGCTTCGGCGCGAGCATCCCGAAAGAAATCACCCCTGAGTTCGTCCGTGAGGAAATTGCCCGCGGCCGCGCAATCATTCCCGCCAACATCAACCACGTCGAACTCGAGCCGATGATCATCGGCCGTAACTTCCTGGTGAAGATCAACGGCAACATCGGCAACAGTGCGTTGGGTTCGTCCATCGAAGAAGAAGTGGCGAAACTGACCTGGGGCATTCGCTGGGGTTCGGACACGGTGATGGACTTGTCCACCGGCAAGCACATCCACGAAACCCGCGAGTGGATCATCCGCAACTCGCCGGTACCGATCGGCACCGTGCCGATCTATCAGGCGCTGGAAAAGGTCAATGGCGTCGCCGAAGACCTGACCTGGGAATTGTTCCGCGACACGCTGATCGAGCAGGCGGAGCAGGGCGTCGACTACTTCACCATCCACGCCGGCGTGTTGCTGCGCTACGTGCCGCTGACCGCCAAGCGGGTGACCGGCATCGTGTCCCGTGGCGGTTCGATCATGGCCAAGTGGTGCCTGGCTCACCACAAAGAGAACTTCCTCTACACCCACTTCGACGAAATCTGCGAAATCATGAAGGCCTACGACGTCAGCTTCTCGCTGGGCGACGGCCTGCGTCCGGGCTCGATTGCCGACGCCAACGACGAAGCGCAATTCGGCGAACTGGAAACCCTCGGCGAACTGACCAAGATCGCCTGGAAGCACGACGTGCAATGCATGATCGAAGGCCCGGGCCACGTGCCGATGCAGTTGATCAAGGAGAACATGGACAAGCAGTTGGAGTGCTGCGACGAGGCGCCGTTCTACACCCTCGGCCCGCTGACCACCGACATTGCGCCGGGTTATGACCACATCACCTCCGGCATCGGTGCGGCGATGATCGGCTGGTTCGGTTGCGCGATGCTCTGCTACGTGACGCCGAAGGAACACCTGGGGCTGCCGAACAAGGATGACGTGAAGACCGGGATCATCACCTACAAGATCGCGGCCCATGCGGCGGATTTGGCCAAAGGACATCCGGGCGCGCAGATCCGCGACAACGCCTTGAGCAAGGCGCGTTTCGAATTCCGCTGGGAAGACCAGTTCAACCTCGGTCTGGACCCGGACACCGCCCGTTCGTATCACGATGAAACCCTGCCGAAGGATTCGGCGAAGGTCGCGCATTTCTGTTCGATGTGCGGGCCGAAATTCTGCTCGATGAAGATCACACAGGAAGTCCGCGAATACGCGGCCAACCAGCGGATCGATGCGGTCGACGTGGATGTCGCCCAGGGCCTGGCGGAGCAGGCCGAGCGGTTCAGGAAGGAAGGCAGTCAGCTGTACAAAAAAGTTTGATCCCGCACTGATCGTTCCCACGTCTAGGCGTCGAACCGTCTGCGTGGGAACGATCACAAAGATCTCAATGACAAAAAATACTCCTCCGAGATAACACCCTTGAGCATTCAACCCGGTACTTATTCCCCCGATCTCGCCGTGTCCGCCGACAAGCGTGTGTTCGGCGGTCGTGATCTCTTTTCCCTGTGGTTTTCCCTCGGCATCGGCCTGATGGTGTTGCAGACCGGCGCGTTGCTGGCGCCGGGGCTGGGCCTGTCGGGATCACTGCTGGCGATTTTCCTTGGCACCCTGGTCGGCGTCCTGTTGCTGGCTGCCGTTGGCGTGATCGGCAGCGACACCGGCCTGTCGTCGATGGCCGCGCTGAAACTCAGCCTCGGCAGCAAAGGCGCGAGCCTGCCGGCGCTGCTCAACCTGCTGCAGCTGATCGGTTGGGGCTCATTCGAAATCATCGTCATGCGTGACGCCGCCAGCCTGCTCGGCACTCGTGCATTCAGCGAAGGTTCGCTGTGGGCCAGTCCGATGTTGTGGACGCTGTGCTTCGGTGCGCTGGCGACCTTGCTCGCGGTCAGCGGACCGTTGACGTTCGTGCGCAAGATCCTGCGCAAGTGGGGCATCTGGCTGATTCTGGCCGCGTGCCTCTGGCTGACCTGGAATCTGTTCGCCAAGGCCGATCTCGCCGCCTTGTGGGCGCAGGCCGGGGATGGCTCGATGCCGCTCGCCGTGGGTTTCGACATTGCGATTGCGATGCCGCTGTCGTGGCTGCCGCTGATTGCCGACTACTCGCGTTTCGGCAAGCGGGCGAAGAACGTATTCGGCGGCACGGCGATCGGTTTCTTCATTGGCAACTTCTGGCTGATGAGCCTGGGCGTGGCCTACACCCTGGCCTTTGCGCCAAGTGGTGAAGTCAACGCGCTGCTGCTGGCACTGGCCGGTGCCGGCCTGGGCATTCCGCTGCTGCTGATTCTGCTGGACGAGTCGGAAAACGCATTCGCCGACATTCACTCGGCGGCGGTTTCCAGCGGGATTGTGTTGCGTCTGAAAGTCGAGCATCTGGCGCTGGCCATCGGTGTGATCTGCACCCTGATCGCCTTGCTCGCGCCGTTGGCGCAGTACCAGAACTTCCTGCTGTTGATCGGTTCGGTGTTCGCGCCGCTGTTCGGCGTGGTGCTGGTGGATCATTTCATCCTGCGCAAGCGCAGTGCTCAGGTGGCGTCGGCCGCGTTGCGCTGGCCGGCGCTATTGGCCTGGCTGGGTGGCATCAGCACCTATCACCTGCTGGCCAATCTGTATCCGGATGTCGGCGCAACCCTGCCGGCGCTGGTGCTGGCAGGGCTGCTGCAATTCGTGCTCGGCCGGGCTTTCAGTTACGGCCGGGAAACAGCTCGGGCTTGAGAATGCCGTTCAGGCGCGGGTAAGGGATCTTCAGTTCGACGTGGCCCAGCGCATAAGGCGCAATGGTGGTCACGTCGTACTTGAGGATCACACCGCCGTAGGTCAGTGCCAAGTTCGGGGTTTTGACGAACGGCCAGCTCTTCACGAATTCCGGTTCCTGATCGAGCTTGGTGCTGATCAGCCAGCTGTTGTGCGCGACTTGCGCCGCTTTCCAGAACGCCTCTTCCTGACCCGGCAGCAACATGTCCGAGAGGGTCAGTACCTTGTGCTGCTGGCGCGAATAGTTGATGAAACCGCGTCCCGGCGTACCGTGGGCACCGCCGGTGTCCAGGTAGCTCGAGGTTTCGATGATCACCAGACCGTCATGCTGCTCGCGTACTTTCGCCTGCAAATAGCTGCTGTTGCGCGGGCCGGCGTTGGCCAGGAACTGCTCGCGATACGCTGCCAGCGTCGGCGCCACCGGGGCGTTCGGTGCGGTGCGGGTCATTTGCAGCAGGCGTTTTTCGATGATGCCGTCCAGCGCCGGTTCTGCCGGGAAGCGCAGCGTATCGATGTTCACCAGCGGGCAGTCCTGGTTGGAACAACCCGGTTTCAGCGTTTCCGAGGCGTCGCGGGTGGTTTCCAGCGGCGTGCGGTAGTTGGGCTGGAACAGGCTGGCGCAGGCGCCCAGGGTCAGGGCGATGGCGGCCACGGAGGCGATTTTGAAAAGCGACATGGGCGTCCTTTCTGAAGCAGGGGAAGGCAAAAAGTTACCGCTTCGACTCTCAACGAAGCGGTCAGTTCGCCACTAAGCTAATTAGAGTGGGTTTCGCCTCCACCGTCCATCCCGCTGACAGTAAAGGGGCTGCATCAAACGTCACGGGCGCGTTAGGATGGCGTGAAGTCGAGGTTGCCGGTAAGGCGCCTCGTGTTGGATTTGCAGTAAAGAGGATGCTCATGACCGATTTTGCCAAAGCCATTCCCACCGCCGTCGATATCGTGCGACGCGAGCAGTGCTACAAGGGCTTCTACAAGCTCGACCGTCTGCACTTGCGCCACGAACTGTTCGCCGGTGGCATGAGCCGCGAAATCAATCGTGAGCTGTTCGTGCGCCACGATGCCGTGTGCATGCTGCCTTACGATCCGCAGCGCGATGAAGTGGTGCTGATCGAACAGTTTCGTGTCGGCGCTCTGGGCAAGGCGGACAACCCGTGGCTGGTGGAACTGGTCGCCGGTCTGATCGACAAGGACGAACAGCCGGAAGAAGTTGCTCACCGCGAGGCACAGGAGGAAGCTGGGCTGGACATCAAGGCCTTGTGGCCGATGACCAAATACTTTCCGTCGCCGGGTGGCAGCAACGAATTCGTGCATTTGTATCTGGGGCGTTGCAGCACCGAAGGCGCGGGCGGCCTGCATGGGCTGGAGGAAGAAGCCGAAGATATTCGCGTCACGGTCTGGGCCTTTGAAGATGCCTTGCAGGCCGTACGTGACGGACGGATTGCCAATGCGGCGAGCATCATCGCCTTGCAGTGGCTGGCGCTCAATCGCGCCGAAGTGAGGGGGCTATGGTCGTAAACAAGTTGCGCGATCGCTACCGCGTCGACCTCGTGGGGCTGCAAGCCGCCTGCGAGGCGAACTACGCGCGCCTGATGCGACTGTTGCCGGACATGCGCAGCGACCCCGAAGCCCGGCGCATCGCCGTGACCCAGGGCGACCAGATGCTTGGCGTGCTGACTCTGGAAGTGCTGCAGGCCTGTCCGTACACCACGACCCTGCAAGTGCGCCAGGAACACAGCCTGCCGTGGCTGCCGGTGCCGCAACTGGAAGTGCAGGTCTATCACGACGCGCGCATGGCCGAAGTGGTCAGCGCCGAGCATGCGCGACGTTTTCGCGGCGTCTATCCTTACCCGAATGCGGCCATGCATCAGCCGGATGAAAAGTCCCAGCTCAATCTGTTCTTGGGCGAATGGTTGAGTCACTGCCTGGCGTGCGGACACGAATACGCGGCGGTCCGATAACCGCCGCAAGTTGTGAACTGCGTCCGGTTCGCCGGTTTCTCTTTGCGCTGTCCCCCCGCATAATTGCCGCACCTATCCAGTCCCGTGATCCCCGGGGAGAACGCCTTGCCGAGCGTATCGACTTTGACCACCGCCGATACGGCGTTGCTGGTGCAACTCTCTGACAGTCACCTGTTCGCCGAGGCGGATGGAACGCTGCTGGGCATGAACACCCGCGAGAGCCTGCAAAAAGTCATCGAGCTGGTGCTCGAACAGCAACCGCGGATCGACCTTATTGTTGCCAGCGGCGACCTGTCCCAGGACGGTACGCTGGAGTCTTATCAGCTGTTTCGCCAGATGACGGCGCAGATCGATGCGCCGGCCCGCTGGATCCCCGGCAACCACGACGAACCGCACATCATGGCGCAGGCGACGGTGAAGAGTGCATTGCTGGAGTCCGTGGTGGATGTCGGCAACTGGCGCGTGACCCTGCTCGATTCGGCAGTGCCCGGATCGGTGCCGGGGTATCTGCAGGATGATCAACTGCAATTGCTCGCCCGTTCCCTGAGCGAAGCGCCGGATCGCCATCATCTGGTGTGCTTCCACCACCATCCGGTGTCGATCGGTTGCGCCTGGATGGAACCGATCGGTTTGCGCAATCCGGAAGACTTTTTCGAGGTGCTCGATCGTTTCCCGCAGGCCCGCGCCGTGTTGTGGGGGCATGTCCATCAGGAGATCGATCGCGAGCGCAACGGCGTGCGGCTGATTGCCTCGCCGTCGACCTGCATTCAGTTCGAGCCGGGCAGTGAAGACTTCAAGGTCGGCGAGCAGGCGCCGGGGTATCGCTGGTTGCGGTTGTGTCCGGATGGTCGGCTGGAGACTGGCGTGGAACGTGTCACCGGTTTCAAATTTCAGGTGGATTACGGCTCCAACGGTTACTGATGGACGGGGGCAGCGCTGATTTCCTCGGGTGCTGGCCCAACACCCCTCGACTCCCTGTAAACTCCGCTTTCTTCAGCCGACGCCCAGGGAGCTCAAATGTCCGGTTCGATTCTCTATATCCATGGTTTCAACAGTGCGCCGGCCTCGAAGAAGGCCTGTCAGTTGGTCGAGGTGATGGAACGGCTGGGCCTGAGCGATCAACTGCGTGTCCCGGCGCTGCATCACCACCCGCGCGAAGCCATCGGTCAGCTGGAACAGGCAATCGCCGAACTGGGGCGGCCATTGCTGGTGGGAAGCTCGCTCGGCGGCTACTATGCGACTCACCTGGCCGAGCGCCATGGCCTGAAAGCCCTGCTGGTCAACCCGGCCGTCAGTCCGCACCGGATGTTCGACGGATACCTGGGCACCCAGAAAAACCTGTACACCGACGAAACCTGGGAGCTGACCCACGATCACGTGACGGCCCTGGCCGAGCTGGAAGTGCCGGCACCGCAGGATCCACAGCGCTATCAGGTGTGGTTGCAGACCGGGGATGAAACGCTGGATTATCGCCTTGCCCAGCAGTATTACCGGGCTTGTGCCTTGCGCATTCAGGCCGGCGGCGACCACAGTTTCCAGGGTTTTTTTACACAATTGCCGGCATTGCTCAGCTTTGCCGGGATTGGCGCCGATACCTATCAGGCAATCGATTTCACCGCACTGTGAAGTCTTGCCCCATTTCATTGAATTACTGACGACGAGACCCTATGGCCACTCCCAGCGCTAGCTCCTATAACGCCGACGCCATCGAAGTCCTCTCGGGCCTCGACCCGGTGCGCAAACGCCCCGGCATGTACACCGACACCAGTCGGCCGAACCACCTTGCCCAGGAAGTCATCGACAACAGCGTCGACGAAGCCCTGGCCGGCCATGCCAAATCGATCCAGGTCATCCTCCACGCCGATCACTCGCTGGAAGTCTGCGACGACGGCCGTGGCATGCCGGTCGACATCCACCCGGAAGAGGGCGTGTCGGGCGTCGAACTGATCCTCACCAAGCTCCATGCGGGCGGCAAGTTTTCCAACAAGAACTACCAGTTCTCCGGCGGTCTGCACGGGGTGGGTATTTCGGTGGTCAACGCCTTGTCCACCCAGGTGCGGGTGCGGGTCAAGCGTGACGGCAACGAATACGAAATGACCTTTGCCGACGGCTTCAAGGCCACCGATCTGCAAGTGATCGGCACTGTCGGCAAGCGCAATACCGGGACCAGCGTGTACTTCGCGCCGGACCCGAAATACTTCGATTCGCCAAAATTCTCCATCAGTCGCCTCAAGCACGTGCTCAAGGCCAAGGCCGTTCTGTGCCCGGGGCTGCTGATCAGCTTCGAAGACAAAGGCACTGGCGAGAAGGTCGAGTGGCACTACGAAGACGGCCTGCGCTCCTACCTGGTGGATGCGGTCAGTGAATTCGAGCGTCTGCCGGATGCGCCGTTCTGCGGCAACCTGGCCGGTACCAAGGAAGCGGTCGAGTGGGCCTTGCTGTGGCTGCCGGAAGGTGGCACCTCGGTCACTGAAAGCTACGTCAACCTGATCCCGACGGAGCAGGGCGGTACCCACGTCAACGGTCTGCGTCAGGGGCTGCTCGATGCGATGCGCGAATTCTGCGAATTCCGCAGCTTGCTGCCGCGCGGCGTGAAGCTGGCGCCGGAAGACGTCTGGGAGCGCATCGCTTTCGTTCTGTCGATGAAAATGCAGGAGCCGCAATTCTCCGGCCAGACCAAGGAGCGTCTGTCGTCCCGTGAAGCGGCGGCGTTTGTCTCCGGTGTGGTCAAGGACGCGTTCAGTCTGTGGCTCAACGCCAACCCGGAAACCGGTCTGGCGCTGGCCGAACTGGCGATCAGCAACGCCGGCCGTCGCCTGAAAGCCAGCAAGAAAGTCGAGCGCAAGCGCATCACCCAGGGCCCGGCATTACCGGGCAAGCTGGCCGATTGCGCCGGGCAGGACCCGATGCGTTCCGAGCTGTTCCTGGTGGAAGGTGATTCCGCCGGCGGCTCGGCCAAGCAGGCGCGGGACAAGGAGTTCCAGGCGATCCTGCCGTTGCGCGGCAAAATCCTCAACACCTGGGAAGTCGACGGCAGCGAAGTGCTTGCCAGCCAGGAAGTGCACAACATCGCGGTGGCCATCGGTGTCGATCCGGGCGCCGAGGACATGAGCCAGCTGCGCTACGGCAAGATCTGTATCCTCGCCGACGCCGACTCCGACGGTCTGCACATCGCCACCTTGCTGTGCGCCTTGTTCGTCCAGCATTTCCGCCCGCTGGTGGATGCCGGTCACGTCTACGTGGCAATGCCGCCGCTGTACCGCATCGACCTGGGCAAGGAGATCTACTACGCCCTCGACGACGCCGAGCGCGACGGGATTCTCGACCGTCTGGTGGCCGAGAAGAAACGTGGCAAACCGCAGGTCACCCGATTCAAAGGCCTGGGTGAAATGAACCCGCCGCAACTGCGCGAAACCACCATGGACCCGAACACCCGGCGCCTGGTGCAGTTGACCCTCGGGGACGACTTCGCCCAGACCTCGGAAATGATGGACATGCTGCTGGCGAAAAAACGTGCCGGCGACCGCAAGACCTGGCTCGAATCCAAGGGCAACCTTGCCGAGGTTCTGGCCTGATGCGGTTTGGCTGGGCCTTGGCGGGTGCGTTGCTGCTGGGTTCGATGACGGTGTCGGCAGAGCCTGTGCAAGAGCTGCGCGTGCTCGCCGAACACCCGGTCGAAGGCATGCGCGGCGGCAACCTGTCGGGGCTGGCCTTGTGCGGCAACGACCTGTGGAGCGTTTCGGATCGCGACGATGACCAGATCTACCGTCTCGACACCCGCGACCGGGTCTGGCAGGCCACGGCCGTGCGTATCGATCCGCCGAAAGTGCCGGACAGCGGTTTGCCGTGGGGCATCAGTTCGCGCACCTGGGCGGCGTCATTCATTCGTGGCGGCGATCTGGATTTCGAGGGCATCAGTTGCGACGGGGCCGGCAACCGTTACATCGTCAGCGAGGCCCATGCCGCGGTGTTGCAAGTGCCGCCGCAGGGGCCTTCGGCGTGGCTGAAAATCTCGCCGATGATGGTTCGCGAAGCGCGGGCCAGCGGGATGCTGCTGCAGTTCAACGCTCTGTTTGAAGGCTTGGCGATCAACCCGGCGGGCGACCAGATGTGGCTGGCTGCCGAGCGGCAGAGTCGCGGCTTGCTGCTGATCAAGCGCCAGCAAACGGTGTGGGATTGTGACGGCCGCTGCGTATTGCTCAGCGAAGGCGGGATGGAAATGCAACCGCCGCAGTTCCCGAAAGCCCGGCCGGTCAATCGCGATTTTTCCGACGTGTCCCTGTTCAACGGCAAACTGTTTACCCTTGAGCGCAACGCCTACCAGATCTGCCGTCGCGATGCGCAGACGGCCAAGGTCGAGCTCTGCTGGTCGTATGCGGCCGAACTGTTGCAGGCCAATCGTCGTTACGAGCAGAACTTCGGTCTGGAAGAGGCGCTTGTGGTTGATGCACAGGGTGCCTGGATCGGCGTCGACAACAATTTCGGCCCTCGCGCCGATGGCGAGGTTCGCCCGATCATCTGGCGTTTCGCCGCGCCGGACGGTGGCTGGAGTGCCAAACCTTAAGCTTCCATTTTCTCGCGTTGCTGATTGTTCTCCATCCGCAGCAGAACCGGAATCCCTGTAATACTGGAGTCAGGAACGATTTGCCCATCATTGAAGCTCTTGCCCGAACAGGCTTGTGATACGCACGCTGATGATAAGAAGCGCTCAATGATTTACAGCTTTGCTGCATTGGCCAGTGGTTGAAATCATTGGCCTCAAGTGCAGGCAATGAAGCTCTGAAGCAATGCTGTCGAGACAGTAGTGAAGTCGTTGAATTCCGACATGTCGTGCAAGGCTCGGGGAAACTTGAAACGCCGACTGCGGGAGATTCAATGATGAAACTCAATTATGTTGTTGCGGGTATTTTGTTCGTCTGTAGTTCACTGGTACTGGCCGCTGATCCTGAGTTACGGATGCTGTCGGAGCATCCGGTAGATGGCATGCGCGGTGGTAATCTATCCGGCCTGGCCAGGTGCGGTGAGCAGTTGTGGACGATTTCGGATCGGGATGACGATCGCCTCTACAAGCTCGATACACGAGCCACGGTGTGGCAGGCCGAGGCTGTTTTGATTAATGTTCCACCAGTGCCTGACGATATCGGGCGGACTCTGGGCATGAAAACCCAGAGCTTTTTCAGGTCGCTTGCGGGTAATGGTGCGTTGGACTTTGAAGGCATCACCTGCGACTCTGCCCGGAATCTGTACGTTCTCAGTGAAACGTATTCGGCGATTCTCAAGGTCCCGTCAGATGGAGCCTCGGCCTGGTTTTTGACCATCTCACCGAAGGTGCTGTCGAAGGCGAGGGAAGCCGGGTTGTTGGCGCACGCCAATGCGCTGTTTGAAGGGTTGGTGATTACTGGCATCGCCAGTACTGAAATCTGGCTGGCTGCGGAGCGGCAAAAAAGAGGGTTGGTAAAAATCGAGCGACGTATTACTCCCATTTATTACACATGGGTTTGCACGCCTGGTTGTGTGGTGATGGCCGAAGCAGGGCTGGCGCCACAACCGCCCCAATTCCCGGGTTCAAAATTGGTCGAGAAGGATTTTTCGGATATTGCTCTATTCAATAACAAGCTGTTTCTGCTGGATCGCAATGCTTTCAAAATCTGTCGCCATGAAATGCTGACGGGCAAGCAGGAGCGTTGCTGGTCATTCGCTGCGGATGCATTGGTTCCGAGCCGTCAATACAACGCCGAACACGGAATGAGTGAGGCCTTGCTGGTCGATGCTCAAGGCGCGTGGATAGGTGTCGACAACAATTCTTCAACCCGCGCCGATGGCGAGTCTCGCCCTATTGTGTGGCGTTTTGCTGCTCCTGCGGGCGGCTGGGATGCGAGCCTTTGAGTCAGCAACCACCAGGCAAGCGCGCCGGCCGGGTGCTGATGATTCTGGCGTGGTGTGCGGCGCTGTTTCTGGCCACGCGGTTTTTCGGCCAGTGGGAAGAACGCCAGCGTAATCCCAATGTGGAAGTGGCTTCGCAGCAGGGTAAGGGCTTTATCGAAGTGAAATTGATCGGCAACGCCCAGGGACATTTTGTCGCCAGCGGCCTGATCAACGGTCGGCCGGTGGAGTTCATGCTCGACACCGGCGCGACCGACGTGGCAATCCCGGCCAAGGTGGCGAAAGATCTCAGGCTGGAAGAAGGTTTCGGTGTGACCCTGAGCACGGCCAATGGCCTGAGCCAGGGCTATCGCACCCGTATCGACCGCCTGCAACTGGGCGACATCGTGCTGCGGGACGTCCGCGCACTGGTGGCGCCCGGCCTGCATGGCGATCAGGTGCTGCTCGGCATGAGCGCCCTGAACAAACTTGAATTTACCCAGCGCGGTGGCACCATGCTGCTGCGCCAGACAACGAACCGATGAGGCCCGCATGAGCGACTCCCTTGATCTCAGCCTGGACGGTGTAGAACGCCGCTCGCTGGCTGACTTCACCGAAAATGCCTACCTCAACTACTCCATGTACGTGATCATGGACCGCGCCCTGCCGCATATCGGCGACGGCCTGAAACCGGTACAGCGGCGTATCGTCTACGCCATGAGCGAGCTGGGGCTGGATGCCGATTCCAAGCACAAGAAGTCGGCGCGTACCGTCGGCGACGTGCTCGGCAAGTTCCACCCGCACGGCGACTCGGCGTGTTACGAAGCGATGGTGCTGATGGCCCAGCCGTTCAGCTACCGCTACACGCTGGTGGACGGCCAGGGCAACTGGGGTGCGCCGGACGACCCCAAATCCTTCGCCGCCATGCGTTACACCGAAGCGCGGCTGTCGCGTTACTCCGAAGTGCTGCTCAGCGAATTGGGCCAGGGCACCGCGGACTGGGGTCCGAACTTCGACGGTACCCTGCAGGAGCCTTTGGTGTTGCCGGCACGTTTGCCGAACATCCTGCTCAACGGCACCACCGGTATCGCCGTGGGCATGGCCACCGACGTGCCGCCGCACAACCTGCGCGAAGTCGCCACCGCGTGCGTGCGCCTGCTCGATGAGCCAAAAGCCACGGTCGAACAGCTCTGCGAACACATTCAGGGTCCGGACTACCCGACCGAAGCGGAAATCATCACCCCGCGCGCCGACCTGCTGAAAATGTACGAAACCGGCAAGGGCTCGGTGCGCATGCGCGCCGTGTACCACGTCGAGGACGGTGACATCATCGTCACCGCGCTGCCGCACCAGGTCTCCGGGGCCAAAGTGCTGGAGCAGATCGCTGCGCTGATGCAGGCCAAACCGTCGAAAGCGCCGCAGATTGCCGATCTTCGCGACGAATCCGACCACGAAAATCCGTGCCGCATCGTGATCATCCCGGTCAACAGCCGCGTCGATCACGACGCGCTGATGCAGCATCTGTTCGCCAGCACCGAGCTGGAGTCGACCTACCGGGTCAACGTCAACATCATCGGTCTGGACGGCAAGCCGCAGTTGAAAAACCTCCGTGCGCTGCTGGTTGAGTGGCTGGAGTTCCGCGTGCTGACCGTGCGTCGCCGCCTGCAATTTCGCCTCGACAAGGTCGAGCGCCGCCTGCACCTGTTGGACGGTTTGCTGATTGCCTACCTCAACCTGGATGAAGTGATCCACATCATCCGCACCGAAGAGCATCCGAAAGCCAAGCTGATCGAGCGTTTCGCCCTCAGCGAAATCCAGGCCGACTACATTCTCGACACCCGTCTGCGTCAGTTGGCGCGACTGGAAGAGATGAAACTGCGCGACGAGCAGGACGAACTGCTCAAGGAACAGGCCAAGCTGCAAGCCCTGCTGGGCAGCGAAGCCAAGTTGAAGAAGCTGGTTCGCACTGAACTGTTGAAAGACGCCGAAACCTACGGCGACGACCGTCGGTCGCCAATCGTCGAACGCGCTGAAGCCAAGGCGCTGACCGAGCACGATCTGCTGCCGAATGAGAAAGTCACCGTCGTGCTGTCGGAAAAAGGCTGGATCCGTTCGGCCAAGGGCCACGATATCGATGCCACTGGCCTGTCATACAAGGCCGGGGATGGCTTCAAGACTTCGGCGGCGGGGCGTTCGAACCAGTCGGCCGTGGTCATCGACTCCACGGGTCGCAGTTACTCGCTGGCAACCCATACCCTGCCATCGGCACGGGGCCAGGGCGAGCCGTTGACGGGCCGTCTGACGCCGCCGCCGGGGGCAACGTTCGAATGTGTGCTGATGCCTGAGGAGGACTCGCTGTACGTGATCGCCTCCGATGCCGGCTACGGTTTCGTGGTGAAAGGCGAAGACCTGCAAGCCAAGAACAAGGCTGGCAAGGCTCTGTTGAGCCTGCCGAACAACGCCAAGGTGATTGCGCCGCGTCCGGTCGCCGACCGCGAGCACAACTGGCTGGCTTCGGTGACGACCGAGGGTCGCCTGTTGATCTTCAAGATCAGCGACCTGCCACAATTAGGCAAGGGCAAAGGCAACAAGATCATCGGTATTTCCGGTGAGCGCGTGGCCAGTCGCGAAGAATATGTCACGGACATCGCCGTTCTTCCTGAAGGCGCAACCTTGGTGCTGCAGGCCGGAAAACGCACCTTGTCGCTGAAGGCCGACGACCTCGAACACTACAAAGGTGAGCGTGGTCGCCGTGGCAACAAACTGCCACGAGGCTTCCAAAGGGTGGATGCGCTGCTCGTCGAAAACCTCAATTAAGCGTCCTAGAGGCTCCGATCTACGATTTAACCCGTAGATCGGCGCTTTGGCGCTGGAGTCGGAACGCATATTCACGGATGATATGGCCTTTCAAAGCGTCGGCGTGGCCGAGCGTTCTTCATATTTTTTGAGTATTTTCACTGTGGTCAGCCTTGTGGCGGCCACCTGGACGGGATGATGACTTCTCTGCGCCCCCTTATTTTCCTGCTCGCCGGCGTTCTTGGCCTGGCGGGTTGCAGTGTTCACCAGCCGGTGTCGCTGTATCAGCTGGACAGCGGAAGTCCGGCTCAGCCTGCGCAAAGCGCGGGCATGGCAGTTTTGCTGGGCCCTGTGATCGTTGCCGATTACCTGCAACGGGAAACGTTGTTGCAACGTCAACCGGACGGCAGCCTGCAGGCTTCGACCGATGGTCGCTGGGCCGGTAGCCTTTCGTCGGACATCGATCAATTGCTGTTGCGTCAGGTTGCCGGGCATCTGGACAGTCAGCGCGTAGTGCTGGCGCCGGCCACGGTGGGCTTCACCCCGGATGTGCAGGTGCTGTTGACCATCACTCGTCTGGATTCCGGTGCCAAGCAACCGGCGATTCTGGACGCGCAGTGGCGTCTGATCGACCGTCGTGGTCAGGTGCGGGACAACCGCATCGTGCATCTGCAGGAACAGCATGCCGGCACCACCGCCGCTCAGGTACAGGCGCAAGGCGTGTTGTTGCAGCGCTTGGCCGAGCAATTATCGGTAGCGCTCAAGCCCTTGGCCAATCAGCCACCGGTCGCCGAGGCGCCGCGCAAATCGGCAGCGAAACCGGCAGCACCGGCGGCGGAAGCCGAGAAGCAGCCGAAGATTCCTATGGCTTCGCCGATTCGCACCGACATGGAAGTGTTTCGCTTCTAGGACTGGATCGACTCAGAACAGAGCCCGCCTTGTGCGGGCTTTGTTGTTTCTGGGGCTCCAAAGCCTGGCGCAATCATCAAAACACCACGCACAAAAAAGCCCACAGACAATCACTCGTCTGCGGGCTTCTTCACATCAAGGGCAAGGCCTCAGGCCCGGCGCTCATGCATCCGCGCCAGTTGCCGCTCGAGCATCGACGGATAGGGCTCCATCAACCGCTCCACGCAGCACGCACCCTCAGGGCTGGCGATCGGCCGGATCCGCGCACGCTGACGGATCAGTGCATCGTCACCGATCTTGCGCTCAACCAGCAGCAGGTTGCGGCTGTGTTGCGACAGGGCCAGGGCGTCCTGGGCGGAGTCGGTCAGCAGCAGGTCGATCTGGCTCAGGCCGAACAGCTCGTCGCCCAGGGTCAGGCCCAGCTGCAATTGCAGGGTGATGCCGCTGTCGGCGACTTCGATCTGCAACTGGTGGCCCAGTGCCCGCAGCAGTTCGCCGCAGCAGATGGCGTTGGTCAGGTAATCGTCGCCGCTGTCCTCGGTGTGGAACAGCATTAGCGTACTGCCGTCGTTCAGGGTTTCGATTTCGCCCTGATACAGCGAAGCAGCCTGCTCCAGGCAATCGCGATAGCGATCCTGCAACTCTTCCAGGCGTGCCCGCGGCAAACGCCGAAGTTGTTCCTGTGAGCCCAGTTGCACCGCCAGCACCGCCGAGTGCTGCGGCACGCTCGGAGTCGGCCGGCGCACCGCCGGTTGTGCGACATCGCTCAGCGATTCGTCACGCAGATCGGCGAACGGGTCTTCGTCATCGTCGTCTTCAACGGTGCTGACGACATGGCGTGGCGCAGGTTTCTGCGCGGTCATCGGGCGGCTTTCGTCGAAACTCGGATCACGCAGGTTGCGCACTTCGAATTCCGGCTCGTCGTCCTCGAATTCGGGTTCCGGCTCTGGCTCCGGTTCCGCCGGCTCCGGGGCGTAGTTGGCGTGCAACTGGCGGGCAAGATCGCCGATCTCATCCTGGCGCTCGATACCCGGGGTGTATTCGTCGATCCGGCGCAGCCACACGCGCAGTTGCAGCAGCGGTGTAGAGATGTGCCGACCCAGACGCAGGCTCAGGGCCAGGGACAATGCCAGCAGGATCGCACTCAGGATGCCCATGCTTTGCAGGCTGATGGTCATCGGCTGCTGGAACTGATCCATGTCCAGGCTGATGCGCAGTTGCCCGGCGGTCACGTCCTGGAAGGTGATCTTGCTCTCGTACATGCCCTCGGCCTCGCCCAGCAGGCCGTGCTTGGGCCGCTGGCCGGACTCGGCGAGGATGCGGTTGTCCACGCTGTAGATGGCGGCGTGGGCCACCAGCTTGTTCTTGGTCAGGTTGTTGAGCAGCACGTTGAGGCTGAGGATGTCGTTGGACACCAGCAGCTCGGTGGCGGAGGTGGCGGTCTGCGTGGTCAGGCTTTCGCCCAGCGCATCGGCCTGCTCGTGCATGGCCTGCTTGAACTGCAGGCCCATCACGCAGGCATAGATCACCAGGGCCAGAGCGACCAGGATCACGTTATGGCTGGCAATGCGCAGTGCAATCGGTACACGGCGGTGGCGCAGTGCACGGAAGATCAGCAGAAAGAAGTTATCGGTTTTAACTGGCGTGGGCCGGTTCACTGAGCTCGGCTCTTTTGTCCGTGAAGTTGACGCGCAGTATAGCGACAGGCCCTAGACCGGCAAAGCGCTGGCGGTGCCCGATGGTCACTGAAAGTGGGTAGAATGCGGTTTTTTTCCAGTTGCGGGGGTGCGCGTTGCGCGAAATCGTCCTGATTAACATCACGGGAGTCGACCGTCCGGGTCTGACGGCGGCCATTACCGGTGTTCTGGCCCAGGGTGGTGTGAATATCCTCGACATCGGTCAGGCGGTGATCCACGACATGCTCTCGTTCGGCATCCTCGTGGAAATTCCCGACACCGAGCAAGGCAAGTCGGTGCTCAAGGACATCCTGTTCAAAGGCTACGAGCTCGACCAGCAGGTGCGCTTCACCCCGGTGTCCGAAGAGGATTACCAGCAATGGGTGGGCAATCAGGGCAAAAAACGCCACATCGTCACCCTGCTGACCCGCAAGGTCACCGCCGGCCAGTTGCAGGCGGTGAGCTCGATCACCGCCAAATACGGTCTGAACATCGACCATATCGACCGTCTGTCGGGTCGCATGCCGCTCGACACCCCGGCCGACAAGGGCAAGGGCTGCATCGAATTCTCCGTGCGTGGCGAAGCGGCCGACCCGCAGGCCCTGCGCGCCGAGTTCCTCAGCGTAGCCCAGGAACTCAACGTCGATATCGCCTTCCAGGAAGACTCGCTGTTCCGTCGCAATCGTCGTCTGGCGGTGTTCGACATGGACTCGACCCTGATCGAAGCCGAAGTCATCGATGAACTGGCCAAAGCCGCCGGCGTTGGCGATCAGGTTTCGCAAATCACCGAACGGGCAATGGCCGGCGAGCTGGACTTCCGCGCCAGCTTCAAAGAGCGTCTGGCCTTGCTCAAGGGGCTGGACGTGAGCGTGCTTGACTCGATCGGCGCCTCGCTGCGTCTGACCGAAGGTGCCGAGACCCTGTTCGCCGAACTCAAGCGTCTGGGCTACAAGACCGCGATCCTGTCCGGCGGCTTCACCTACTTCGCCAAGCAATTGCAGGCCAAACTCGGCATCGACTATGTGTTCGCCAACGAGCTGGAAGTGGTCGACGGCAAGTGCACCGGCGTGGCGATCGAGCCGATTGTCGATGCCCAGCGCAAGGCCGATCTGCTGAAACAGCTGGCTGAAAAAGAAGGTTTGCGCCTGGAACAGACCATCGCCGTGGGCGATGGCGCCAACGACCTGCCGATGCTGGCGATTGCCGGTCTGGGCGTGGCGTTTCGCGCCAAACCGCTGGTCAAGCAGTCGGCGAAGCAGGCGATCTCGACCCTCGGGCTGGATGGCGTGCTGTACCTGCTGGGCTTCCGCGATCGCGACGGGCAGCTCTGACCAAGGCACAGGACCGCAGCCCTGGGCGGCGGTCCTGGCTCAAAGGGATTTCCACAACGAGTCGAAATCCTCTTCGCTGCCGCCATCCTGCGCGGTTTCCAGCGAGCGATAGGCAAACTGATTGAAACTGTGGGTGCTGGCCACTCGCCGATCCAGCCCGGCGCGGTGCTCTTCACCCTGGGTGTTGATCAGCACTTTATTGCCTTCCTGAAACGGCAGCCGTGGCGCCAGTAACGTCGCCGGCAAGTCGATCGCACTGATCTCCGGCAATAACAACCCTCGCAGGTAATGGCTGTGATCATCCCGAGTGCGCACCAACTGCAAGCCGCAGGGCTGAGCGTGTGGTGCTACCAGTTCGATGCCCATCTGCGTGCCGGCGCCGCGTACCTGGCGGATCCAGCGCACCACGGCAATGCTCCAGCCCTGATTGAGATTGTCCTGAATCCCGACCATTTCCCCGGCCTGCAATTCGGCAGGTACTTCTTTTGGCCAGGCCAGGCAGTAACCGCCGGGGCTGTGGTTGATGACGGGCAACGCATAGGTCGGGTAATGCGGCGGGCTGTCGGAGTCGCTTTCGTCGTCGGCCAGGGGTTCGTAGCGGATTTCTTCGTAGGGCAGCAATTCGTCGGACGTGCCCTGCGGCGCGGCATCGAACGCCTGGCTCCAGCTGTCCTTCTCGCCCTGAGCCACCGCGCGGCTGAAATTTGCCGCACGGGTTCCGGGGTGCTTGAGCAGTTCGCTGAAGGTGCGTTCACCGCCGAGGTAGAAGTGCAGGGCGCTCATGCCGACGCACACGGTCAGGTTGCCCTGGCCGACGGTGCGCTGGAAGCTGCGCTCGGCGGCTTCGCCCCAGGTCGCGTGCAAATGGTGCAGGGTGTCGAGGGTCAATCCGGCCGGCACCGGCAGTGGTGTCGTTGCGTCCTGATGCAGCAGGTGAGCCTCGATGGCATTCACCAGCGGTTGCGGATCGAAGCCGAGCAGCCCTGATTGTTGCTGGCTGCGAAACTGCGAGCGGTAGCGCGGACCGGCGTCGATGTCTGCCGAGACCGCGAACAAGCCCTCGCCCGGGTTGGCGGGATGCAGCTTCAGCCACGCGCTCCAGGGCTCCACCACTTGAGCCAGGCGTGCGATCTGATTCTGCCGCAACTGATTGCAGCGGGCGCTACCCAGCAACAGGGCCGCAAGGTAGGTCTGCTCGACGCTCAGCTCTGCGGTCAGACTGGCGAGGTCGTCGCGTACCCGGCGATGCTGCAATTGCAGTTCACAGGCGCAGCGAAACAATTGATGCAGTTCAAACCACAGCTGTTCCGGCGGCGGGCTGTACAACTGCGTGGCGCGAACCAGTTGCCCTTTCAGTGCATGAGCCGCACGTTGCAGCGCTTCGCTCACCAGGGCTGCGCGATCCCGGGAGTACTTGGGGGCGATCCGCAGAATGATGTGTTTGTAACCGATGGCCAGCTGACTTTGCAGGGCCTGGCACAGGTTGCTGATCTTGCGTGAGCGCTCATCGAGCATGATCGCCTGATGCAGAAAATGCCGCTCAAGGTGCTGGCAGACGAAATACACCTCGGGCCGCAGCAGTTCCAGCAGGTGCAGGCGGTTGTCGCTGGGGGTCAGCAGTTGATTGAGTTCGCCCAGGCCCTGGTACAGCAGGCGGGCGGTCTCGCCGATGTTGGCCTTGGGCAGGTCGGCGATCCAGCGTTTGAGGTCGCGCGGGGTGGCTTCACAGAAGGACAGGCGCAGCTGCGTGGGCGTCGGGGCGCTCAGTGGTGGTCGGAATCGTGGCTCACTCATGCCGTGACAAGCTCCGGCGGCGAATAGGGCAATGCCAAAAACTCTAGCAGTTGTGGTCTGTTTCGCAGGCGTTTGTCAGGCTTTTTTACCGTTGGTCTGCTGGCCTGGTGCCATTTCCGCAGGCGCTACTAGGCTCTCAGACGTGCGATCGGAAACGCACGGTTGCATGGCCTGCCGTCCACGTCGGGGCAGGTCTCCCGAAACTTCAAGGAGATGAGGTTCATGTCTAAATACGCAGTGGCAAATCAATGGGGCGGTAGTTCGGCACCCTGGCATCCGGGTGGAACCTGGGTGCTGGGCGCGCGGGACAACCAGAACGTCGTCGCGATCGACATCAAGTCCGGCGACGGTGGTAAAACCTTTACCGGCACCATGACCTACGCCGGCGAAGGCCCCATTGGCTTCAAGGCTCAGCGCACTGGCCAGAACCAGTACAACGTCGAGAACCAGTGGGGTGGCAACGATGCCCCCTGGCATCCAGGTGGCAAGTGGGTGATCGGCGGGCGGGATAACCAGAACGTTATCGCGTTGAGCGTCACGTCCAATGACGGAGGGAAAAACCTCAGTGGCACCAACACCTACGCCAACGAAGGGCCGATCGGCTTCCGTGGGCAGATAGAGTAACGGCGCCACCCAGGTCGTATCCGCCCCTTCGCAGACGTGCGAAAGGGCGGATCAACCGGTTCAGGCGTTCGACAGTGCCAAGGCCTGGCCCATCTGTACCGGCGAGCCGGCTCTCAGTTCTTCAACCCATTTCACCTGATCCGGCCCGAACAGCACGATCGCGGTCGAACCCAGCTTGAAGCGCCCCAGTTCCGCACCTTTTTCCAGATGAATCGGCGCACGGGCGGCTTCGTCGTAACGGAAGGTTTTCAGCTCGCGCTTCGGCGGCGTGACCAAACCGGCCCACACGGTTTCAATCGATGCCACGATCATCGCGCCCACCAGCACCACGGCCATCGGCCCGCGCTCGGTGTCGAAGATGCACGCCACGCGCTCGTTGCGGGCGAACAGTTCCGGAACGTTTTCTGCGGTGGTCTGGTTGACCGAGAAGATCCGGCCCGGGATGTAGACCATTTCGCGCAGGGTGCCGGCCAGCGGCATGTGTACGCGATGGTAATCCTTCGGCGACAGGTAAACGGTGGCGAACTCGCCGCCCATGAACGGCGCCGCATTGGCCGCATCGCCTCCCAGCAGTTCCAGCACGCTGAAGCTATGGCCCTTGGCCTGGAAGATACGACCGTGCTCGATCGGGCCGAGCTGGCTGATCGCACCGTCGGCCGGGCTGAGGATCGCGCCCGGGGTCTGGTCCAGTGGACGTGCGCCGTCTTTCAGCGCACGGGTGAAGAAGGCATTGAAGTGCTCGTAAGCGGTCACGTCTTCAACCAGTGCCTGCGACATGTCCACTTGATAACGCTTGGCGAACCAGGTGGTGAAGGCATTCTTGAACCAGCGCACGCGGCACTCGGCGACGCAGCCGGCCAGGCGCGACAGCAGGTGATGCGGCAGCAGGTATTGGCTGATGATAAACAAACGCTCTTTCATGACTGTCCTTAAAAATCCTTAAAGCTCGACGGGGGTGTCGGGGTGGTTGCCCCATTCGCCCCAGGAACCGGCGTAGCCCTTGACCCGCGGATAACCGAGGGCCTTGGCCACCAGATAGGTGAAACCGGACCGGTGATGGGTCTGGCAGTGGGTAATGATTTCTTTGTCCTTGGTGATCCCGAGGTTTTCCAGGATCTTCGGCATGTCGGTACGGATGCGCAACTGGCGCGCCTGATCCATGCCTGCGGTCCATTCGAAGTTGACCGCGCCGGGGATGTGTCCACCCTTGGCCGCCAGGACCTTTTCGCCAGAGTATTCCAGCGGCCCGCGGGCGTCCCAGATTGCCAGGTCAGCGGCGCCGAGACGGCTTTGCAGGTATTCGCGGGTGGCCGTCGGGTCCTCGTGCAGGGTCAGGGCAACCGGCCCACCCACCGCCGGAGGCACCTGGATCGACATCGGCGAACCTTCTGCCAGCCACGCCGGCAGACCGCCGTCGAGGTAGTGGTAGTTGGCGTGACCGATTACGTCGAGCAGCCAGATGAAGCGCCCGGCCCAGCCGCCGCCTTCGTCGTCATAGACCACGTAGACCGCGTCCTTGCGATGACCCAGCTCACCGAACAGTTCTTCGAGTTTTTCCTTGCTCGGCAACAGCCCCGGAGCCGGCGCCTGACCCAGCTGGGTGCGTTTCGGATCGACGAAGCGTGCGCCGGGAATGTGTCCCTCGGCGTAGCGGGCGGCACTGGTCAGATCCACCAGAATCAGATCGCGGGAGTCGAGGCGCGGCAGCAGGTCGCTCGGCTCGATCACCAGGGCCAGGCCAGAGAAATCAGACATGTGAGGTCTCCAGAGCACAAAGGGGAAGGATTGTAGCTGTCATTGGCCGCGCTGGCTAAAACTGTGCAGGGCTTTCTCGATGCACTGCGCGGTTTTGCCGAAGGCTTGTACGGTGATGTCGGCGAGCGGCCCGCCACCCTGGTCGGCGACCACGATCATGATCACTCGGCCGTTGTTCACCAGCGAACGCAGGAACAGGTGTTCGCCACGGAACAGCGTACGCAGCGAAGGCGGCAGCAGGGCGGAAAACTGGGCGTTGTTGTCCGGGGTGATCCGCACTTGCGCCTGCTGCGCGAGCAAGCGTTGCAGCACCGAACTCTGGCTGACGACGAAATTCAGTGCAGCAGCGTCCTTCGGCAATCCCGAAATTTGATGGACGCGCAGATTGGCGTGGCTGCGGTCGGCCATCAGGATCATCACCCGGCGCATGCCGCTGGCGACCAGCGCGTCGCGGGCGGCGACGGTCAGGCTCATGGCATTGGTGAAACGGCTTGGCACCGCCAGCAGCTCGGCGCATTGCCGGCGCCACTGGGTCAGGTCTTCAGCGGACGGCGCCGCGGCCGGCAGCATGCCGGCGGGCAGGCGCCGGGTGCCCCAGGGCCACAGCAGCGAGACCGCCGGGTGCCAGAGGTCAGGCATGAAATGATGGCGAGCGCTGACGGCGGCTTGCTGGTGCAACTGCTGTTGCACTTCATCCATGGAAATTTGCAGGTAAAGACTGGTCAGGTATTGCCAGCGCTCGCTGTGCGGACAGTCCCAGGCCTGTTGCGCCGAGAGTGCCAGACCGTTGGCCAACAGCACGGTGTTGGCCGGCTGGTTGAGCCAGCGGCGCAGGGTCGGATCGTCGTCGAGGCGGTTTTGCGGGCGCAGCGGGTGATCGACATCGCGAGCGATGCGCAGGACCTTGACCAGTTCACGTTGCTCGGTCAGCAACAGCCGATAGCCTTGCTGCACCCAGATCGGCAAACGCCAGGCTTGCACCAGCGCTTCGCCGATTTTCAGCAGACGCACGCCGAACAGCTGTTTTTCCACGACTCGCGCGGATTCACCCTTGTGGATAACCCGCACTTCCCACTCTTCAAGCAGTTTGGGAAAGGTCAGCGCCAATGGCCACAGCGGCGACAGAAACAGCAGGCTGCCCCAATGAATGTCCTGCCACAGCCGCGCGAGGCGACTGGCGAAAAAACCGTTGGCCTGTTGCGTGGCGTGCTGGCTGATCATCTGCAACTGGCGCAGGGCCTGGGGGATCTGTGCGGCAGGTTCGGCGGGCAGGCGCGCCAGCAACTCTTCGGTGCGGGCCAGGCCGAGGCGATTGATCGCCACTTCGAGGTTTTCTGCCGGTGCGGCCATGTTGCCGTGGGTGTGGCGGTTGGCCTCCCGGATGATGCTCAGGGCCAGTGCCGGACTGTCTTGCATCAGGTCGGCGATGTCGCGCAGCGATCTGCGGTCATCGCGAATCGCCCGGCACACCCGGTCATGGGCATCTTGCGGCACCGGCAGGCGAACGCTGTCGAGCAGCTTCACCCAGCCATCGAGTGTGGTCGGTTGTGCGTGTGGGACGTTCGTTTCATTAGCCATGTCTGGACGAGATCTTCACTGACTGTAGACGCGCCCGGCGTGGGCTAAATTGGCTTTTCGCCTGAACTGGCTATAGTCTGGCGCAGTTTTGCCGATAAGTAGAAGAAGAGATTTTTTAACTTCCGAATATGACCTTGAACCCGACTTAAACAAGTACCTTTCTACCTATGGCTAAAATTATCGGCATCATCGTCGTATTCGCGAGCGTGCTCGGCGGATACGTGCTCTCCCACGGCAAGATTGCCGCTCTGATCCAGCCCTTCGAGGTGCTGATCATCGGCGGTGCGGCACTCGGAGCATTCCTCCAGGCCAACCCCGGCTACATGACGATGCACGTGCTCAAGAAGTCCTTGAGCATGTTCAGTTCGCGTTTCAGTCACACGTTCTATCTTGAAGTGCTGGGCCTGATCTACGAGATCCTCAACAAGAGCCGCCGCGAAGGCATGATGGCCATCGAAGGCGACATCGAAGACGCCGCCGCGAGCCCGATTTTCGCCAAGTACCCGGCGGTACTGAAAGACGAACGCATGACCGCGTTCATCTGCGATTACCTGCGCATCATGTCCTCCGGCAACATGGCTCCCCACGAGCTGGAAGGCCTGTTCGACATGGAGCTTTACAGCCTGAAAGAAGAACTGGAGCACCCGTCGCACGCCGTCAACGGCATTGCCGACGGCATGCCGGGTTTCGGTATTGTCGCGGCGGTACTGGGTATCGTGGTGACCATGGCGTCTCTGGGTGACGGCGATCAGAAGTCCATCGGTCTGCACGTAGGTGCGGCACTCGTGGGTACCTTCTTCGGTATTCTCGCGGCGTACGGTTTCTTCGGCCCGCTGGCGCACTCCCTGGCCCACGATGCCAAGGAAGAGCTGAACGTCTACGAAGCCATCAAGGCCTCGCTGGTGGCTTCGGCTTCCGGCATGCCGCCGTCGCTGGCTGTCGAGTTCGGTCGCAAGGTTCTGTACCCGGCTCACCGTCCAAGCTTTGCCGAGCTGGAACAAGCCGTTCGCGGTCGCTAAGTCATGGAAAATAACCAGCCGATAATCATCAAGCGCGTCAAGCGCATCGCCGGCGGGCACCACGGCGGGGCGTGGAAGATCGCCTTCGCCGACTTCGCGACGGCGATGATGGCGTTCTTCCTGGTGTTGTGGCTGCTGTCCACCGCGACCCCGGAACAGAAGATCGCCATCGCCGGTTACTTCAAGGACCCGGTCGGTTTCTCCGAGAGCGGCACACCCTACATCATCGATCTGGGCGGCACGCCGACCCTGGCGCCGGAAAACACCCTCAACCCTGAAGTGAAGTCGCAGCCGCAGCCGGACAAGGTCACGATCGATACCGATCAGGTCGAAGGCATGGCCGAGCAGGTCGAGAAAGAACGCCTGGAACTGTTGCTGCAGGAACTGCAGAACAAGGTCGACGAGAACCCGCAGCTGCAGAAGTTCAAGGATCAGATCCTGTTCGAGATCACGCCGAACGGCTTGCGCATCCAGATCATGGACGCCGAGAACCGGCCGATGTTCGACTCCGGCTCTGCACGCCTTAAGCCGTACTTCGAAGACATCCTGCTGGCCATGGCCGACACCATCAAGGCGGTGCCGAACAAGATCAGTATCAGCGGTCACACCGATGCCAAGCCTTACGTGGGCAACGGCGACTTCGGCAACTGGGAGCTCTCGGCCAACCGTGCCAACGCCGCCCGGCGTGCGCTGGTGGCGGGCAGTTATCCGGACTCGCAAGTGGCGCGCGTGGTGGGTTATGCCTCGTCGGCGCTGTTCGACAAGGAGAACCCGTTCAACCCGGTCAATCGCCGTATCGACATCGTGGTGCTGACCAAGAAGGCCCAGGCCGCCATCGAAGGTGCGCAAGGCGCCGATGCGGCAACACCGGCAGACCAAGGTCAGAACGGCGCGGCTCCGGCTACCCCGGTCGACCCGAACGCCTTGCCGGCGGATCAGCAACCGGTACCGGCCCACGAGTTGCGCGAACGGCTGAACCTGTTCGACGACCCGTTGCCGAAACCGACTGAACCGGGCAGCACGGCGCCAGCCCCGGCGCCTGCTGCACCGGCGCCTGCGCCGAAACAGTGATGTGTCTCGTCCTGAATAAGGTTTACACCTGTTTCAGGACTAGACACTAGACATGTCAGAGCCCGCGCCGAATACGGTTTTTCAGTTGTTCATGGAATATCTCGGCGTTGCGTCTGTAGGTGCCGCTGAAGGATTCGTTACTTGAATCCAGCGTCATCGAGCGTTTGTTCGTCACCTCTTCGCGGTAGGCGTCGATGAAGAAGTTCAGGTCCTTGGCCGTGCTCAGCTTCGGCCATTTGTCCAGGTACAGCGGCAGCTGTGCGGCGCCCGTTCTGAAGGAGCAGATTCGCCGGTTGCTGATCGTCGCCTCGCCGATCTCGAACGGCACCCACCATGACAATGCGGTCGATTCCGAGACCACCGCCAGCAGGTGGGTACATTCGGTGATATTGCGGGTGATGACCCCGGTGATGTCGTCGGTGGTCTGGGATTCGGGGTCCAGCACGTCCAGATAGGTTTTGATATTGGCCTGCTTCAGGCGGGCATCGATCGCGAGGGCGTGGGCGCGGTCCATGTGGCGGTAGCTGATGAATACGGGCATCAGAAATGTCCTTTGAGGGCGAGTTCGCGGTAATAGGCACCAAGAGCTGTCAGGCGACAACCGGTAGAGTGCATGGCGGCGTAATACATGTGTTCGGCGTCTACTGGCTCGATCAGGCTGTGGCGGTTGCACATTTGCAATTGTTTGAAGATGTCACCGTGATCGGGATCGAACGAGGCGGCGGTGGGTTCGAAACTCGGGTCTAGCCGGAACACAAAACTCGGCTCTGGAAACCAGTCCTTGAGTTTGCGCAAGGTCTCCTCGGCAATCAGCGGTGCAACTTCGCGCAACGGTACGAACTGCGACACATTGGTCTTGAACACCGGCCGCTGCTCCCATGCCCCCAAGGCATTGTCGACGAACGAGTAAACGCTGCCGGGAGTGACCTTGCCGAGCACGTTGGCCGCGCCGCCGTGCAGTGCTTGAAGCAACAGATCCGTGAACACGCCATGGCCACGACTTTCCAGGGCGTACTGCTCTTTTTTGCAGGCGGTGAGAATGGTCACGCCTTCGCCGATCACGCTGCTGCCGCCGCGCAAGTTGCGCAGGGCACCGGCGGCGCCAGCCTGGCAGCAGTCGAGGATGATGATTTTGTTCTTGATTTGCTGGGCGTTGTCGGCCCACTGCAGAATGTCGCTGATGCGAATGCCGTCGCCGCCAGGCTGGTAATCCTGCGGGATCAACAGCCCTTCATCGATGCTGGTGTCGAACTGGCCATGGCCGGCGAAATACAGAAGCGCAACATCGCAGTCGCCCGAAAACAGGCTTTGTATGTGTTGCCTCATTGCCGCTAGCGTGAGGTTTTCCTCCGACGAAGTCAGCACCTTGCTGCTGAAGTTCGGTCGCCCGCTGGCATGGCGCTCCAGCACCGAGGCCATGGCCATTGCATCATTGTTGCAGCCGCTGAGCGGCGAAACGTGGGTGTAGTGGTTAATGCCGATAAACAGTCCCTTGCGCATGATTACACCGCCGTATGAAGGCGTATGGCACTGACGATGCTATTGGTATTCCACGCACATTCGACGTGCGCGGCGTCGCTGACCACTTTTGCGGTGCGTTCGGCGCCATGGGGACGAATCGCGATGATCACCTTGCCAAGACGCTTGGCGATCTCGATTTCCTTCTGGATCCACTTGCTGTAGGCCGAGTACATCCCGGCCATGACCAGCACTGCCGAGCAGGGGCGGATCTTGTTTTCGATGGCTTCTTCCAGCTGTTTGTCAGTGCGCGCATCGGTAATCGGATTATGCGGTGGCACCGAGAAATTCTTGAAGGTGAAGGTCGGGTGATCGCTGAGCAGGCGGATCAGATTGTCGTGGGAGCCGGAGTAGTTCCACGAGTGACTGATGAACAAATGATAGGTTTGCATGAGGTTCCTCGGAGGTCGCGTAGTGCGAAAGAGGAACCCAATTTAGGCATCTGGCGCGTGCCGGCAAGGTCTGAGCGGTGAAAGAGAAATGTCCTGCAAGCAGGTGCAGTCGGGGCTTTCAGAAGAGTCTGACGTTTAACGGATTACCGGATTTGTCAGACGCGGTCCGACATCCGGCAGCCCTCGGGCGAGGTGCTGCCGT
Source organism: Pseudomonas sp. PHC1 (assembly GCF_046487845.1). Classification (NCBI taxonomy): domain Bacteria; kingdom Pseudomonadati; phylum Pseudomonadota; class Gammaproteobacteria; order Pseudomonadales; family Pseudomonadaceae; genus Pseudomonas; species Pseudomonas sp. PHC1. The sequence goes on from NZ_JBJXHJ010000003.1 coordinate 247,724, forward strand.
CGCGGATATTCAGTAACCGTTTTCCGGCAAGCTGGCGATGATCGAGCGGTAGCTGTTCATTCGCTGCTGCTGCACGCGGCCATCTTCCAGGGCCTTGAGCAGGGCGCAGCCCGGTTCGCGGTCGTGCTTGCAGTCGCGGAAGCGGCAGGTGCCGAGCAGGTCGTTGAACTCGATGAACCCGGCTTCGACGTCGGCGCGGCTGACGTGGCCGAGGCCGAATTCACGGATGCCCGGGGAGTCGATCAGCTCGCCGCCACCGGGGAAATGGAACAGGCGCGCAGTGGTCGTCGTGTGCGTGCCCTGACCGGACAGCTCGGACAGCGGGCCGACGCGGGTTTCAACTTCCGGCAACAGGCTGTTGACCAATGACGACTTGCCGACACCGGACTGACCGACGAACACGCTGATGCGCCCGTCGAGTTGTTTCTGCAATTGCTCCATGCCATTGCCGTGGTGCGCCGAGACTTCCAGCACCGGATAACCCAGCGTGCGGTACACCGCCAGCAGGGCATTCAGCGCCGGGGCGTTCTGCTCGTCGATCAGGTCGAATTTGTTCAGCAGCAGCAATGGGCGGATGCCGGCGTGCTCGGCGGCGACCAGATAGCGGTCGATCAGGTTGGCATGGGGCTCGGGCAGCGGGGCGAAAACGATGACGATCATGTCGACGTTGGCGGCCACCGGTTTGAGCTGGCCACGGCTGTCCGGACGGCACAGCTCGGTGGTGCGCGGCAGTTGCGCAACGATCACGCCGATGCCCTGGTTGCCGGCGCGCCAGACCACCCGATCGCCGGTCACCAATGCAGGCAGGTTGGCCCGCAGGTGGCAGCGGAAGACCTGGCCGGCCAGTTCGCCGTCAACGGCCTCGACCTCGACCTGCACACCGAAGTGGGCGATCACCAGGCCGTGCTGTTCCGGGCCCAAATCGCCGCCTTCGAGCGCCTCGACGGCCGAGGACTCGCGTTTGGCGGCGCGGGCGGCGCGCTCGCCCTGAATCTTTTCGATGCGCCAGTTTTGACGACGATTGAGTTGGCGTTTGGCCATGGGTGTTCCGTCTGAAGAATGCAGCGATTAGGTAAAACGGCCGCGAGTTTAGCACGCCCGGCAGGCTGCCTAGGCTAAACTGCGCAGCATTGCTCAGGAGCCGAAATATGCAAAACCCGCAGAATCTGATCTGGATCGACCTCGAAATGACCGGTCTGGATCCTGAAAACGACGTCATCATCGAAATGGCCACCATCGTCACCGACAGTGACCTGAACACCCTGGCCGAAGGCCCGGTGATCGCCATCCACCATAGCGATGAAGTCCTCGCGCGCATGGATGAGTGGAACACACGCACCCACGGCAACTCCGGCCTGACTCAGCGTGTGCGCGACAGCCGCGTGAGCATGGCCGAGGCCGAGGCCGAAACCATCGCCTTTCTGGAAAAATGGGTGCCGAAAGGCAAGTCACCGATCTGTGGCAACAGCATCTGCCAGGATCGGCGCTTTCTTTATACCCACATGAAGTCGCTGGAAAGCTACTTCCACTACCGCAACCTCGACGTTTCCACGCTCAAGGAACTGGCCGCGCGCTGGGCGCCGGACGTGCGTGACAGCTTCAAGAAGGGCAGCACTCACCTGGCGCTGGACGACATCCGTGAATCCATCGCCGAGCTGCAGCACTACCGCAAGCACTTCATCAAGTTCTGAGATCGGCACCCACGCCGAGGCGCCCTCTTTTGGTGCCTCGGTGAAGTGAGTAGACTGCGCGCCTTCCTGCCAGGATCGCCACCATGTTGCTGATGCTCTACCTCGTCGCCATTACTGCCGAAGCCATGACCGGCGCCCTGTCTGCGGGCCGTCGCGGCATGGACTGGTTCGGCGTGGTGCTGATTGCCTGCGTCACGGCATTGGGCGGCGGTTCGGTGCGCGACGTGCTGCTCGGGCACTACCCGCTGACCTGGGTCAAACACCCGGAATACCTGGTGCTGACGACGGTTGCGGCGATGATCACCGTGTTCACCGCACGGTGGATGCGTCACCTGCGTTCGCTGTTTCTGGTGCTCGACGCGGTCGGTCTGGTGGCGTTCACCCTGATCGGTTGCATGACCGCCCTGGAAATGGGCCACGGCATGCTGGTGGCCTCGGTCAGTGGCGTGATCACCGGCGTGTTCGGGGGCATCCTGCGCGATATCTTCTGCAACGATATTCCGTTGATCTTCCGCCGCGAGCTGTATGCCAGCGTCTCTTTTGCAGCGGCCTGGTGTTACATGCTGTGCCTGTACCTCAATGTGCCGAGTGAACAGGCAATCCTGATCACCTTGTTTGGCGGTTTTTTGTTGCGGTTGTTGGCGATTCGTTTCCATTGGGAAATGCCAAAGTTTGTCTATAACGACGAGCATTGATATTTTTTTGCCGCGAATTGTTTTTGCTCGATTGCAGATGGTGAGGGACTTGCAAGTGCATGTTTCTTACATTTTCCGCTTTGTTGGTTATTCTGAAGTCGTGTTATTTCTTTTGTTGATGGGTTGTTCAAGGACAATCCTTAAATAGAACTTCTCAAAGGAAATACTTCATGAGTGAAGATGTGAGCGCAACACGGCATCAGCAAACTACCCCGCCTGTTCTCGAAGGACTCGCCAGTTTCAAAGTAAAGTTTGATACCGGTGATGGCACTAGCAGTAAATCGCTTTACGGCAATGGCCGTATGCAGGTGAAAGTGCAAGTTCTGGTTTCCGGGGTGGACGCCGACGGCGACGCCATGCACGTGCCGGATGATGTAATGAATAGCATAGAGCTTATCCATTACAGCACTGGCAGGACGTTACGTGATGGCTGGGCCGCGAGCACCGAGCAAGGGCGTTACACCCTTGAAGCACAGACTTCGGCTGCAGTCGGGATCGTTCACGAAGACGATGCCGAAAGTGATAGCGTCCATCCTCAGGTTCGCACTTTCTGGGTATCCTCGTCGGTCGCGGGAACGACCAGAATTGCTGCACGCTTGTCGCTGAACGGGGTGAGGGTTCTCAGTAACGGGACCACGCTTTCCAGCGTCCATGACAGCAGCATCACGATCGAATCACAGACGCCTGTGGCCTATGCCATTGAACAGTTCCGCTGGTATCAATCCCGGCGCGGCAATGAACAACCCGGTAATCGTATCTTTAACTATTATCTGGGGCTTTACCCGCAGGGACAGCAGATCAAACTGATTGATTGGATTGCAGACGGCGCTCAAGCAGGGGAGGACTACGCCTTTGCTGGAGGGAACAAGTTAGAGGAGTCGAGAACCAATTATATGCTGGCCACTTTTGTCCGCCCGGAACGACACACTCTGGACGTGCAACTGCCATTTAATGGAGATCCTATTGCGTTCCTTTTTCCCGATGCCATCACAAGAAAATCTAAAAAGTATTCTGTAAGGGTCAATGATCACGACGGAGAACTGACGGTTGTTCAGGCGCTGTCCGAGTATTCTGAACTTGCCCCAGTCTCCAGGTACGGCGAAGTTCTTCACTTTCGTGCCATTGATCAACATGGCACCGAGCACAAGCTGGCGTTCAGGCTGGATTTTTACACGCGCAACTTCACGCTGGAGCGAGGTTGATTTGCTGGTTTGCTGATGCACATGCGGTGGGAGTAGTAGGTATATATGCGCTTTTATACTGCGAGTATCGATAGGCTGTGATGTCCAACCATCAGGTATTCGCATAGACAGTGCAGTACTCATGACTCGCGTTGGCCCTTTGGTTTTGCGGGGCCAGCGCAACGACACCTCAAGGATGAGAGCTCATGGCCGACAAAATGCCAAAGGTCAAACCTGTTACTACCCCAAACCATTCACCCGATTTCAGCATCGATTTTTCACATCGGCCACCGCCCCCCACTTCTGCAGCGCCGCAGATATCCATGCCGCATCGACGGGAGCCGGCGCACGCTTTTTCCCGGCAAGATTTGGGCGCACTGACGCAGGAGGCCAGTATGAGCGCGACCCCGATCTCTTTGGCGACCAGTGAGCTTGCGATACTTCCCGCGCTCCCCTCGCTGGCTGACTACCGGATACCCAAATCAACACACCTCGGCGACGCCGATGCGCAGGGCATCCGGATGTACAAGGGGCGTCAGTTTGTGGAAGTCGCCGAGAACCAGTTCGTGCAAGTGGTTCCGGACGCGGAGAGTGGCTTGTTTCGTGCCACACAAGCCAGAGAGTTCAACCCTTCCGGCCCGCTGCTGAAGCCCAGTGGCGAAGGCAGGTTCTGGCATGCGGTGGACAGCCATGATTCGCTTGACCGCCTTGCAAGTCTCGACCCGGTACACAGACGGATGTCTGTTGCCGAGCGCGTACGTGATCTTTATCCACAGATCTCGGACGAGGAGGTCGCGACGTTTATCAACCAGCACTTGAGGAGTGATCCATCCGGCGTAATGAAGCGGCTTGAAAAAGAGTTCGCGATGTTGCGTGATGAACTGGCGATATGGAGTGCCGGCGAGGCCTCGCCTCGTTCGGAATCGTCAGCGCCGGGCAGCGCGCCGATGTTCGCCGCAGAACGCCAGGCTCGTGAGCAATTCAGCGCAATGCTGCAAGATATCTGGCAACGCAAGTCAGTGTCGAGATGGGGGTACGGTGACTACCATTTTTCTTCCAGCGTCGATTTTTCTGGTGAATTGCCAAGGTTGTCCACCCGCTTCGAGTACGTAACAGAGTTAATACTGACCGCGCCGGTAACCAGTGTACGAATAGGCGCGTTCCTTGACAGTTTTCCCAATGTTCAATACTTGATGGTCACTGGCGTAAGAGCGGAAGAGTTTCCGTCAGGCATCTTTCAAATGCGTGAGTTGCGCGAACTTACATTGAAAAATTGCTCGCTCAGACTGACAGAGGTGACGGCTGAGGGGCTGTCTCGAATAGAAACGCTCACATTGTTGAATCTGGCGCACAATCCCCTGACAGTCGCGCCGCACGTGGGCTTCATGTCGGAGTTGACAGAGTTGATACTGCATGACGGCAATCTCTCCAATGTTCCTTCAGGAATACATACGCCGAAAGAACTCGGGGTGTTGGCGTTGCAGAATAATAATATTTCCAATGTGGGCGATGATTTGTTCGATATTCCGGACACGCAGAGCTTGTTTGTCGGGCTGGTGAATAACCCCTTGAGTCACGTATCGCGGCAGCGGATTGAGCAATATCTGGACAATTCCAGCCTGGATCGAAAAATAGAAATCCAGATGGACGAGCCACTTTCAGAGGTGGAGTCCGACAGTGAATCCTCAGAGAGCGGATTCGGGACGGATTCAGACAGTGACTGAATGTTGGAGGAAGTAACAAACCTCCAGTTTGTCTAACATGTTTTGATAACTATGGACAATCCATCTGCCCTCTTCCGCTCCGGCTTCACTTGGGGCAGGAAGGGAAGGGGGCAATAAGGCTTCAGAATCAAGGGGCCGGGAAAGATGGTCTTTAAGTTTGTCTGCGAAGGGTGCCGCTTTTTTGAAAGTTTGAAAAATGTGTGTGAGTTTTTATTTGATATTCAGGTGTTTCCTCGCTTGGGTCTGTTAATAGTTTGTAGAGTGTTAAGGGTTTTATTGTCGTTTTGATCGTGCGTCAATACTTCGGCACGTCCTGAGAGGGGCGAAACTTATTCATTGCCAAGGTATTATTTGATGTTTGATGAGCAGCTTAGTATTTCCCGTATCGAGGTGAAGTTTGACGCCGGCAGGTCTGGCCAGCATAAAGTGCTTTACGCCAACGGTCGCATGCAAGTACGCGTGTTGGTACTTTTACACGGCGTTGATAATAGTGGAGACAACGCGTCCCTGTATGGGCATCCCGCCTTGCAGACGCTGCGACTGATTGCCTATAACGGCGCCCGGCCTCTGGAGGGCGACTGGAGCGTGTCCACCCAGGAAAATCGCTATGCACACGAAATGTCGGGTGGGGCACCGCGTATTACTGAAGTCCCTCGTGTAACGGACAATCGAATCAGTGACGATTCTGACCCTGTGCAGGTTTTTGAATTCTGGGTTTCCGCCTCCAGGCCTGGAACTATGGAAGTGGCTGCCGAGATCGTCATGAATGACGTGACATTGCGAACTAACGGAATCGGTTTTGATAGCAGTGTTACCCTGGAAGCTATTCCTCCGAAGGTTTATCCGCTGAGCAGCTTTTCGTTGAGGAAATACGGAGAGATGCAGCGGAGGGCTAATTACGACTGGATTCAGCATTATCATATTGGTCTGCACGCGGAAGGAAGGCAGGTTCATCTCCTCGACTGGTACAGCAGTGAGGTAAAACTTGACCCTTATGACTCCGAAGAAGCGGTGCGAGTCTACGTATCCGGCAATATTCCCGGTACACAGGATGGTCGTAGAAATTTTTACGGTTATCTGGCGCCGATTTATGGGGGAAAAGCCACGTTTCGCAGTCCTCTCGGCTACGTAACCGTACCGATTAACAAAGTGCCCGGGCAATTGACACTTGTTCAGTATATTTCAGCAGACCTGCAAGTGGCTCGAGAGAACGAAAGCGCATTCGAGTTTGCAGTAATCGATGAGTTTGGCACGGAGCACAGGCTCTCTCTCGACGGTAATAAGGAACAGCGTACTTTTATTTTGGATGGGTCTCGGCGATCAATGAAACAGCTTGCCTGATTTCGGCATGTGACCAGCGAATTATTGCAGGTCACATGATGTTTCCAATGTCTGAATCTGAAAATAAAGGACGTTTTTTCAATGGAAAGTAACTCTTCTTCCAATGCTCATTCAAATGCTTTCAACTTCAGTGAGTTCGTTTCCGGGGGCGTTGATCCTCGCACCGGTATGTATACGTGTGCGCTGTCCTTGGGCAAGTTGCACTCGGCGGAGCTCAATGGCCCTGAGCTTGTACTTTCGTTGGGCTTCAATCCGCTCAGTCAGGTGGATACCGGTTTCGGCGTAGGCTGGTCTTTGACCATGGCGCAATACGACTTGCGCAGCAAAGTCATGACGCTGGCCAACGGTGAACGTTATAAGGCGGTGGAGACGTCTACCGGCTTGAAGTTCAAGGAGATGAAACTGCAAACCGCCAAGGTGCTGGAGATCGGGGCGGGGCGCTATGAAATTCGCTACAAGGACGGTCGGCGTGAGCTGCTGAAGGTTCAGGCTGGCACTCAAGTTGCGGTAGTGGAAAAAATCATTGCCCCTAATGGTGTGAGCATCACGCTGAAGCATGTGTTGTTCAATCAGTTTCCCATGTTGGCTGAAATCAGTGACACCAAGCGATGCCTGCTGAAAATCACACGCAATGCAGGTCAGGTAACGCTGATCCGGCATCCCGATACTTCGGCTCGTTCCGATTATGGATTGATCCTGAAAAACAGTCAGGTAACGGCAATCGAGCTTCCGGTCGGCAAAGGCTGGGAGCTGGAATATGAAGTCATTGATCAGGCTATCTATTTGCGGCGTATCGTCAACCCGTTGCGCGGTGTAGAAATCATTCGCTACAAGCGACAAGGTCACCGCTTCGTGAATGGCGTCGAACAAACACTGCCATTTGTCATTGCCCACGAGATCTACCCCGGGCGCCATCAACCCAGGATCTGCAAGGCCTACTCGTATTCTGACCATAATTTTCTCGGGCAGGGCCTCATCCCGACCAGAAGCAATGACGGAGACCCTCTCTATCTGGCACCCGCCAGCTACGTCTATTCCTCGGACGAGCAATTGGTGGTCAACGGTAAGGTGCACACTCGCATCAATCGCACCTACAACAAATTCCATTTGTTGGTCGCAGAGGTCACGACAAGTGGCGATGCCCAGACCTCAACGACTATCGAGTATCACTGTAGCGTCACCAAGCCATTCAATGAGCAGCCCGCCCAGTTCCGCATGCCGAAGGTTCAGAAGGTGACCTACCTCGACCGGCGTACCCAACACAAGCGTGAGGAAGTCACCGTTACCGAGTTCGATGGTGAAGGCAACTTGATCAGGTTTGTCGAGCCGAATGGAATGACCACTGTGTCGGAATTTTATCCGGCAAGTGGTGGGGACAACTGCCCTGAGGATCCGCTGGGTTTCGCCAGGTTTCAAAAAAGAAGAACGGTCACCGCAGCCGCGGGGGGCGGAAACTCGACGGTTACGTACTATGACTATGCTCTGCATCCCGCACTGGACGGTGCGGAACTGGCCTTCGTCCTGCCGGTTGAGGAGCGTTTTTTCGAGCTGGTGGAGGGGGTTGAAATCCTGCGATCGAAGACCGGCAAGCGTTACCTGAATACACCCGAGGACCCGCTCAAGCACGGGGCCATGAAAGAGCAAAGCATCACCCTGGCGGGTAAAACAACCTGTACTGAATTTTCCTATGAGCTCAAGGGCACCCGACTGGAGGTAAAGTCCAGTACACACGGGTTTGATGGCTCGCTGCAGACCAGTGAGAAAGTGCTCTCGACGCTGAGCGGATTACAGGTCGCGAACATCGGTGTCGATGGAGAACGCATCGAATATGAATATGACGCGATCGGCCGGGCAGTGTGCAAAACGGTTGCCCGTGATACCCCCTGCGAAACCTTTACCCGATGGGCCTATTTACCCTCCAGCAAGCAGCAGCCCGCTACGGTAGTGACCACCGATCCAGCCGGTGGTGAGCAAAAAGTGGCCTATGACGGCCTGGAAAGGGTGATCGCCGTTGCGGAAAAGGACTGTGATCATCCGGACGAGGATGGACTCATTCAGAGTCGAACGCTTTATTCCGCCATTCATGATTCGGCGGGTCACAAGGTAAAAGTCACGCTGACCGATTGGCGTGATGGCAAGCCTTATCCAGTGGCGACCCGCTACGAATTCGATCACTGGGGCCAGCTCAGCAAGACCCTCCATGCCGATGGGCGTATCGAATACAGCGAGATCGATCCGGTCGCTCGCCAGCAAACGAACTGGTTTCAGGGGATGGGCAAGACAGTCACTCTCATAAACGAGTTTGGTAAACCTCTGAGTGTCGAGCGCTTCAATCTGAGGAGCGAGAGCCTCGGTAAAACCGCTTATACCTATGACGGGCTCGGGCGCACGGTCAGCCAGACCGATCCGGTTGGCAATACCACTCGATATGAATACGACGTCTTTGATCGCCTGATTCGCAATGTCATGCCCGACGCCAGCGTGGTAGTAACCGACTACGCCGATCACACTGACGAAGCGCTTGCGGTCGGGATCCAGGTCGATGGCAAGGTGTTGGGTCGGCAGATCCATGACGGTTTGAATCGGCTAACGGAAAGTACGGTGGGCGGGCGCACGTCGCAGGCTGGTTACGAAGCGGGCTTCAGTCAACCTGAGTGGTACAGAAGCGCCGATGGCAAGAAGACCGAATTCACTTATTTGCGAGATCTGGGCGGTTTACTGACTGAGCGCAAGGCGGGGGCGTTGCTCACGACCATGACGTACGATCCCGTCAGTGGTCATCCGTTGACCTGCACCGAAAACGGCAGAGAACATCGTTTTGCATATCATCCCTCCGGGCGTATCAAATCCGAAACGACGACCTTCGGTGATATCAGCAAAGCAACGTCCTTTACCTATTCCCTCGAGGGGCGACCGCTTACCTATGTCGATGTACTCGGGGTCGAGCAAATTTGCGAATACGATGACCACGGCCGCTTGTTGTCAACTTTGCGGGGGGCGCTGAAAACCGAATTCCACTACAGCACCCTGACCGGGATGCTTGAATGGACGAAGACCGCAGACACTTCGATCAAGCGAAGCATGATCACTCGGTTTACCTATGATGATATCGGTCGTGAGACCTGCCGTACTTTCGAGATCAAGGGCCAGCCCGACCAGACACTGGTGTCGTCATATACGCTCGCCGGCAAACTGGCACAGAAAGTGTCCATGCGCGGTACGCAAATGTTACGTGATGAACGATTTGTCTACGATGTGCGCGGGCGGCTGATCCAGTACGACTGTGCGGGTACCCAGAAACCCCGGGATCCTTATGGCAAGGAGATTATTCAGCAGACATTCACTTTCGATGCGCTGGATAACCTTCTGACCGTACAGACGCGGTTCCCGCTGGGGGTGAATCTGACCACCTTCAGCTACGACAATCCGGACCCTGTACAACTGAGTGCCGTCAGGCATTCCCACGTCGACTATCCACCGGCAGTGACTCTGGAATACGACGCCAACGGCAGGATGATCAAGGATGACCAGGCGCGAGTCCTGGCCTATGACGCATTCGGGCGTCTTGAGCAACTGACCGGTGCAGCAGGCACGGTCATTCGCAACTACCATTACGACGGCTTCGACCATCTGGTTGAACTGTCGCAACCGGAAAATGCACCTACCCAGCGTTATTACCACGAGGGGCGTGTCATCCATGAAGTCAGTGGTAAAAGTTCATCCAGTGTCGTGCGTCACGGTGGACTGCTTGTGGGGCAGCAGCAACTGGGATCGAGCGCCGGCACGCAGCTGTTCGGTACCGATCAGCAACACAGTGTGCTGACAGAACTGGATGAAAAAAATCTGACCGATTGCGTTTACAGCCCGTATGGGCATCGTCCTGCCGAAGGCGGGATGTTCAGTCTGGCGGGGTTCAATGGTGAACAGCTCGATCGGGCAACCGGCCTTTACCTGTTGGGCAATGGTTACAGGGCCTACAGCCCGACGTTGATGCGTTTTCTCAGTCCCGACAGCATGAGTCCGTTTGGCGGGGGTGGATTGAGTGCTTACGCTTATTGCCTGGGCGATCCCGTCAATCGTGTCGACCCGACAGGGCATATATCCTGGCAATCGATACTGGGCGTCGGAGTCGGTGTTCTCGGGATTGTTGCCAGCGTGCTGACGATGGGCGCCGCAACGCCATGGGCGCTGGCGGCGTTGGGACTGACCGTCGCTTCGGGTTTGACCGGTATCGCCAGCGAAGTGGTCAATGGCCATGCGCCGGACTCGCCAGCGGGAGAGGTGTTGGGCTGGATCAGTGCCGGCCTTGGATTGGCTTCGCTCGGTGCCGGTCTGGCGGCTGGCGCCAAAGCTGCTGTTAATGCCGGGAGAAAGCTGGCGTCAGCCTTTGAGCAGGGACTCAGTTCAAAGGGGACGATGAAAATGGGCAAGGTACTCGCCAAGGGAAAAGGCGCCAAGGCCGCGGCCAAGAAAGCCAATGCACCGGTGGAGGAAGAGGTCGACATTCCATGGACACTGGTCAGGCCCAAAGACAAGATGAATTTTCTCAGGATTGAGGCGCGCAAGGCCTCGGAGGACAGGGCAGAAATATTCATGAAGCATGTTGAAGCGAATAACTCCCCGGCCGACGCGGCCAAACTCATTCATGCCGAATATACGCCAATGCACGGTCCGTCCTCCTCGACATCAAGACCCATGCATCTTTACTTGTCGAAGGGGGACCGTATTTATATTACGGAGAACCCTGAAAAAAGGATCGTCATCATCAAACAGTTGGGTGGCCACTATAACGAAAAAAAATAGGCATCAATGACAAGGCCGGGTATTACTGGCATGCGGTAACGGCACTCAACTACGATTTGAGCACGTTGTTCGCCGGTACTGTCTGCGCAGATCTGGAATGCTGTTCCAGTGCCCACTCCACATGCTCTCTGACCAACTCCGACGGATAGTCCCGTCGCGCCTTCAACGCCTCCAGCACCGGAATCGTTGAAGGCGCATTCCCCAACCCCACGGCCAGATTGCGCAGCCAGCGCTCGTAACCGGCTCGCCGCAGGGGCGAGCCTTCGGTGCGGCTGAGGAATTTGTCTTCATCCCACAAGAACAGCTCGGCCAGTTCGGCATTGTCCAGGTTGTGCCGTGGCTTGAAATCGCTTTCGCCGGACGGGCGGGCGAAGCGGTTCCACGGGCAGCAGATCTGGCAATCGTCGCAGCCGAACACGCGGTTGCCGATCAGCGGTCGCAGGTCTTCGGGGATGGCGTTTTTCAGTTCGATGGTCAGGTAGGAAATGCAACGTCGCGCGTCCAGCACATACGGGCCGACGAAGGCGTTGGTCGGGCAGATGTCGAGGCACGCGGTGCAGCGTCCGCAGTGTTCGGTGCCGTGGGGTTTATCCACCGGCAGGGGCAGGTCGACGAACAGTTCGCTGAGAAAGAAGTAACTGCCGGCCTTGCGGTTCAGCACCAGGGTGTTCTTGCCGATCCAACCCAGGCCGGCCTGCTCGGCGATGGCTTTTTCCAGCACCGGGGCGCTGTCGACAAAGGCGCGAAAGCCGAACGGGCCGATTTCGGACTGGATCCTGTCCGCCAGTTGTTGAACACGTTTACGGATCAACTTGTGATAATCGCGGCCCAAGGCATAACGCGAGATGTAGGCTTTTTCCGGTTTGGCCAGCAATTGCGCCATTTGCGTGTCGCCCGGCAGGTAATCCATGCGCAGCGACACCACGCGCAGGGTGCCCGGCACCAGCTCTTCGGGGTGCGAGCGTTTGCTGCCGTGGGCGCCCATGTAATCCATTTCGCCGTGGTAGCCGGCCTCGAGCCAGCGTTGCAGGTGCTGCTCATGCTCGGCCAGGTCCAGACCGCTGATGCCGACTTGCTGGAAGCCCAGCTCGCGGCCCCAGTCCTTGATGGATTGGGCGAGGGCAGGCAGATCTGTGGTGATGGCGGACATGAGGCGAGAGAAACCGGAGCTGAGGTGCGTATAATTCTGCCAGACATCGGAGCCCGAAGACGCATGCCGCACACTAAAGATCAATTACCCGACGCGCTGTACCGCGCCGCGCAGGTTCGGGCACTCGACGCACGGCTGATCGCCGCCGGCACGCCGGGATTCGAATTGATGCAGCGCGCCGCCCACGCCACCTGGCGCGCACTGGTGCGCCAATGGCCGTCCGCGAATGAATTGACGGTGCTGGCCGGACACGGCAACAACGCCGGCGATGGTTACCTGGTGGCAGCGCTGGCGCATCGGGCGGGATGGTCGGTACGAGTGTTGGCTGTCGGCGAGCCGCAGCGTTTGAAGGGGGATGCCGCCGTGGCGCACGCCGAGGCCGTTGCCGACGGCGTCTCGATTGCTCCATGGGATCTGTCCTGCGAGTTGCGCGGTATCGTCGTTGACGCCTTGCTCGGCACCGGCCTGAGTGGTGAGGTGCGTGAGCCCTATGCCGCTGCGATTGCGGCGATCAATGCCAGCGGACTGCCAGTGGTGGCGGTCGACATTCCGTCCGGGTTGTGCGCCGACACCGGCCATGCGCTGGGTGAAGCGGTGCACGCCGACCTCACTGTGACTTTCATCGGGCTGAAACTCGGGCTGTTCACGGGGGCGGCGGCGGATCACGTCGGCGAACTGCTGTTTAACGATCTGCAGGCTTCGGCCGAAACCTTCAGTGACATGCCTCTCGCTGCGCGTCGGCTTGACGTGACTAACCTTGCGCATCTGGCTGCCCGTGCGCCGGCTGCGCACAAGGGGCGTTTCGGCCATGTGCTGCTGATCGGTGGCGATCATGGCTTTGGCGGGGCGATCCTGTTGAGCACCGAAAGCGCGCTGCGCAGTGGCGCCGGGATGGTGTCGCTGGCGACTCGCCCGGAACATGTACCAGCGGCGTTGAGCAGGGTGCCGGAAGCCATGGCGCTGGGCACTTCTTCGGCCAATCAATTGATGGGGCTGCTGGAAAAGGTGTCGGTTTTGGTGGTCGGGCCGGGGCTAGGGCAGGCTGCTTGGGGGCGGGCACTGTTGTCGGCCGCCGCCAATGCATCGCTGCCGCAGGTGTGGGACGCGGATGCACTGAACCTGCTGGCCTCAGGTTTTGTCAGTTTGCCCAAGGATTGCGTGATCACGCCGCATCCGGGGGAGGCCGCGCGACTGCTGGGGGTCAGCACCGCCGAGGTGCAGGCCGACCGTCCCGCGGCGGCACTGGCGTTGAGCAAAAAATATACAGCGGTAGTGGTGCTCAAGGGCGCGGGCAGTTTGATTGCGCATCCCGATGGTCGTCTGGCGCTGTGTCATCAAGGCCATCCGGCCATGGCGACCGCCGGGCTCGGCGATGTACTGGCCGGACTGATCGGCGCGCTGCTGGCCCAGGGCATGGACGGTTTCGATGCCGCGTGTCTGGCGGTTTGGCTGCATGCCAACGCCGGTCTGCAACAAGGTAAATTCGGCCGTGGGCTGGCGGCCAGTGATCTGATCCCAGCCATTCGTCAGTTGTTGGAGGAGCATGCACCGTGTCTGAAGTAACCCTGTACCTGGCCGATGAACAGGCCATGAGCGACTTTGGCGCCCGCATCGCCCGTATCACCCAGGGTCATGGCCTGATCTTTCTCGAAGGCAACCTCGGAATGGGCAAAACCACGCTGTCGCGGGGCATCATTCGCGGTCTGGGTCACGTCGGGGCGGTGAAAAGTCCGACCTTCACGTTGGTCGAGCCCTACGAGATCGGAGACGTCCGGGCATTTCACTTCGACCTGTATCGTCTGGTCGATCCGGAGGAGCTGGAGTTTCTCGGGATCCGCGACTATTTCGAAGACGACGCCCTGTGCCTGATCGAATGGCCCGATAAAGGTGCAGGCTTTTTGCCAAAGCCTGACCTGACCATTACCATTAGCCCGCAAGACAGCGGACGTTCGCTGACCATTTTATCCCAGGGCTCGCGCGGCGAGGCCTGGTGTGCCGCTTTGGCATTGGAAACCAATTGAATGATGGGGTTAGGTATGCGCTTTCGCGCGTTGGTGGCTGCCGCTGGACTGATGTTGATGGCAGTAACCGTCAACGCTGTGGCCGAGACGAAGGTCAACAGCGTGCGCCTGTGGCGGGCGCCGGACAACACGCGACTGGTGTTCGACCTGACAGGTCCGGTGCAGCACAGCGTCTTTACGCTGACCGCGCCGGACCGTCTGGTGATCGATATCAACGGCGCCACCCTCGGCACGCCGCTGAATGTGCAGACCGCCAACACACCGATCACCGCCATTCGCTCGGCCCAGCGCACGCCGACCGACTTGCGGGTGGTCATCGATCTGAAGAAAGCCGTCACCCCGAAAAGTTTCTCGCTGGCGCCGAATGCGCAATATGGCAACCGTCTGGTTGTCGACCTGTTCGACAATCCGGCTGACGCCGCACCGCCGCCCACACCTGCCGCGACCCCGACGGTTGCGACTGTTCCTGCGGTGCCGGTCACCCCGGCCGAACCTGCGATCAAGTTGCCACCGGCTCCGGCCGGCAAGCGCGACATCATTGTGGTGATCGACGCCGGGCACGGTGGTGAAGACCCGGGTGCGTCGGGTTCTCGCGGCCAGCGCGAAAAAGACGTGGTACTGCAGATCGCCCGCGAGCTGCAGCGTCAGGTCAACGGCATGAAAGGCTTTCGCGCCGAACTGACCCGTACCGGCGACTATTTCATCCCGCTGCGCGGCCGTACCGAGATTGCCCGCAAGAAGGGCGCCGACCTGTTCGTCTCGATCCACGCCGACGCTGCGCCGTCTGCTGCGGCCTTCGGTGCTTCGGTGTTCGCCCTGTCCGATCGCGGCGCGACCTCGGAAACCGCCCGTTGGCTGGCCGACAGCGAAAACCGTTCCGACCTGATCGGCGGTGCCGGCAACGTCAGCCTTGACGACAAGGACCGGATGCTGGCCGGCGTTCTGCTCGACCTGTCGATGACCGCCTCGCTGACCTCCAGCCTCAACGTCGGCCAGAAAGTCCTGACCAACATCGGCCGAGTCACGCCGCTGCACAAGCAACGTGTGGAACAGGCCGGGTTCATGGTGCTGAAGTCGCCGGACATCCCGTCGATCCTGGTGGAAACCGGCTTCATCTCCAACGCCAACGAAGCGAACAAGCTTTCAGCGGCAAGCCACCAGCAGGCGCTGGCCCGCTCGATCAGCAGCGGCGTGCGCCAGTTCTTCCAGCAGAATCCGCCACCGGGCAGTTACATCGCCTGGTTGCGCGATTCGGGCAAGATCGCTCAAGGGCCACGTGATCACCGGGTGGGCCCGGGTGAGACGGTGGCGATGATTGCCGTGCGGTATCAGATTTCGCCGGCCACGCTGCGCAGCGCCAACAATCTGAAAAGCGATGATCTGAAAGTCGGTCAGCACTTGACCATTCCCGGCACCGAACTGGCGTCCAAAGAATGAACCAGGTCCTGAACGCGGCCCGCATCGAACTGCTCAGCCCGCGGCTGGCGAACCAGATTGCCGCCGGTGAGGTGGTCGAACGCCCGGCTTCGGTGATCAAGGAGTTGCTGGAAAACAGCCTCGACTCCGGCGCCAAGCGCATCGACGTCGATGTCGAACAGGGGGGTGTCAAACTGCTGCGAGTGCGCGACGACGGCAGCGGCATTTCCGCCGATGACCTGCCGTTGGCCCTGGCCCGTCACGCCACCAGCAAGATCCGTAACCTGGAAGACCTCGAGCAGGTGATGAGTCTGGGCTTCCGGGGCGAGGCACTGGCGTCGATCAGCTCCGTGGCGCGTCTGACCCTGACCTCGCGCACCCGTGATGCCGATCAGGCCTGGCAGGTCGAAACCGAAGGCCGCGACATGGCGCCCCGCGTGCAGCCGGCGGCGCACCCGGTCGGCACGTCGGTGGAAGTCCGTGACCTGTTCTTCAACACCCCGGCCCGGCGCAAATTCCTCAAGACTGAAAAAACCGAATTCGATCACCTGCAGGAAGTGATCAAGCGTCTGGCGCTGGCGCGTTTCGACGTGGCCTTCCACTTGCGCCACAACGGCAAGACAATTCTCAGCCTGCACGAGGCCCACGACGATGCGGCCCGCGCACGGCGTGTGGCGGCGATCTGCGGTTCGGGTTTCCTCGAGCAGGCGTTGCCGATCGAAATCGAGCGCAATGGCCTGCACCTGTGGGGGTGGGTCGGTCTGCCGACCTTCAACCGCAGCCAGGCGGACTTGCAGTACTTTTTCGTCAATGGCCGTGCGGTACGCGACAAACTGGTCGCCCACGCGGTGCGTCAGGCTTATCGCGATGTACTGTTCAACGGCCGGCATCCGACGTTTGCGCTGTTTTTCGAGGTCGATCCGGCAGCGGTGGACGTCAACGTGCACCCGACCAAACACGAGGTGCGCTTCCGTGACGGGCGCATGGTGCATGATTTCCTCTATGGCACCTTGCACCGAGCCCTTGGCGATGTGCGCCCGGAAGACCAGCTCGCCGGTTCGGTCACTACCGCGATCGTTCGGCCAACCGGCCTCGAAGCCGGTGAGTTCGGACCGCAAGGCGAAATGCGCCTGGCGGCCAATGCGTTGCTGGAGCAGCCGCAAGCGCAACCGGCGTTCAATACCTCGTCCGGTGCCAGTGCTGGCGGCGCTTATCAATATCAATACACGCCGCGTCCGCAATCCGCCGTGCCGGCCGCCGAAGCTCAGGCGGCGTATCGCGAGTTTTTCGCGCCGCTGCCCGAGGCGAACGCCAATGCACTGCCGGCCGGTCAGGAAGACATTCCGCCGCTTGGTTACGCGCTGGCGCAGCTCAAGGGCATCTATATTCTGTCCGAGAACGCCCAGGGCCTGGTTTTGGTGGACATGCACGCCGCTCACGAGCGGATCATGTACGAGCGCCTGAAGATCGCCATGGCCAGCGAAGGCCTGAGCGGTCAGCCGCTGCTGGTGCCGGAGTCGCTGGCGGTCAGTCAGCGCGAGGCCGATTGCGCCGAAGAACATGCGGCGTGGTTCCAGCGCCTCGGTTTTGAACTGCAGCGTCTTGGCCCGGAAACCCTGGCCATCCGGCAGATTCCGGCCCTGCTCAAGCAGGCCGAAGCCAACCGACTGGTGGGCGATGTCCTGTCGGACTTGATGGAGTACGGCACCAGCGACCGGATCCAGGCGCACCTGAATGAATTGCTCGGTACCATGGCCTGCCACGGCGCGATCCGCGCCAACCGGCGCCTGGCTCTGCCGGAAATGAACGGCCTGCTGCGCGACATGGAAAACACCGAGCGCAGCGGTCAATGCAACCATGGCCGACCGACCTGGACCCAACTGGGCCTGGACGATCTGGACAAACTGTTCCTGCGCGGTCGTTGATGAGCCAGCTTCCTCCAGCGATTTTCCTGATGGGCCCGACCGCTGCGGGCAAGACCGACCTGGCCATCGAACTGACCAAAGTGCTGCCGTGCGAGCTGATCAGCGTTGATTCGGCGCTGGTTTATCGCGGCATGGACATCGGCACCGCCAAGCCTTCCAAAGAACAGCTGGCGGAATTCCCTCACCGACTGATCGATATTCTCGATCCGGCCGAAGCCTATTCGGCAGCGGATTTCCGCCGCGATGCGCTGGAAGCGATGGCCGAGATCACCGCACGTGGAAAAATTCCGCTGCTGGTGGGCGGTACAATGCTCTATTACAAGGCTTTGATCGAAGGTCTGGCGGACATGCCGGCGGCCGATCCCGAGGTTCGCGCGCAGATCGAAGAAGAGGCTGCACGCCTTGGCTGGCAAGCCCTGCACGATCAACTGGCAGCGATCGATCCGGAGTCGGCGGCACGCATCCATCCGAACGATCCGCAACGACTGAGTCGTGCCCTGGAAGTTTACCGGGTCAGCGGTCAGAGCATGACTAAACTGCGGCTGAAACAATCTGTACAAAGTACCGAAGCGGTCGCATCGGGACTGCAACAATTGCCCTATACTGTCGCGAACCTGGCGATTGCACCAACTAATCGCCAGGTACTGCACGAGCGCATTAAACAAAGATTCACAAATATGCTGGAACAGGGATTCATCGACGAGGTCGTAGCCCTGCGTAATAGAAGTGACCTGCATGCCGGGTTGCCGTCTATACGTGCGGTAGGCTACCGCCAGGTCTGGGACTTCCTGGATGGCAAGCTGACGTCGGCCGAGATGCAGGAACGGGGCATCATCGCCACGCGCCAATTGGCCAAACGCCAGTTCACCTGGCTGCGCAGCTGGAAAGATTTACACTGGCTCGACAGTCTGGATTGCGACAATCTGCCACGCGCCTTGAAATACCTTGGGACGATCTCCATATTGAGCTGAGTCCTTGCAATTGCCGTCTATCCTTGGGGGTGTGGCGGCAAAAGCCATCTGTTTACCTATTTTTTATATTGAATCCTTAAAGGAGTGCGGCACATGTCAAAAGGGCATTCGCTACAAGACCCTTACTTGAATACTTTACGTAAAGAGAAAGTGGGGGTTTCCATCTACCTGGTGAACGGGATCAAACTGCAAGGCACGATCGAGTCGTTCGACCAGTTCGTTATCCTGCTGAAGAACACCGTCAGCCAGATGGTTTACAAACACGCTATCTCTACAGTGGTGCCGGTTCGTCCAATTCGTCTGCCAAGCGCAACCGAATCCGAAGCAGGTGACGCTGAGCCAGGTAACGCCTGATAGGAGTCTCCTTTGTTCTTTGAGCGCCACGGTGGTGGTGAACGAGTCATCCTCGTTCACTTGGATGGACAGGACCCTGAGGCGCGCGAAGATCCGCAGGAGTTTCAGGAGCTGGCAAATTCGGCAGGCGCCGAGACCGTTGCGTTTTTTAACGTGCCGCGTCATCGGCCAACCGCCAAATACCTGATTGGCAGCGGCAAGGTCGAGGAACTGCGCGACCTGGTCCACGCCGAAGAAGCCGATCTGGTGATCTTCAATCACACCCTTACGCCTAGTCAGGAACGTAACCTCGAACGTGTTTTCGAGTGTCGCGTGATCGACCGTACCGGTCTGATTCTGGATATTTTTGCCCAGCGCGCCCGTACCCATGAGGGCAAGCTCCAGGTAGAACTGGCCCAGCTTGACCACATGAGCACCCGGCTGGTCCGCGGCTGGACTCACCTTGAACGTCAGGGTGGCGGTATCGGCATGCGCGGCCCGGGTGAAACCCAGCTCGAAACCGACCGGCGACTGCTGCGGGTACGCCTGCGCCAGATCAAGGGCCGGCTGGAAAAAGTGCGCAGCCAGCGCGAACAGTCGCGTCGCGGCCGCTCGCGTGCGGATATCCCTACCGTGTCTCTGGTGGGATACACCAACGCCGGTAAATCCACGCTGTTCAATAATGTGACGAAGTCCGAGGTGTACGCGGCTGACCAACTGTTCGCCACGCTTGACCCGACCCTGCGCCGTCTGGAACTGGACGATCTGGGGCCGATTGTCCTGGCTGACACCGTGGGTTTCATTCGTCATTTGCCGCACAAGCTGGTTGAGGCATTTCGGTCTACGCTCGAAGAGTCGAGCAACTCCGACCTGCTGTTGCACGTGATCGATGCGGCCGAACCGGATCGCATGTTGCAGATCGAGCAAGTGATGGTGGTGCTGGGCGAGATCGGTGCCCAGGACTTGCCGATCCTCGAGGTCTATAACAAACTCGATTTGCTTGAAGGCGTTGAGCCACAAATCCAGCGCGATGAAAACGGCAAGCCCCAGCGGGTCTGGTTGTCAGCCCGTGATGGCACTGGCCTGGAATTGCTTGAGCAAGCCATTGCCGAATTGCTGGGCAGTGATTTGTTTGTCGGTACCTTGCGTTTGCCTCAGCGGTTTGCGCGTCTGCGTGCACAGTTCTTCGAACTGGGCGCGGTACAGAAAGAAGAATACGACGAAGAAGGCGTCAGCTTGCTGGCCGTTCGATTGCCACGCTCGGAGCTCAATCGACTGGTCAGTCGTGAAGGCGTTGTGCCGACGGAGTTCATCGAGCAACACACTTTGCAATAAAAGCCTGACAAAGCGGTTGTGCCGCAACGGCAGGCATTCTGTAGCATTGGTCGGCGCGCCGTGGGTGCGTCTTTGCTTTATCAGATGGAGAGCGCTATGGCTTGGAATGAGCCGGGTGGCAACTCGAACAATCAGGATCCTTGGGGTGGCAAGCGTCGCAACAACGGCGACCGCAAGGGGCCGCCGGATCTCGACGAGGCCTTCCGAAAGCTGCAGGAAAGCCTGAACGGGTTGTTCGGTGGTGGAAAAAAACGCGGTGATGACGGTGGTGGCTCGGGCAAGGGCGGCGGCTTCGGCGGCCTGCTGGGCATCGGCCTGGTCGTGCTGGCGGCCGTCTGGCTGTACAGCGCGGTGTACGTCGTGGACGAGCAGGAGCAAGCCGTTGTGCTGCGCTTCGGCAAGTACCACGAGACTGTCGGTCCCGGCCTGAATATCTACTTCCCGCCGATCGACAAGAAGTTCATGGAGAACGTCACGCGTGAGCGTGCCTACACCAAGCAGGGCCAGATGCTGACCGAAGACGAAAACATCGTCGAAGTCCCACTCACCGTGCAGTACAAGATCAGCAACCTGCAGGACTTCGTGCTGAACGTCGACCAGCCGGAAATCAGCCTGCAGCATGCGACCGAAAGTGCGCTGCGCCATGTGGTGGGTTCCACCGCGATGGACCAGGTGCTGACCGAAGGTCGTGAACTGATGGCCAGCGAGATCAAGGAGCGTCTGCAACGTTTCCTTGATACCTATCGCACCGGTATCACCGTCACCCAGGTCAACGTACAGAGCGCAGCGGCACCGCGTGAAGTACAGGAAGCCTTCGATGATGTGATCCGCGCCCGTGAAGACGAGCAGCGTTCGCGCAACCAGGCTGAAACCTACGCCAACGGCGTGGTGCCGGAAGCCCGTGGTCAGGCCCAGCGGATCCTTGAAGATGCCAACGGCTACCGTGACGAAACGGTCTCGCGCGCCAAGGGTGAGGCGGATCGCTTCACCAAACTGGTCGCCGAGTATCGCAAGGCCCCTGAAGTGACCCGCGAGCGTCTGTACCTGGACACCATGCAGGAAGTCTTCAGCAATACCAGCAAGGTGCTCGTGACCGGCAACAAGAACGGCCAGAGCAACCTGCTGTACCTGCCGCTGGACAAGATGGTTGAAAGTGGTCGCAACACCAGTGCTCCGGTGAACAGTGCGGCAGCCTCCAGCAATGAAGCCAATGCACGTGCCGCAGCCGATCTGCAGCAACAGCAGGCGCGTACCAGGGAGAGTCGCTGATGAGCAATAAATCGCTGATCGCCCTTATTGTCGGCGTTGTCGTGGCGATCGCTGCCTGGAACTGCTTCTACATCGTCGCTCAGACCGAGCGCGCGGTGTTGCTGCAGTTCGGTCGCGTGGTTCAGGCTGACGTTCAGCCGGGTCTGCATGTGAAGGTTCCTTACGTCAACCAGGTGCGCAAGTTCGACGCCCGCCTGATGACGCTGGATGCGCCGACACAGCGTTTTTTGACGCTGGAAAAGAAAGCCGTGATGGTCGATGCCTACGCCAAGTGGCGGGTGAAGGATGCCGAGCGTTTCTACACCGCAACGTCCGGCCTCAAGCAGATCGCCGACGAGCGTCTGTCCCGTCGTCTGGAGTCGGGGCTGCGTGACCAGTTTGGTAAGCGCACTCTGCATGAAGTGGTGTCCGGTGAGCGTGATGCGCTGATGGCCGATATCACGGCGTCGCTGAACAAGATGGCGGAAAAGGAGCTGGGTATCGAAGTGGTCGATGTCCGGGTCAAGGCTATCGATCTGCCGAAAGAAGTGAACCGCAGCGTGTTCGAACGCATGAGTACCGAGCGTGAGCGTGAAGCTCGCGAGCATCGCGCCAAGGGTAACGAGCTGGCCGAAGGCATCCGTGCCGACGCCGATCGTCAACGCCGCGTGTTGCTGGCTGAAGCCTATCGTGAATCCGAAGAGATTCGTGGTGACGGCGACGCCCAGGCTGCTGCGATCTATTCCAAGGCCTACGGTCAGGATCAGGAGTTCTACGCGTTCTACCGTAGCCTGCGCGCCTACCGTGAAAGCTTCGCGAACAAATCCGACGTCATGGTCCTCGACCCAGGCAGCGACTTCTTCAAGTATCTGGAGAAGGCCAAGCCTTGATGCGACGTTGACCTGAATCATTCCGCCCGGCGGCTAAAACCTCGGGCGGGGTGATCCTTTGGGAAAACGTGTGTATGATGCGGCAGCCGGGAAATTCCCGGCTTTTTTGCGTCTGCACGTTTGATTGCTGTTTTTGTTGCAGAAGATCGGGTTGAATGGCCCGACAGTTTTTCGAGGAAAGTGATGGGCGAAGCCGGTAACAGGCCTTTCGCCGCGTCGTTCATGCGCGTGCGTTTTGAACGGGCCGGTCATTTTCTGCTTCACTCAAGGCTCGCCCTCGGGCTGGCCGCCCGGATCTAAGGGGAATGGCGTAATGGCAACGGTAGACCGCTGGCTGCTGCCAGATGGCATCGAAGAAGTACTGCCACCGGAAGCGGCGCGCATTGAAGTCGCGCGTCGTCAGGTGTTGGATCTGTTCCAGAGCTGGGGTTACGAGTTTGTCGTGACTCCCCATATCGAGTACCTGGAATCCCTGCTGACCGGCGCGGGCCAGGACCTGGATCTGCGTACCTTCAAGGTCATCGACCCGCAATCGGGCCGGCAGATGGGTTTTCGTGCCGACATCACGCCGCAAGTGGCGCGCATCGATGCGCACACCCTGCGTCGCGAAGGCCCGAGCCGTCTGTGCTACGCCGGCAGCGTGCTGCATGCCCAGCCGCGTGCCTTGTCGTCCTCGCGCAGCCCGATCCAGCTGGGCGCCGAGTTGTACGGCGATGCGAGCCCGAGCAGCGACGTCGAAGTCATCAGCCTGATGCTGGCCATGCTGCAACTGGCCGATGTGCCGGACGTGCACATGGACCTTGGGCATGTGGGCATTTACCGCGGTCTGGCCCAGGCGGCCGGTCTGTCGGGTGAAGTCGAGCAGCAGTTGTTCGATGCGTTGCAACGCAAGGCCATCGACGAGGTCATTACCTTGACCGAAGGCTTGCCGGCCGATCTGTCCGGCATGCTGCGTGCGCTGGTCGATCTGTGCGGCGGCCGTGAAGTATTGAGCGCTGCCCGAGAGCGTCTGGCCAATGCGCCGGCGCCGGTACTGGCGGCGCTGGAAGATTTGCTGGCGATCGCCGAGCGTCTGTCGGTGCGCTTCCCGGAGCTGCCGCTGTACTTCGACCTGGGCGAGCTGCGCGGTTATCACTACCACACCGGTGTGGTGTTCGCGGTATTCGTGCCGGGTGTTGGCCAGTCCATCGCCCAGGGCGGTCGCTACGACGACATCGGCGCCGACTTCGGTCGCGCCCGTCCGGCCACCGGCTTCTCCACCGATTTGAAAACCCTGGTGACCCTGGGGCGTGCTGAGATCGAGCTACCGTCTGGCGGTATCTGGATGCCTGACAGTACGGATGCGGCACTCTGGCAGCAGGTTTGCCAGTTGCGCAGTGAGGGTCAGCGTGTCGTTCAGGCGTTGCCTGGGCAACCTTTGGCCGCCGCCCGTGATGCGGACTGCGACCGGCAATTGATCCAGCAGAACGGGCTTTGGCAAGTATCGCCACTGGCTTCTTGAGTTTTCCTGCCGGCTGACGCCGGCACCAAGTTTGCGCGAATGAGGACAAGTGTTATGGGTAAGAATGTCGTAGTCCTGGGCACCCAATGGGGTGATGAGGGCAAAGGCAAGATCGTTGATCTGCTGACCGAACATGCTGCCGCCGTAGTGCGCTACCAGGGTGGCCACAACGCCGGTCACACTCTGGTGATCGACGGTGAAAAAACCGTCTTGCACCTGATCCCGTCGGGCGTGCTGCGCGAAGGCGTGCAGTGCCTGATCGGCAACGGCGTGGTGGTTGCACCTGACGCCCTGCTGCGCGAGATCACCAAGCTGGAAGAGAAAGGCGTACCGGTGCGCGAGCGTCTGCGTATCAGCCCTTCCTGCCCGCTGATCCTGTCCTTCCACGTGGCCCTGGATCAGGCCCGTGAAAAGGCTCGCGGCGAGCTGAAGATCGGTACGACCGGTCGCGGCATCGGCCCGGCTTACGAAGACAAGGTCGCTCGTCGCGGCCTGCGTGTTGGCGACCTGCTCAACATGCCACGCTTTGAAGACAAGCTGCGTGAACTGGTGGACTACCACAACTTCATGCTGGTCGGTTACTACAAAGAGCCTGCCATCGAGTACGAAAAGACTCTGGCCGAGTGCAAGGCATACGCCGAGCTGCTCAAGCCGCTGATGCTGGACGTGACTGCCGAGCTGCACGACCTGCGTCGCGCCGGCAAGGACATCATGTTCGAAGGCGCCCAGGGTTCGTTGCTCGACATCGACCACGGTACCTACCCGTACGTCACCAGCTCCAACACCACCGCGGGTGGCGTGGCGACTGGTTCGGGCGTTGGCCCGATGTTCCTCGACTACATCCTGGGCATCACCAAGGCCTACACCACTCGCGTCGGTTCGGGTCCTTTCCCGACGGAGTTGTTCGATGAAGTTGGTGCGCACCTGGCCAAGCAAGGTCACGAATTCGGCGCGACCACCGGCCGTGCCCGTCGTTGCGGCTGGTTCGACGCCGTTATCCTGCGTCGCGCCATCGATGTGAACAGCATCTCGGGCATCTGCCTGACCAAGCTGGATGTCCTCGACGGCCTGGAAACCATCAACATCTGCACCGGCTACAAGGATGCACAAGGCAACGCCGTTGCTCCGACCGACGCTGACAGCTACGTAGGCCTGCAGCCTGTGTACGAAGAAGTGCCGGGCTGGACCGAATCGACCGTGGGTGCCAAGACCCTGGAAGAGCTGCCGGCCAACGCTCGTGCCTACATCAAACGCATTGAAGAGTTGATCGGCGCGCCGATCGACATTATTTCGACGGGCCCGGATCGCAACGAAACCATCGTTCTGCGTCATCCGTTCGCTTGATAAGTCGTTGATGTAAAAACACAAAGGCCCCTTCATCGGGGCCTTTGTCGTTTATGCCTGTTGGACGGCATGACCTTTGCTGTGATTCTGTCTACAAGAGTGCCATCAAATTAATGGCGTCAGAAGTAGAGGGATTCAAAGTGTCAGCCGTTCTCTCACTGTTACAAAGCCGTTTGTTGCGGCCTGTGTTCGTTACCCTTGGTATCGCCCTTTTGGTGCAAGTGCTGGTGGCCGTCGCCCTGACGCGGAGCACCGTCACCGCGCTGGAAGCCGATCTCGGCACTCGTCTGGGCGCCGATAGCCAGAAATTGTCCGGTGAGCTGGAGCAGGCCGGGCGTGAAGTCACGTCGAGCCTCGACAATCTTTCCTCGAGTACCCGTCAGCGTCTTACCGCCGGTCTTTCTTCGCGTCTGAAGGAAGAACAGGCGCAACTGCGCGCGACTCTGGAAAAAGACCTGAAGGATTCGGCCAATGACATGGCCCAGTTGCTGGCTTCGGTGGCGCCTCGCGCCATGTGGGACAGCGACGTGCCGACCCTGTCCGAATTCGCCCGCCGGGCCCAGCGTAATCCCAATGTGCTGTTCGTGGTGTATGACGACGCCACCGGCCAGCATCTGACCCGCTACCTCAACCGCGAAAACCCGATCAACAAGGCCCTTCTGGAAAAAGGCCAGGGTGAGCGGGCGCTGGACAAGGTGCTGGATGCGGCAAAGAACGATCCGTCGGTCTACTACCTGGAAGCCTCGATCAACCCCAATGGCGTGGAAATCGGCAAGGTGCTGATGGGGGTCTCGACCGCCTCGGTCGAAACCGATCTGGCGGCGCTCGATCGGCGCTTCGCGGCGTTGATTGCCAGCAGCGATCAACTGGTCGGCGACAGCCTCAAGGGCGCCGCTGCCGACAGTGCCACCGCCATGCAGGCTCGCCTGCAATCGGCGCAGTCCACGGCTGCCGAGATGAAAGCCAACACCACCAGTACCGTACAGGACGCTGCAGCAACCCTGCGCTGGCGCATCGGCATGGGCCTGGCGCTGGTGGGGGCCGGCGTGCTGTTGCTGCTGGCGGTGGTGCTCGGTCATCGGGTGGTCAATCGCCTGAAAATGCTCAACGCCGCCATGGATGACCTGGCCGCAGGCGAGGGCGATCTGACCAAGCGCGTGCAGATCAACAGCAAGGACGAGATCGGCGACATGGCTTCGGCGGTCAACCGCTTTGTGGACAAGCTGCAGCCGATCGTGCGCGAGGCCGGGGATGTGGCTCAGCGCACCGGTGTGGAAATCGGCGCCATGACCCTGCGCAACGCCGGTGCCGATGCCGCGGCCGGGATGCAGCGCGATGAAGTGGCTGAAAGTCTGCGGGCACTGTCGCAAATGGCCGATGAGGCGCAGTCGGAGAGTCATGCGATGCAGGCGGCATTGAAGCAGGTAGTGGATATTCGTCAGGCCACCGACGAGAACACTCGCACCTCGGCGAAAGTCGGTAGCCTGATCGAGGCGCTGGCCGGGCAGGTCGACACCGGTGCCAAAGTCATCGAGCGGCTGGCGCAGCAGAGCGAGCAGATCGAAGTGGTGCTGACCGTGATTCACGGCATCGCCGAGCAGACCAACCTGCTGGCGCTCAATGCGGCCATTGAAGCGGCCCGAGCCGGCGAGACCGGTCGCGGGTTTGCAGTGGTGGCGGATGAAGTCCGCGCGCTGGCGAGCAAGACCCAAAGCTCCACCGGCGACATCCAGGCGCACATCGTGGCCTTGCAGCAGGGTGCCCGTGAAGCGGTGGAGGCGATCGGCCAGGCCGGGCGTCAGGCCAGCGAAGGTTTGCTGGTGCTGCGTGACAGCGCGCGACTGCAGCAATCGGTGCAGGCGTCGGTCGAGCAGGTGCATGCGGCGATTGGTCTGGCGACTCAGGCTGCAGCGCATCAGGCGCAGGGCGCCCAGGCGGTGCGTGGGCGGGTCGAAACGATTCATGCCCAGGCCGAGAAAGCTGCTCAGGCGGTGGTCGAAACCACGGCCAGCGGCAAGGTGCTGGATGGTCTGGCGGCGCAACTCAAGGCCAGTCTGGGGCAGTTCCGGGCCTGATATTGCGGGCAAAAAAAATCGCAGCCTCGGCTGCGATTTTTTTATCGGCTCAAATACATCCGGGTCGTCAACAGATACACCGGCAATCCAGATACCACAATCAACAACGCCGCATAAGGTGCCGCCGCTGCGAACTCGACATTCGCGGTGTGCGCCCAGACTTCGGTCGCCAACGTGTTGAGCCCGGTAGGGCTCAGCAGCAGCGTCGCCGTCAGTTCCTTCATGGCATCCAGAAACACCAGCGCAAACGCCGCGCCCAGTGCCGGAAAGATGATCGGCAGGGTCACTCGGCAGAACGCCGTGAACGAAGAGGCGCCGAGCGTGCGAGCGGCTTCTTCCAGTTGCGGCGCCGCCTTGTTCAGCGCCGTTCGGATCGGTGCCTGAGCCAGCGGCAAAAACAGCAGCGCATACGCAATCAGCAACAGCGCGGAGGTCTGGTACAGCGCCGGCACGTAATGCAGGGCGAAATACACCAGCGTCAACGCGATCACCAATCCCGGCAGGGCGTGCAGCAGATAGGGCAGGCGCTCGGCCCAGATCGCCAGCTGGCCTTTGTGGCGCACCACCAGCAATCCGACCGGCACCGCCAGCACCAGACACAATCCGGCACCACCGAGCGACAGCGCCAATGACGACAGCAAGGCTTCAGTGATCGCTGCAACCGGAAAGGCCGCTGACGATCCTACGGCGAGCCAGTAGGCCAGCATGCCCATCGGAATTCCACTGCCGACAATCGCCAGCATCAGGCAATACAACTGACCGGCGATGGACCAGGGGCCCAGCCGCACTTGTTCAGCCCGACGTGCCGCGCCCTGGCCGGTGCGTACGTGGCGGCCCTTGCCGCGCACCCGCAGCTCCAGCCACAACAGCATCAAGCACAGCGCCAGCAATACCGCCGACAGCATCGCCGCGTTGGCATTGCTGAATTCCAGTTCGAATTGCTGATAGATCGCGGTGGTGAAGGTTTGCAGGCCGATGATCGACAGTGCACCGAATTCCACCAGCATGTGCAGCGCAATCAGCAGCGAACCGGCCAGCAACGAAGGCCAGAG
Source organism: Pseudomonas sp. PHC1 (assembly GCF_046487845.1). Classification (NCBI taxonomy): domain Bacteria; kingdom Pseudomonadati; phylum Pseudomonadota; class Gammaproteobacteria; order Pseudomonadales; family Pseudomonadaceae; genus Pseudomonas; species Pseudomonas sp. PHC1. The sequence continues at coordinate 276,420 of NZ_JBJXHJ010000003.1, forward strand.
CAGCGGCAGGGTAACGCGGAAAAACACGCCCCAGCGATTCTGTCCCAGGGTGCGAGCGGACTCCTCAAGAGAAGGATCAAGATTGCGCAGCGTGGCGGCTACCGGCAGAAAGATCAGCGGGTATTTCGACAGGCTCATCACGAGGATCGCCCCGCCAAGGCCTTCAAACTGTGCGCTCAACGACACCCAAGTGAAGCTGCTGACAAACGCCGGCACCGCGAACGGCAGGCAAAGAATCACGCCCCACAGCCGTCGGCCCGGCAGGTTGCTGCGCTCCAGCAGCCACGCCAGCGACAGGCCGATTACGCCGCAAGTCACGGTCACGCCAACCATCAGCGCCAGCGTGTTGCGCAGCAGGCCGAACACATAGGGGCGCCACAGTAAATGCAACGCTTCGGTCCAGCCCGCCTGCCAGGCTTTGAGCCCGACGTAGGCCAGCGGCAACAGGCTCATGACCACCAGCAGCAATACCGGGAGCACCAGCCAGATCGACGGCCGCTTGCGCCGTGGGACGTAACCCCCGCGTATGGCGCGGGCGGATAACGATGCGCTCATCAGTTCAGGCCAACCTCGCGTTCCAGCTCCAGCGCCTCTTCAGCATTGCCCAAATCCGCTGGCGTGACGTCCGGTGCTTCCAGTTCACTGAACGGCTTGAGACCGCGATCCGATTCCATGCCTTTGTGCAGCGGGTATTCGGCGGTGGTCTGGGTGATCACACGCTGACCTTCTTCGCTGGCCATGTAGGCGAGGAATTGCTGGGCTTCTTTTGGATGTTTGCTGGACTTCAGCACGGCTGCGCTGGAGACAGTGATCAGACCGCCCACATCGCCGCCGGTGAAGTAATGCAGTTTCGAATCAAGCTTGCCTTTCTCCCGCTGCAGGGCGAACCAGTAATAGTTGTTCACCAGCACGGTGGCGACTTCGCCGTTTTCCACAGCCTTGAGGGCGACCATGTTGTTGCTGTAGGTCTTGCCGAAAGCGCGCAGGCCGGTCAGCCATTCTTCGGCGGCGTCGCGACCGTGCTTCTTGATGATGGCCACGGCCTGTTCCTGGAACGCGCCGCTGGTCGGGACGAAGCCGACCTTGCCTTGCCATTGTGGATTGGCGAAATCGAGCACCGATTTGGGCAGGTCCTTTTCGTCGATCAGTTTCGGATTGAAGGCCACCACACGAACCCGGGCGGTGACGCCGATCCAGGTGCCATTGCCGGCGACGTATTCCTTCGGCAAAACGGCCAGGGTCGCGTCGTCGGCCTTGGCCAGCAGGCCTTGTTCGCCGAGATTGTTCAGCGGCGGGGATTCTTCGGTGTAGATGACGTCGGCGGGGGAGCGGTTGCCTTCTTCGATGATCTGGCTGGCGAGCTGATTGCTGCTGCCCTTGCGCACATTGACGTGAATGCCGGTCTTGGCTTCGAAGGCTTTGGCGATGGCGTCGCCGACTTCCTTGTGTTGACCGTTATAGAGCGTCAGGGAAACCGTGTCGGCAGCCTGGGAGAGGGGAGTGGCGAGTGCCAGGCCGAGCAGGGTGAAGGTCAAGCCGCGGCGCAGGGTATTTCGAAACATCATTCGCAGGGTTCCTCACTGTCGCATTGCAAAAACTTGCAACAATGATAAACGATATTGTTTCTCAAGTGCGCCTTGCGGGGAGGGGATGGGTCTGATAGGCGTTGGGTTTTAGATTTTCCAAATCCCGGAAACGCAAAAACCCGCTTTCGCGGGTTTTTGTGAGATTCAAGATCGTGACCTTGAATCTGAATTGGTGCCCAGAAGAAGACTCGAACTTCCACGACCGTAAGGTCACCAGCACCTGAAGCTGGCGTGTCTACCAATTTCACCATCTGGGCTTTATCTTCAGCGTTGCCGCTGTTGATGTGGCGCACTATACGGAGCGCCTTTTGATCTGTAAACCCCTGATTTGATTTTAATAAATCAATTTCAGAAAAAGGCGGGGCACAGAATGCAAAAACCCGCTTTCGCGGGTTTTTGTGTGAGTCTTGAAACTGATCTAGTCTCAAACTCGAAATTGGTGCCCAGGAGAAGACTCGAACTTCCACGACCGTAAGGTCACCAGCACCTGAAGCTGGCGTGTCTACCAATTTCACCACCTGGGCATCTCGTCAACGTGTGTACGTCGTCGATGGCGCGCACTATACGGAGCGACTTTTTAACTGTAAACCCCTGCCGGCAAAAAAAATGATTTTTTTTACCAGCGGTGTTCAAAACGGCTTTTGAACGTCGATAGAGAGCTTCAGAAGAGCCTTTATAGTCGGAAATTTCCCGTTTGATGGCGCCTATGCCAAACTAACCCGCATATAGACAAGGTGAAAACTCTCTAATGGCCGATTGGCAGTCCCTCGATCCCGAGGCCGCTCGTGAAGCGGAAAAATACGAAAACCCTATTCCCAGCCGCGAACTGATCCTTCAGCACCTTGCTGATCGGGGTTCGCCTGCTGCCCGCGAGCAACTGGTCGAAGAGTTTGGTCTGACCACAGAAGACCAGATCGAAGCCCTGCGCCGCCGCCTGCGCGCCATGGAGCGCGACGCTCAACTGATCTACACCCGCCGTGGCACCTATGCGCCGGTGGACAAGCTCGATCTGATCCTCGGTCGCATCAGCGGTCATCGCGACGGCTTTGGCTTCCTGGTGCCGGATGACGGCTCCGACGACCTGTTCATGAGCCCGGCGCAAATGCGTCTGGTGTTCGATGGCGACCGTGCCCTGGCCCGTGTTTCCGGCCTGGACCGTCGCGGTCGTCGTGAGGGCGTGATCGTCGAAGTGGTGTCCCGTGCCCACGAAAGCATCGTCGGCCGTTATTTCGAAGAAGGCGGCATCGGCTTCGTCGTTGCGGACAACCCGAAGATCCAGCAGGAAGTGCTGGTGACGCCGGGCCGTAACGCCAACGCTCAGATCGGTCAGTTCGTCGAGGTGAAAATCACCCACTGGCCGACGCCGCGCTTCCAGCCCCAAGGCGATGTGATCGAAGTCGTCGGCAACTACATGGCGCCGGGCATGGAAATCGATGTTGCCCTGCGCACCTACGACATTCCGCACGTCTGGCCTGAAGCCGTTCTGAAGGAAGCCGGCAAGCTCAAGCCGGAAGTCGAAGAAAAAGACAAAGAGAAGCGCATCGACCTGCGCCATCTGCCGTTCGTCACCATCGACGGCGAAGATGCACGCGACTTCGACGACGCGGTCTACTGCGAATCCAAACCAGGCAAACTGCGGCTGTTTTCCGGTGGCTGGAAGTTGTACGTGGCGATTGCCGACGTTTCCAGTTATGTGAAGATCGGTTCGGCCCTGGACAACGAAGCCCAGGTCCGTGGCAACTCGGTGTACTTCCCCGAACGCGTGGTGCCGATGCTGCCGGAGCAACTCTCCAACGGCCTGTGCTCGCTGAATCCGCACGTCGACCGTCTGGCCATGGTTTGCGAGATGACCATCTCCAAGTCCGGCGAGATGACCGATTACTGCTTCTATGAAGCGGTGATCCACTCCCACGCCCGCCTGACCTACAACAAGGTCAGCGCGATGCTGGAAACGCCGAAAGCCACCGAGGCGCGCAAGCTTCGCGGTGAATACACCGACGTCTTGCCGCATCTGAAACAGCTCTATGCGCTGTACAAGGTATTGCTGGCCGCCCGTCACGTACGCGGCGCGATCGATTTCGAAACTCAGGAAACCCGGATCATCTTCGGTTCCGAGCGCAAGATCGCCGAAATTCGTCCGACCACCCGTAACGACGCGCACAAGCTGATCGAGGAATGCATGCTGGCGGCCAACGTGGCCACCGCCGAGTTCCTGAAAAAGCACGAAATCCCTGCGTTGTACCGTGTCCACGACGGCCCGCCGCCGGAGCGTCTGGAAAAACTGCGGGCGTTCCTCGGTGAGCTCGGCCTGTCCCTGCACAAAGGCAAGGAAGGTCCGTCGCCAAAGGACTATCAGGCCCTGTTGGCCAGTATCAAGGATCGTCCGGATTTCCACCTGATCCAGACTGTGATGCTGCGCTCCCTGAGCCAGGCGGTGTACAGCGCCCAGAACGAAGGCCACTTCGGCCTGAATTACGAAGCCTATACCCACTTCACCTCGCCGATCCGTCGTTACCCGGACCTGCTCACGCACCGGGCGATCCGCAGCGTGATCCATTCGAAGCAGGACACCCCGCACGTTCGCCGTGCCGGTGCGATGACTATTCCGAAGGCGCGCATCTATCCGTACGACGAAGCGGCGCTGGAGCAACTCGGCGAGCAATGCTCGATGAGCGAGCGCCGTGCCGACGAAGCGACCCGCGACGTGGTGAACTGGCTCAAGTGCGAGTTCATGAAAGACCGCGTGGGCGAATCGTTCCCGGGCGTGATCACCGCGGTGACTGGTTTTGGCCTGTTCGTCGAACTGACCGATATCTATGTCGAAGGCCTGGTGCACGTGACGGCACTGCCGGGTGACTACTACCACTTCGACCCTGTGCACCACCGCCTGGCGGGCGAGCGCACCGGTCGCAGCTTCCGCCTTGGCGACACCGTTGAAGTGCGGGTCATGCGCGTCGATCTCGACGAGCGCAAGATCGACTTCGAGATGGCGGAAAAAACCATCAGCGCGCCGATCGGCCGCAAGAAGCGTGGCACCGAGACGACCGCTCCAGCGGCCAAGGTTGTGGAAGAAAAGGCTCCGGCAAAATCTGCCAGCCGTCGTCCGGCCAAGGAAAAGGCTGTCGAGGCCTATCGTCCGAGCGATGCCGTGGCGAAAAACGCCGAGCTGCGCAAAAGCCGTGAAATGAAGAAGGCCTTGCTGGCCGATGCCAAAAACGGTGGTAAAGCGGCGTCCGGGGGAAAGACCGGACGGTCGGCGCCTGACAAGGCCTCCGGCGGCAAGCCAGCCAAACCGAGCAAACACCGTAAGGGCCCGCCGAAAGCGGGTTCCGCTCCAGCCAAAAGTGGCGGGGCGCGTAAACCGAAGGCGAAGTCATGAGTCAGTTGGAAAAAATCTACGGCGTTCACGCGGTAGAAGCGTTGCTGCGTCACCACCCAAAACGCGTCAAACAGATCTGGCTGGCCGAAAGCCGCAACGATCCGCGCGTGCAAACGCTGATCGAACTGGCCAACGAAAACCGGGTCCAGATCGGTCAGGCCGAGCGCCGCGAAATGGACGCCTGGGTCGAAGGTGTGCATCAGGGCGTGGTGGCGGACGTCAGTCCGAGCCAGGTCTGGGGTGAGGCGATGCTCGACGAGCTGCTCGATCGCACCGAAGGCGCGCCGCTGTTGCTGGTGCTCGACGGTGTGACCGACCCGCACAACCTCGGCGCTTGCCTGCGTTCGGCGGACGCTGCCGGTGCGCTGGCGGTCATTGTGCCGAAAGACAAGTCAGCCACTCTGACGCCTGTCGTACGTAAAGTGGCTTGCGGCGCGGCGGAAGTGATTCCGCTGGTGGCCGTCACCAACCTTGCCCGCACCCTGGAAAAGCTTCAGCAGCGTGGATTGTGGATTGTCGGTACGGCGGGAGAGGCTGAGGTCAGCATCTATGACCAGGACCTGACTGGCCCGACCATCCTGATCATGGGCGCCGAAGGCAAGGGCATGCGTCGCCTGACCCGCGAGCATTGCGACTATCTGGTACACCTGCCGATGGCCGGTAGCGTCAGCAGTCTCAACGTCTCGGTTGCGACAGGTGTGTGCCTGTTCGAAGCCCAGCGCCAGCGCGGTGCCAAGGCCAAGGTCGCTTCGCGCAAGCCGTAAGCGCTGAGCTGCAAGCCTCAAGCTAACAGCGGCCCTCGCTTACAGCTTGAGGCTCAATGCTTGCAGCTGCTGTTCAAATAATCACCAATTGCCTTGCACCTCTTCAGTCCCTTCTCTACAATTGCGCCCCTTGCTGTGGCGGCAGGTACGCATGTGCCCCGCGCCAGCAAGTCCATAAGTGTCATTCACTCCTTGTCTGACCGTTTTTGAGCGGCAGGCTACAACCCGTAAGGAGCATTCATGCGTCATTACGAAATCATCTTTCTGGTCCACCCTGACCAGAGCGAGCAAGTCGGCGGCATGGTTGAGCGTTACACCAAGCTGATCGAAGAAGACGGCGGCAAGATCCACCGTCTGGAAGACTGGGGCCGTCGTCAACTGGCCTACGCAATCAACAATGTTCACAAGGCTCACTACGTGATGCTGAACGTTGAGTGCACCGGCAAGGCCCTGGCCGAGCTGGAAGACAACTTCCGCTACAACGATGCTGTGATCCGTAACCTGGTCATCCGTCGCGACGAAGCCGTTACCGGCCAGTCCGAGATGCTCAAGGCTGAAGAAAACCGCAGTGAGCGCCGTGAGCGTCGCGAACGTCCTGAGCACGATGGCAGCGCCGATGGCGATGACACCGATAGCGACAGCGACAACAGCGATAACGCTGACGAGTAATCCACGGACCTTTTAAGGAGCCTATCAAATGGCACGTTTCTTCCGTCGTCGTAAATTCTGCCGCTTCACCGCTGAAGACGTGAAGGAGATCGACTACAAAGATCTCAACACTCTGAAAGCCTACGTATCCGAGACCGGCAAAATCGTTCCAAGCCGCATCACCGGTACCAAAGCTCGTTATCAGCGTCAGCTGGCCACCGCTATCAAGCGCGCCCGCTTCCTGGCCCTGCTGGCCTACACCGACAGCCACGGCCGCTGAGACCGGGCAGTCGACAAGTAGCAAAGGATTGAATGCATGCGTGCCTTAGCTGAGTTCATCATGCGCGGCCGCATGCAGGCCACTCTCGTAGTGGCCGGGTGTGCAACATTGCCGTTGTTGTATTGGTTGGGTGCCGCCGCCGGGAGCCTGGTGCTTCTGCGGCGCGGATTGGCCGACGCTCTTGGTGTCGTGTCGCTGGGACTGCTGCCGGCATTGATCTGGTGGCTGTATGCCGATGACCCACGGGCACTTCTGGTGCTGCTGGGGTCTTCGGGGCTTGCGCTGGTATTGCGCGCAAGCGAGTCCTGGGTTCGTACGCTGCTGGTCAGCGTAGCCATGGGGCTGGTGTTTTCAGTGGTGCTCGGGGCGGCGTTCGCGCCCCAGATCGAGATGCTGGCGCAGGCCTTGATAAAGGTCATGCCCGCGCTTCTCGGTGATGCCTACCAACATTTGTCGGTAGACGAGCAGGCGCGTTTCGCGTCGCTGATCGCACCAGTCCTGACCGGCCTGATTGCGGCCTTGTTGCAGATCGTCAGCGTGCTGAGCCTGATTGTCGGGCGTTACTGGCAGGCGTTGTTGTACAACCCGGGTGGTTTTGGTCGCGAGTTTCGCGCCATCAGGATCCCGCTGGGGCCGGCGATGTTACTGCTGGCGTTGATGCTTCTGGGCCCGAATCTCGGTGCGCAGATGGCCATGTTGACGCCGTTGTGCAGTGTACCGCTGGTGTTCGCCGGGCTGGCCCTGATTCACGGGCTGGTGGCGCAAAGGCGACTGGCCGGTTTCTGGCTGGTGGGGTTGTACGTGACGCTGTTGCTGTTCATGCAGCTGATCTATCCGTTGCTCGTGGTTCTGGCCATTGTCGACAGCCTGATTGATTTTCGCGGTCGGGTGTCGAAAGACACCGATAACGCGAACGGTGAAGGTTAAAAGTTAAGAGGATTTCCACATGCAACTGATCCTTCTGGAAAAAATCGCCAACCTGGGCAACCTGGGCGACAAAGTAAACGTTAAGGCCGGTTACGGCCGTAACTACCTGCTGCCTTTCGGCAAAGCGACCGCTGCGACCGCTGCCAACCTGGCTGCGTTCGAAGAGCGTCGTGCTGAGCTGGAAAAAGCCGCCGCAGACCGTAAGGCATCGGCTGAAAGCCGTGCTGCCCAACTGGCCGAGCTGGAAGTGACCATCACTGCCACCGCTGGCGACGAAGGCAAGCTGTTCGGTTCGATCGGTACTCACGACATCGCTGACGCACTGACCGCCTCCGGCGTTGAAGTGGCGAAAAGCGAAGTTCGTCTGCCGAACGGCACCATCCGCAACGTGGGTGAATTCGACGTGGCCGTGCACCTGCACGCCGAAGTTGAAGCCACCGTACGCGTTGTCGTGGTAGCAGCTTAAGCAACACCCTGATCGACTGGCGGCCTGTCCGTCAGACGGTTAACATCGGGCACGATCCTGTTTACAGGTCGTGCCCTTTGTCTTTCTGCACTCCCTGCTTTTCCTGATTAAAAAGTGGCCATGAACGAAATCTCCGCTCCCGAGCAATACGATCTGCAAACCGCCGCGCTGAAGGTGCCGCCGCATTCCATCGAGGCCGAACAGGCCGTGCTCGGTGGTCTGATGCTGGACAACAACGCCTGGGAGCGCGTGCTCGATCAAGTCTCCGACGGCGATTTCTACCGGCATGACCACCGTCTGATTTTCCGCGCGATCGCCAAACTGGCCGATCAGAACTTGCCGATCGACGTCGTCACCCTTGCCGAGCAACTGGACAAGGAAGGTCAGACCTCGCAAGTCGGCGGCCTCGGTTACCTGGGCGAGCTGGCGAAAAACACGCCGTCCGTCGCCAACATCAAGGCCTATGCGCAGATCGTCCGCCAACGCGCGACGTTGCGCCAGTTGATCGGTATCAGCACGGAAATTGCCGACAGCGCCTTCAATCCCGAAGGTCGCACCGCGGAGGAAATCCTCGACGAAGCCGAGCGGCAGATCTTCGCGATTGCCGAGGCCCGGCCAAAAACCGGCGGCCCGGTGGGTGTGAATGACCTGTTGACCAAGGCCATCGACCGCATCGACACCCTGTTCAACACCGCCGATTCGATCACCGGCCTGTCCACCGGTTACACCGACCTCGACGAGAAGACCAGCGGCCTGCAACCGGCCGACTTGATCATCGTTGCCGGCCGTCCATCGATGGGTAAGACCACCTTCGCGATGAACCTGGTGGAAAACGCCGTGTTGCGCAGCGACAAGGTAGTGCTGGTGTACTCCCTCGAGATGCCAGGCGAATCGCTGATCATGCGTATGCTGTCGTCCCTCGGTCGTATCGACCAGACCAAGGTGCGTTCCGGTCAGTTGGAAGACGACGACTGGCCGCGGCTGACCTCAGCGGTCAACCTGCTCAACGACCGCAAGCTGTTCATCGATGACACCGCCGGCATCAGCCCGTCGGAGATGCGTGCCCGGACCCGGCGCCTGGTTCGCGAGCACGGTGACATCGGCCTGATCATGATCGACTACCTGCAGTTGATGCAGATCCCGGGTTCCAGCGGTGACAACCGGACCAACGAGATTTCCGAGATCTCCCGATCCCTCAAAGCCCTGGCCAAGGAATTCAACTGCCCGGTAGTTGCTCTGTCGCAGCTCAACCGCTCCCTGGAACAACGTCCCAACAAGCGTCCGGTGAACTCCGACTTGCGGGAATCCGGAGCGATCGAGCAGGACGCCGACGTGATCATGTTCGTGTATCGGGACGAGGTTTATCACCCGGAAACCGAACACAAGGGCATCGCCGAAATCATCATCGGCAAGCAGCGGAACGGTCCGATCGGCTTCATTCGCCTGGCGTTCATCGGCAAATACACCCGTTTCGAGAACCTTGCCCCGGGCAGCTACAACTTCGACGACGACGAATAATGGCCCAGTGTTTCAACCGGCTCCCCGGGCCGGTTGAAACGAAGCGTCCGACCGTCTCTGTTGCTGTCGGCGGGCCAGACGGTCATTGACGGGTTGGGCGGGCTATGGCCGAACCTGTGTGCCGACGGGTGGTTCATTCGCGCAGTCGAAGAGCTTCTGTGCAACCTTCGGGCTGATGTATTCCCGCCATATGGGCTGATGGGCAAGCCCCGCCTGCTCCTGGCGTTGCTGGAATACGCTGCCCGTTCCGGCCTGGGCAAGGGTTTTCATGTGGGCCCCCCTGACCGTGTAATCCAGCGGACGTCGATCCTGTCGGTCGTAATGGAAGTGGGCTTCCCACAGCGGGGTATTGGCGGAGCGATCATTGATCGAATAGACATCGAGAAACGATTTGTCCTTGCCCTTGCCCAACTGCTTTCGGGCGACGGTCTTGATGACATTGAGTTCGGAATGTTCGAGCAGGTAGTTCAGTCGCAAAACGTCCAGTACGGTCTTGTCCTTGTACATGCGGACCATGATTTTGCGTCCCGCTGCACTGAGCGAATCACCCGCTGCTTTGAGGCGCGCGATGACGCTGGCGGCCTGCGCATCGCTGGCAACCCCCTCGATGTTCTCCAGGCGTCTGGCCAATCCGTGAAGCTCGTCGGCGCTCTCGTCCAGTGATTCCCGGATACTGGTCGGATTGGACTTGCGGCTTTCCATCGCCAGTCCCTCGTCCAGTAATCCATCGACCCTGGCGAGCAGTTGCGTGGCCTGACCGAGCAGCTGTGGTGTGGAAGCCGCAGGGGGCGTAGAGCGCATCGGCAGCCATTCCCCCTGTCTTTTCTCGTAGCGTTGAGGCGGGGCATCCGGTTTGAACGGGTCCGGAACGTGAACCGTGACGCTACCGTCCGGATCGACTTGCTTGACCCCTACCAGAACCCGGTAAGCCCCATGCTGACGGGTCCGGAAGATCTTTCGCGGGGCGCTCGGGGCGGCTGTCGGGGCGGGCTGCTGCGGCACGAAGTCCAGGTCGATGTCCTGATCGAGTGCGGGCCACTCGGTGTTGCTGTCGACCCTGGCGTAGATATCGTTCAACTGGCCTTCGATCCTCGACTCGAATGTTCCGAGTACGGAGATCGCTTCCTGCAGGTAAGGTGCCTTTATGGGCGGCAGTGCCGGCAACCGATCTGCGAAGCGGCCTTTTTCCGTTCTGATTTCATCGAGTGCCAATTGCAGGACGCCTGGCCGAGACTGGCCGGAAACGTTGTGCAGTTCTTCTACAATCAGACTGACGGCCATGTAGCTCCGTATTCCGAACGGCGGCGGGATGTTCGGGTCATCGGAGAGCAGGCGCAGGCAGAGGTTGTATCGGGTACAGTTGATCTGGTCAGCGCCGGGTATGCCTCGATTGATCTCTTCGATTTCGAGTGCAGCGCTGCGGGATACCTTGCGAACCTGATCCATTACGGCCTGGCGGTCATCGAGGATCTGCAGTTTCTTGCTCATGTGAGCGAGATTGCCTTTCAGCGCATTGACCGTCATCAGTGCAACAGTGGGGTAAGCCCGCCGATCCATGATGGCGAGCAGTTTGTTGAAATAGTCGATTCTGGCCAGCTGTTGTTCATGCAGTTCGGTTTTGTAGACACCGCCGGCTTTCATCATGACCAGCCAGTCCTTGTTGTCGATGAGTGACTGGACGTACTCGGCTTGGAGGCGGATATGTTTGAGGGTATGGACTTCAAGTCCGATCAGCGCCGCTCTTTCGATGTCGCTGCCTTCCGGCAGATGTTGGGCAACGCCCCAGAGTTCATTGAAGCGCGCGTCGGACGCTTGCAGCGCACCGAAGGCTTCCCTGACAGGCTCATACCGCTGTAGCAAAAGCGCGACATTGGCTCGGGCAGCAGGGGTTCGGGGCATTCCACCCAGAAGGCCGAAGCGGCTCGAAACCCAGCCGAGGTTGGGGGCTCGAGCAATGGCCAGGGTTTCACCGGGCCGGCTCGCGCGATAAACGTTATCGGTATCGTGGGCGACCGGATCCTTCGGGTTGACGATGCGCCAGACGTTTCTGGCGGGAGAGGAGGCATCGATGTCTCGCATGACCTGGTAGGCATGGCCCTCGATGACCGCGTATCGCTTGCCTTCAAAACCGTGCAGTCCCTCGCTGTCCGTCGATGTACCGGCGAAATCCAGAGGCGTACGAAAGCTTTCCAGGCGGTTGGGTGGCAGCGGGGAACCGATCAGGTCAGCGTCGTCGGGCAAAAACCAGCGCAGACTGAAGGGATCCTGCAACAGGATCGGCCCGGAGGGTTTCAATTCGCCGGGCAGCTTGGCGCGGTACAACCCGTTGTCGGGGTCCAGGCCCACATGCAGGACGTGGTCATCCTCGGTGCTGACGAAGAGTCGACCTTTGAGTCGGATGAGACCCTGATCGTCGGGATCCGGCAGCAAGAGACCGGGACGGATGCGATAGTCCGCCATTGAAAGTGGCACGGGAATGGCCGGTGTTCCAGCGTTCGGGATTTCGCTGACGGTCAGTGGTGGCGCCGCTGTTATCGCATCCATGTCACCGACGGTCGGCAACCTGTCCGGTCGCTGGTCGGGAAAGGGACGCGGGTTGATCGGGGGCAATCGCGAGGTCATCTCGCTCCTGGCGAGGGGGTCTGTGACCGGGCGCGAGGGCCGGGTATGTACTTCAGCGCTGGTAACACCCTTTGAAGGCGGTTTTACGGGCATGTCTTTTCATCCTTGAATGCATGATTGAAGTCTTCGGCGTCACGGCCTGGTTTTACTGCGAACCCGAAAGGTGCAGATCATCGGGAGCGGGGCCGGGGGGCGGGAAACGGCAATTGGAGAAACCGACCACAGTCGTCGGAATTGGTCAAAATTTGTGCTATATTCCGCGCCCGCGAAATTCAATGAAAGCCAACACCGGTTATCGACATGCAAGCAGCCAAGCCGTTATTTGACTATCCAAAATATTGGGCCGAATGTTTCGGGCCAGCGCCGTTCCTGCCGATGAGCAGGGAGGAGATGGATCAGCTTGGCTGGGATTCCTGCGACATCATCATTGTGACGGGTGATGCGTACGTCGATCACCCGTCCTTCGGCATGGCGATCATCGGCCGGCTGCTGGAGTCGCAAGGCTTCCGCGTCGGGATCATCGCGCAGCCGAACTGGCAGTCCAAAGACGATTTCATGAAGCTCGGTGAGCCGAACCTGTTCTTCGGCGTCGCGGCCGGCAACATGGACTCGATGATCAACCGCTACACCGCGGACAAGAAAATCCGTTCCGACGACGCCTACACCCCGGGTGGCATGGCCGGCAAGCGTCCGGATCGTGCGAGCCTGGTCTACAGCCAGCGTTGCAAGGAAGCCTACAAGCACGTGCCGATCGTGCTTGGCGGCATCGAAGCCTCCCTGCGCCGCATCGCCCATTACGACTATTGGCAGGATCGCGTGCGCAACTCGATCCTGATCGACGCCAGCGCCGACATCCTGCTCTACGGCAACGCCGAGCGAGCGATTGTCGAGGTCGCCCAGCGTCTGTCCTATGGTCACAAGATCGAAGACATCACCGATGTACGCGGCACCGCGTTCATTCGTCGTGATACGCCGGCAGGCTGGTACGAAGTCGACTCCACGCGCATCGACCGTCCGGGCAAGATCGACAAGATCATCAACCCGTACGTGAATACCCAGGACACTCAGGCCTGCGCCATCGAGCAGGAGAAGGGCCCGGTTGATGACCCGGAAGAAGCCAAGGTCGTACAGATCCTGGCCAGCCCGAAAATGACCCGCGACAAGACGGTGATCCGTCTGCCGTCGATGGAAAAGGTGCGTAACGACCCGGTCCTGTACGCCCACGCCAACCGCGTGCTGCACCTGGAAACCAACCCGGGCAACGCCCGTGCGCTGGTGCAGAAGCATGGCGATGTCGATGTCTGGTTCAACCCGCCGCCGATTCCGATGACCACTGAAGAAATGGACTACGTGTTCGGCATGCCTTACGCACGTGTTCCGCATCCTGCGTACGGCAAGGAAAAAATCCCTGCCTACGACATGATCCGTTTCTCGGTGAACATCATGCGTGGCTGCTTCGGTGGCTGCACCTTCTGCTCGATCACCGAGCACGAAGGCCGGATCATCCAGAACCGTTCCGAAGAGTCGATCATTCGCGAAATCGAAGAGATCCGCGACAAGGTGCCGGGTTTCACCGGCGTCATTTCCGACCTCGGCGGCCCGACCGCGAACATGTACCGCATCGCCTGCAAGAGTCCGGAAATCGAATCCGCGTGCCGCAAGCCGTCCTGCGTGTTCCCTGGGATCTGTCCGAACCTGAACACCGACCACTCGTCGCTGATTCAGCTGTACCGCAGCGCCCGGGCGTTGCCGGGTGTGAAGAAGATCCTGATCGCCTCCGGCCTGCGTTACGACCTGGCGGTCGAGTCGCCGGAGTACGTCAAGGAACTGGTGACCCACCACGTCGGCGGTTACCTGAAGATCGCCCCGGAGCACACCGAGGAAGGTCCGCTCAACCAGATGATGAAGCCGGGGATCGGCACCTACGATCGCTTCAAGCGCATGTTCGAGAAGTACACCAAGGAAGCCGGGAAAGAGCAGTACCTGATTCCGTACTTCATCGCCGCGCACCCGGGCACCACCGACGAAGACATGATGAACCTGGCCCTGTGGCTCAAGGGCAACGGCTTCCGGGCCGACCAGGTGCAGGCGTTCTATCCGTCGCCGATGGCCACCGCCACTGCGATGTACCACTCGGGCAAGAACCCGTTGCGCAAGGTCACCTACAAGAGCGACGGCGTGACCATCGTCAAGAGCGAAGAGCAGCGTCGTCTGCACAAGGCGTTCCTGCGTTATCACGACCCGAAAGGCTGGCCGATGCTGCGTGAAGCGCTGACCCGCATGGGCCGCGCCGACCTGATCGGGCCGGGCAAGCACCAGCTGATCCCGCTGCATCAACCGGCCACCGACAGCTACCAGAGTGCCCGTCGCAAGAATTCGACGCCGGCCGGTAGCCACAAGGTCGCGAAGGACAAGACCACCAAGATCCTCACTCAGCACACCGGTCTGCCTCCGCGCGCCAGTGACGGCGGCAATCCTTGGGACAAGCGTGAACAGGCCAAGGCCGCGGCATTCGCCCGCAACCAGCAGGCCGCCAAGGAGCGCAAGGAAGCGGCGAAAGGCAAAGGCCCGAAACCGGCACGCAAGCCGGTCGTACCACGCTGAAACGCACTTGAGCTGAACAGAACGCCAACCTTCGGGTTGGCGTTTTGCGTTGTGCCTCGCAACATTTGCGTGCAACTGTGCCAAAGCATTTCACCGCATCGCCCGATTTTGGTGCTGTACTGCCTTGAGCATTCCGGGAAAGCGCCCAAGCCTCTGCATGGCATAAGTCTTGCGCGCTTTCGAATACGCTTGGGCTCGCAGGAGGCACGCCGTGTCGATTCATGTCGCATTGCATCACGTCACGCATTACCGCTACGACCGCGCTGTCGAACTCGGCCCGCAGATCGTGCGGCTGCGCCCGGCTGCCCACAGCCGCACGCGCATTCTGTCCTATTCACTGAAAGTCTCGCCCGAGCAGCACTTCATCAACTGGCAACAAGACCCTCAGGGCAACTACCTCGCACGGCTGGTGTTCCCCGAGAAAACCGCCGAACTGCGGATCGAGGTCGACCTGCTGGCCGAGATGGCGGTGTTCAACCCGTTCGACTTTTTCCTCGAACCCTACGCCGAGAAAATCCCCTTCGCCTACGCCGCCGATGAGCGCAAGGAGCTGGCGCCGTACCTCGAAACCCTGCCGCTGACGCCGAAATTCCAGGCCTATCTGGATGCCATCGACCGCACGCCGTTGCCGGCCGTGGATTTCCTGGTGGCGCTCAACCAGCGTCTGAGCGAGGACATCAATTACCTGATTCGTATGGAACCGGGGGTGCAAACCCCGGAACACACCCTTGAACATGCCTCCGGCTCCTGCCGCGATTCCGCGTGGCTGCTGGTGCAACTGTTGCGCAACCTCGGGCTGGCGGCGCGTTTCGTTTCCGGCTACCTGATTCAACTGACCGCCGACGTGAAAAGTCTCGACGGCCCGTCCGGCACTGATGTGGACTTCACCGACCTGCACGCGTGGTGCGAGGTGTATCTGCCCGGCGCAGGCTGGATCGGCCTTGATGCCACTTCCGGCCTGTTCGCCGGGGAAGGACATATTCCGCTGGCCTGCAGCCCCGATCCGTCCTCGGCGGCGCCGATCAGTGGTCTGGTGGAGCCTTGCGAGTGCGAGTTCAGCCACGAAATGTCGGTGGAGCGGATCTGGGAAGCGCCACGGGTCACCAGGCCCTACACCGATGAGCAGTGGCTGGCGATCCAGGCGCTGGGCCGGCAGATCGATGCCGACCTGCTGGAAGGTGACGTTCGACTGACCATGGGCGGTGAACCGACCTTCGTGTCCATCGACGACCCCGACGGCGCCGAGTGGAACACTGCCGCCCTGGGCCCGGACAAGCGCCGGCTCTCCGCCGAACTGTTTCAGCGCATGCGCAAACATTACGCCCCAAAAGGGCTAGTGCACTTCGGTCAGGGCAAGTGGTATCCCGGAGAACAACTGCCGCGCTGGTCGCTTAATTGCTACTGGCGCCGCGACGGCGTGCCGATCTGGCACAACAACGCGTTGATCGCCGATGAGCAGCAGGATTACGGCGCCACGGGTGAACTGGCCGGGCGCTTTCTGGCGAGTGTCGCCGAACGCCTGAAACTGCCGACACGCTTTGTGTTCCCGGCCTACGAAGACAACTTCTATTACCTCTGGCGCGAGGGCGCCTTGCCGAGCAACGTCAGCGCCGAGGACTCGCGACTGGAAGAGCCGCTGGAACGTGCGCGACTGCGCAAGGTGTTCAGTCAGGGGCTGGACAAGATCATCGGCCAGGTACTGCCGCTGGCGCGCACCGCCAAAGGTGATCAATGGCAGAGCGGGCGCTGGTATCTGCGCGACGAGCATTGCCGGTTGGTGCCCGGGGATTCACCGCTGGGCTATCGCCTGCCGTTGGGTTCGCAGCCTTGGGTGAAGGCGGCGGAGTATCCGTTCATTCATCCGAACGATCCGAATCAGGATTTCCCCGAACTGCCCGAAACGACGCAGCTCAACGATCATGGCGAGCCCGCTCCGACCAACGAGCGTGTGCCAAAGATCGACGAGTCCGCCGACTGGCTGACCCGCACCGCGTTCTGCGCCGAGGCCCGGGAGGGCCGGTTGTACCTGTTCATGCCGCCGCTGGAACGGGTCGAGGATTATCTGGAATTGGTGGCTGCCATCGAAGCCACTGCCGAGGAACTGCATTGCCCGGTATTGCTGGAAGGCTATGAGCCGCCGAGCGATCCACGTCTGAGCAATTTCCGTATCACCCCGGATCCTGGCGTGATTGAGGTCAACGTCCAGCCGTCGGCGACCTGGGACGAGTTGGTCGAGCGTACCGAGTTTCTGTACGAAGAAGCGCGGCAGACTCGACTGTCCACCGAGAAATTCATGGTCGACGGACGGCACACCGGCACTGGCGGTGGTAACCATTTCGTGCTCGGCGGCGCGACACCGGGCGATTCACCGTTTCTGCGCCGCCCGGATCTGCTGCGTAGCCTGATCAGCTATTGGCACAACCATCCGTCTTTGTCGTACCTGTTTTCCGGCCTGTTCATCGGCCCGACCTCCCAGGCACCGCGCGTCGACGAAGCGCGCAACGATGCGCTGTATGAACTTGAAATCGCTTTCGCGCAGATGCCGGCGCCGGGAGAGGAGTGCCCGCCGTGGCTGGTCGACCGCTTGCTGCGCAATCTGCTGATCGACGTCACCGGCAACACCCACCGCGCCGAGTTCTGCATCGACAAGCTGTATTCACCGGAGGGTGCCACCGGACGTCTGGGTCTGCTGGAGCTGCGTGCGTTCGAGATGCCACCCCATGCGCGCATGAGCCTGGCCCAGCAGCTGTTGCTGCGGGCGCTGGTGGCGCGGTTCTGGCGCGAGCCTTATGCACCGCCGAAACTGGTGCGTTGGGGGACGGAGTTGCACGACCGCTTCCTGCTGCCGCACTTCATCGAGCAGGACTTCGCCGACGTCATCGTCGAGCTCAACAATGCCGGTTACCCCCTGCGTGCGGAATGGTTTGCGGCGCATCTTGAGTTTCGTTTCCCCAAGGTCGGCGATTACGCCGTCAACGGCATCGAACTGGAGTTGCGTCAGGCTCTCGAACCCTGGCATGTGCTGGGCGAGGAGGGCGCGGCGGGCGGTACGGTGCGTTACGTCGACTCATCGCTGGAGCGCTTGCAGGTCAAACTCACGGGGCTGCCACCGCAACGTTATCTGCTGACCTGTAACGGCATCCCGGTGCCGCTGCAACCGACCGGGCGGGTGGGCGAGTTCGTCGCCGCTGTGCGTTTCCGCGCATGGCAACCGGCCAACTGCCTGCAGCCGACGATCCCGGTGCATGCGCCGCTGGTGTTTGACCTGCTCGACACCTGGATGCAGCGCTCGCTGGGCGGCTGCCAGTACCATGTCGCGCATCCGGGCGGGCGCAATTACGAGTCGCTGCCGGTCAATGCCAACGAAGCGGAGAGCCGGCGCATGGCGCGTTTCTTCCGCATCGGACATACGCCGGGGAAACTTCCTATACCGAACCTGACAACCTCCGACGAACTACCGATGACACTCGATTTACGACGTTTCTAGATCGTACGCGACGCCCGGATTTTTCGTATATCCGGGCGTCATGTGCCTGCGTTAGTCTGACCGTTCCTTGCCGGCTGCCGAGCTTTCCATGCCTGACCTGCTTGACCGCTACCCGCTGACGGCGGGCACCTACCACGAACTGCTCGACGACAGCGGGGCGGTGCGCCCGCACTGGCGGCGACTGGTCGACCAACTGCAGCGCAGCACCCCGGCGCAACTGGTGCAGCGTCAGGCGCTGCTGACCCGGCAGATTCAGGAAAACGGCGTCACCTACAACGTGTATGCCGACCCCAACGGTGCGGATCGCCCGTGGGAACTGGATCTGCTGCCCCACGTGATCGCCGCTGACGAGTGGCAACAGCTGTCTGCCGGGATCGCCCAGCGCGCGCGGCTGCTCAATGCGGTGCTGGCGGACCTGTATGGCCCGCAGCGGTTGATCCGCGATGGCTTGCTGCCGGCGGAGCTGGTGTTCGGCCACAACAACTTCCTCTGGCCCTGTCAGGGCATTGCGCCGCCGGACGGAGCCTTTCTGCATCTGTATGCCGTGGATCTGGCGCGTACGCCGGACGGGCGCTGGTGGGTGACGGCGGACCGCACCCAGGCGCCATCGGGGGCCGGGTATGCGCTGGAAAACCGCACCATCGTGTCCCGCGCCTTCCCTGAGTTGTACCGGGATCTGAAGGTGCAGCACCTGGCCGGATTCTTCCGCACCCTGCAGGAAACCCTGGCCCGTCAGGCTCCCTGCGACGATGACGCGCCGCTGGTGGTGCTGCTGACCCCGGGGCGTTTCAACGAAAGCTATTTCGAGCATCTTTATCTCGCCCGCCAGCTCGGCTATCCGCTAGTGGAGGGCGGCGACCTGACGGTACGCGATGCCACGGTCTTCCTGAAAACCCTCAGCGGCCTGCGCCGGGTGCACGCGATCATGCGTCGGCTCGATGATGATTTCTGCGATCCGCTGGAACTGCGCACGGATTCGGCGCTGGGTGTTCCGGGATTGCTGGAGGCGGTGCGTCAGGGCCGGGTGCTGGTGGCGAACGCGCTGGGCAGCGGCGTGCTGGAGTCGCCGGGGTTGCTGGGTTTCCTGCCGAAGATCAATCAGTACCTGTTCGGCGAAGAGCTGATTCTGCCGTCCATCGCCACCTGGTGGTGCGGCGAAGCGCCGGTGTTGGCCCAGGCCCTGGAAAAACTGCCGGAGCTGCTGATCAAACCGGCGTTCCCGTCGCAAAGCTTTACGCCGGTGTTCGGCCGGGATCTGAGCGAAAAACAGCGTGAAAGTCTCGCTGCGCGCATGCAGGCCCGACCTTATGCCTATGTTGCGCAAGAACTTGCCCAGTTGTCCCAGGCGCCGATCTGGCAGCCCGAGGACGGGCAACTGCAACCCCGGGCGATTGGCATGCGCATGTACGCGGTGGCCAGTCACGACGGTTATCGGGTGTTACCCGGTGGCCTGACCCGGGTTGCGGCCGAGGCTGATGCCGAAGTGGTGTCGATGCAGCGCGGCGGCGCGAGCAAGGACACCTGGGTGCTGGGGGATCGACCGCCGAGCGGGGAGCAGTGGAAAGCCCAGCGCAGCATCGGCGTGCCTGATCTGGTGCGCCGCGATCCGTATCTGCCGTCGCGGGTGGTGGAAAACCTGTTCTGGTTTGGCCGTTACTGCGAGCGCTGCGACGACAGCGCGCGGCTGTTGCGGATCATGCTGGCGCGCTACGTCGACGGTGATGACCCGCAAGCCTTGCAGGCTGCGGTGGATCTGGGCGAGCGGCTGATGCTGCTGCCGGATGAAGGTGAACTGCCGGAACGCTTGCTCGCGGCACTGCTCGGCGAGGACTGGTCGTTCAGCCTGCGTTCCAACCTGCAGCGCTTGCAGTGGGCGGCATCCCAGGTGCGCGGCAAGTTGTCCCGGGAAAACTGGCAGGCGCTGGTGGAGTTGCAACGTGAGGCTTCGGAGCTGGACACCGATGAACCGGATTTTGGTGAACTGCTGGATTTTCTCAACCGGCTGGTGATGTCGCTGGCGGCGCTGTCCGGGTTTGCCTTCGACGACATGACCCGCGACGAAGGCTGGCGTTTCCTGATGATCGGCCGGCGGATCGAGCGCCTGCAGTTTCTCAGCAGCAGCCTTGCGGGTTTCCTGCGTGGCGCCGGGGCGTTCGATCAAGCCGGGCTTGAGTGGTTGCTGGAGCTGGGCAACAGCAGCATCACCTATCGCTCGCGTTATCTGGCGGTGGCGCAGTTGATTCCGGTACTCGACCTGTTGCTGCTGGATGAGCAGAACCCCCACGCGGTGCTGTTCCAGCTGAAACTGGTGACTCGCACCCTCAGACGCCTTAATGATGATTTCGCTGTACCCAGGGAGGCCGGATTGCCGCTACTGGTCGAGCGTCTGGCGCGCTTCGACCTGAGCTGTCTGGAGAACCCGCTGTTTGGCGAGTCCAGCGTGCGCGCGGCCCTCGACGGTCTGGCGGATCTGCTGCAGCAGATCGCCGACGCCAGCAGTCAGGTGTCCGACCGTCTGGCCCTGCGCCATTTCGCCCATGTCGATGATGTCAGCCAGCGCACGGTGTCCGTCTGATGAGTGCCCATTACCAGATCTTTCACGACACCTGCTATCGCTACGACAGCCCGGTGTCCCTGGCCCAGCAACTGGCGCATCTGTGGCCGCGTGAATGCGAGTGGCAGCGTTGCACCGAGCAACAACTGCTGATCAGTCCGGAGCCGACCACCCGCCGTGACGAGCAGGATGTGTTCGGCAATCCGCTGACCCGCCTGGCCTTCGAACGGCCCCACGATGAATTGCAGGTCAACGCCAGGCTGACGGTTGAAGTGCGCGTGCGGCCCGTGGTGGATTTCAATCAGTCACCGGCCTGGGAACTGACCCGCAACGCGCTGACCTACAGCAGCCAGCCGCTGTCCGCCTCGTTGCTGGAAGCCTGTCGCTATCGATTCCAGTCGCCCTACGTGCATCTCAAGCGCAGCTTCGTCGAGTTCTCGCAGAGCTGTTTTCCGGCCGGCAGACCGTTGATGCTGGGGGTGGAGGCCCTGATGCAGAAGATCTTCAGCGAATTCACCTTCGATGCCGAAGCGACGCAAGTCGCGACGCCACTGGTGGAAGTGCTGGAGCGCCGGCGCGGGGTCTGTCAGGACTTCGCGCACCTGATGCTCGCCTGTGTGCGATCACGCGGGCTGGCGGCGCGTTACGTCAGCGGCTACTTGCTGACCCAGCCGCCACCCGGGCAGCCACGGCTGATCGGCGCCGATGCGTCCCATGCCTGGGTCTCGGTGTTTTGCCCGGTGCTGGGCTGGGTGGATTTCGATCCGACGAACAATGTGCAGCCGGCACTGGAGCACATCACCCTGGCCTGGGGCCGGGATTTCTCCGATGTGTCGCCGTTGCGTGGGGTGATTCTGGGGGGAGGGAGCCATGATCCGGAGGTGCGGGTCACGGTGATGCCGCTGGAATAGGTGCGATCCATTGCAGGAGCCAGTCAGCTCCCGCAATGGAGGGTGTTCAATTTCGCGGATCAGCTCAGGCGTCGGGTGCCTGGTCTTTCGGTGCTTCAACATCATCATCGGTCGCCACTTCCCCGTCAGGGTTCAGTGCCGCTTCTTCAGCCATCTGTTTCTTGCGCTGAAGCTTTTCCTCTTTCTTCTGTTCCTTGGCCAGGTCACGTTGACGTTTGGCGAAGGAGTAATTGGGTTTGGCCATGGGCGATCCTCTGGGGTCGAAGGTGAGGTTGAGCGGCGCGTATTCTGCCCTGTATCGGTGCCCGGCGGTTAGTCGGGTTTCTGGTCGACCCACTTGGGCGTGACGGTGGGCTTCCAGGTGTCTAGGGCTTCGAGCAGCGTTTGCGGCGATTCACTCACTTGCAGCATGTCACGGTGTGGCGCGCGAACGAAGCCTTCGCCGACGATGTGATCGAGAAATGCAGTGAGTTTGCTGTAGAAACCGTTCACTTCCAGCAGGCCCAGCGGCTTGCCGTGGTAGCCGAGTTGACCCCAGGTCCAGACTTCGAACAGCTCCTCCAGGGTGCCGAGGCCTCCCGGCAGGGCGATGAACGCATCGCTGAGTTCGGCCATCCGCGCCTTGCGGGCGTGCATGCCGTCGACCACTTCCAGGCGCGTCAGGCTCTTGTGACCGATTTCCTTGTCCATCAGGCTCTGCGGGATGATCCCGATCACTTCGCCACCGGCCGCCAGTGCGGCGTCGGCGACAATCCCCATCAGACCGACGGCGCCACCGCCGTAGACCAAGGTCAGTTTGCGCTCGGCAATCGCAGTGCCTAGGGCGATGGCGGCTTCGGTATACGCCGGGGTGGTGCCGGCGTTGGCACCGCAAAATACACAAACGGATGTGAGAGACATGCCTTCCTCCTGGGTCAATCGGTCACAGGGTAATGGCTGGCACGCCTTGATCCAAGGGCTAGACTTCGCGTTTCGGGGTTTCATAGGTACCGCTGGCGCCACAGGCGTAAGCGGCGAGCAGACTGCACAACAGGCTGTTGAAGGACATGGCTGATGCTCCAGATGAGTGTTGAGCCCTGAAGATACGGTCCGGCCAAACGTCTGGCTGTTAGATTGTTTCGATGAGTGTCATAGCCTGAAAGTTGTATACAATTTTTGACTCAAGTCATAGGAACTTGCGAAGATTTCAGGCAGTCTTCCAACCACTTGTGTTTTGTTAACCCTGCCTTGGAGATTCACCATGTTTTCCAAAGTTGTTGCGGTATCCCTGCTGGCGCTGGCCAGCAGCCAATTGATGGCTGCCGAGTGCAAAACCACCGTTGATTCCACCGACCAGATGTCCTTCAACACCAAGGCCATCGAGATCGACAAGAGCTGCAAGACCTTCACCGTCGAGCTGACCCACTCCGGCAGCCTGCCGAAGAACGTCATGGGCCATAACCTGGTGATCAGCAAAGAAGCCGACATGCAGCCGATCGCCACCGATGGCCTGGCCGCCGGCATCGACAAGAACTACCTGAAGGACGGTGACGAGCGCGTGATCGCTCACACCAAGATCATCGGCGCCAAGGAAACCGACTCGTTGACCCTCGACGTGTCCAAGCTCAAGGCGGACGAGAAGTATGGCTTCTTCTGCTCGTTCCCGGGCCACATCTCGATGATGAAAGGCACCGTGACCCTGAAGTAATTCGGTTCACGGGTAACACGAAAAACGCCGCTGCAGGTGATTGCAGCGGCGTTTTTTTGTCTGCAGACCAAGGGTGTAACTGATGATGACCGTCGGTCTGAAATGCACCTCAACCTGTAATTTCTGACAGTAGGCGCAGGTTTTAAAGATGGGTCAGATGAGGAGACGCTTGGATGACTGTGCGTTCCCTTCAGAAAAAGGAGTTTTCGTATGACTGATCAAGAGAAACTGCCCGAGCAACACACTTTGGTTCAGACGGGGCAGAGGAGTACTGCGAAAAGTACAACCATTATCGAATCCGTTACTGATGGTGATGGTAAACCTGTTGAAGATGGCGGCTTCGCCGAAAATCGAAATTTATCTTTTATTGGCCGTGCTGCTCCTGATCAAAAGGCACAGCTCTTTGATTACGGTGTACCCGCACACCCTCCCGTAAATGTTGATATCAATAGCCACTTCAGCATGATCGCTACAGATCAGAAAAACGGGGCACATCACTACACCGTGAAAACCACCGACGGGCAAGTCTCTGCTCCGTACACAGTTCACGTGGTAGCGCCCGAGCACGCCAGGATTTCTTGGATAAACGATCCCCACGGAAATGTCATCGAAAATGGTAGTAGCACGACATCTGTCGATCTGAATTTTGAAGGCCGCAGTGAGCCATACTCCAGCGTCACTCTTAAGGATAAAGGAGTTCCTGTAGGCATTCTGAACGTCCCTGGAGATGGGGGGGTGGAGTGCTGCACTGGAAGGGATAACAGCCGGGACGCATGTATTCACAGTGGCAGGAAGCACGGGTGTTGAGTCCGAACCCTGGGTCGTTGTGATTGTGGACAGCGTGACGCTAACCATTCAGTTTCTTTTGGGAGAGAGCGGAAAGTTGATCGGTAATCACGAGCAAACGACTGATACATCGTTAACGGTTGTCGGTACGGCTAACCCAGGAGAAGAAGGAAAAATAGTTGATTACCAGAGCGATCTGGTTCGATTCAAGGCCGACTCGAACGGAGTCTATACGGCAAGGATTTCGAATCTGGCTGAAAAGGCTCATACCATCAGAGCGATAACGGATGATGGTCGAATCTCGTCCCCTTGGGCATTCAGGGTGGTTCCGGCAAAAGCCCGTTAAATCTGCATTGAATCCCGTTCAAAGAAAAGCCCGCTGAGGATCATTCCTCAGCGGGCTTTTTCATTCACTGACCGATCACGGCGCAAACGGCATCACGCGCTTGTGATGAGTCTTTTTGTAGGTGTTGACGATGATGTCGAACGCTTCCTGGCGCACCGGCTCGCCATGCAGGAAAGCGTCGATCTCGGCGTAGGTCACGCCGTGGGACGCCTCGTCCGGCTTGCCCGGCGACAGGTCTTCCAGATCCGCCGTCGGCACTTTTTCCACCAGCGATTCCGGTGCGCCGAAGCTGCGGGCGATGGCCCGGACCTGGTTTTTCACCAGACCGCTGAGCGGGGCGAGGTCGCAGGCGCCGTCACCGAACTTGGTGAAGAAGCCCATCACCGCTTCCGCCGCGTGGTCGGTGCCGATCACCAGGCCATGGGCCGCGCCGGCGATGGTGTACTGGGCGACCATGCGCATCCGCGCCTTGGTGTTGCCGAGCACGAAATCAACCGACACCGCGTGCTTGCCTTCGAAGGCTGCGACTTCGCTGGCCAGGGACTTCACTGCCGGCCCGATATTGACAGTGTGACGCTCGTCCGGGGCGATGAAGTCCACCGAGGCCTGGGCGTCGTGTTCATCGAACTGCACGTCGTACGGCAGGCGCACGGCGATGAACTTGTAGGCCTCGTCACCGGTGCGCTCGCGCAGTTCACGCATGGCGCGCTGGGCCAAAAGGCCGGCGGTCAGCGAATCGACCCCGCCGCTGATGCCCAGCACCAGGGTCTTGAGCCCGGAATTGGTCAGGCAATCCTGGATGAAGGTGATGCGGCGGGCGACTTCCGCTTCGAGGGCCTGGTAATCGGCGAACGGCGGCTGAACGTTGAGCTGTTCAGCAATCTCACGCTGTACGGCTTGCATGAATTCACTCCTTGCTGGAAAGGCTGGAAACGGCAGGAACCTGGAAAACGTGTCGCAAATAGGCGACGAAATTCGGGTCTTTGCAGTGGGTCTTGCCCGGCTCGTCGGAGATCTTCGCCACCGGCTGGCCGTTGCAGGCGGTCATTTTAAGCACGATGCTCATCGGTTCGACACCCGGAATGTCACAGGTCAGGTTGGTGCCGATGCCGAAGCTGACATTGATCCGCCCGCGCAGCGCCCGGAAGATCTCCAGCGACCTGGGCAGGGTCAGGCTGTCGGAAAACACCAGCGTCTTGCTCATCGGGTCGATGCCGAGCTTGTGATAGTGGGCGATGCATTTTTCGCCCCACTGCACCGGGTCTCCGGAATCGTGGCGCAGACCGTCGAACAGCTTGGCGAAGAACAGATCGAAATCGCCGAGGAAGGCATCGGTAGTGATGCAGTCGGTCAGGGCGATCCCCAGCAGGCCGCGATACTCGCGGACCCAGCAATCGAGGGCGGCGATCTGGCTGTCGATCAATCGCGGGCCGAGTTGCTGGTGGGCCATGATCCACTCGTGGGCCATGGTCCCCAGCGGTTTCATGTCCAGTTCGCGGGACAGGTGCACGTTGCTGGTGCCGACGAAACGCCCGGGGAAATCGTGCTTGAGCACATTCACCACTTCTTCCTGCACGCGGTAGGAAAACCTGCGACGCGTGCCGAAATCGGCGACTTGCAACTGCGACAATTCTTCGGCCGAGGCGTTGGCGGTCAGCCAGTCGAACTTGCGGTAAAGCTGCTCGCGGGCCTGTTCCAGCACCGTCTCGCGGTAGCGATAGCGGTTGCGCACTTCGCTGACGATCGCCAGCAGCGGCACCTCAAACAGGATCACATGCAGCCACGGTCCGCGCAGGCGGATGAACAGCTCGCCGTTCTCGATACCGGTGTGCAGGTAGCGCAGGTTGAAACGGAACAGACCGAGGAACCGCAGGAAATCCGGCTTGAGGAACGAGATGCGCTCGAGAAAACTCAACTGATCGGCGCTCAGGCTCAACTCGGCCAGACGCTCGACCTGAAAGCGGATCTCCGCCAGATACGGGCGCAGATCTTCACTGTTACGGCAACGGAACTCCCATTCGACTTCGACGTTGGGGTAGTTGTGCAGCACCGCCTGCATCATCGTCAGTTTGTAGAAGTCGGTGTCGAGCAGGTTCTGCACGATGCGATCGGCAAACACACTCTCGCTCATAACGGGGTCTCCAGGCGGGCCGCGCGGTGGGCGCGGTATCAATCAATGGCGCTAGTGGCGCATATCCGGGGTGGGGATTGCCAGCGATTTTTATCCCGGCGCAGCGCCTCAGACCGCATCAGGACTGTCGATCTGCTCCAGCATCCACTTCACGAAATCCCGCACCTTGGGCACTTCCGCCGCGTGTTCCGGGTAGGCGAGGTAATAGGCGTCGGTGCTGGGCATGGCATGCTGCCAGGGAATGACCAGTTTGCCGTCGGCCAATTCCTCTTCCACCAGAAACCTCGGCAACAACGCCACACCGCAGCCGACCTGGGCGGCGCGGATGCACATATAAAAGGTTTCGAAACGCGGGCCGTGGTAGCTGTGTTCGGTCTGGTAACCCTGGCTGTCGAACCAGTCGTGCCATGCTTGCGGGCGGGAAGCGTTTTGCAGCAAGACCAGATCGGTAAGTTGTGTCGGGTCGGTGAGCGGCGTGTCCGGCACGCTGCTCGGTGCGCAGACCGGCACCAGTTCTTCGCCGAACAGCTTCAGGCATTCGGTGCCAGGACGTGAGCCCTGGCCGAAATAGAACGCCAGGTCGCTGCGCCCTTGCAGCAAGTCATCGGCTTCCTGCTCGTTGCACAGATCCAGATGGATCGATGGATGGCGCAGACGCCAGCCCTTGAGGCGCGGCACCAGCCAGCGAGCGCCGAAGGTCGAAGGCGTGGAGACCCGCAGGACTTCGGTTTCGCCGCCGTAGGAACGCAGGTAATGGGTCGACATCTCGACCTGGGTCAGGATTTTTCTGACTTCCACCAGGTAAAGATCGCCGGCCGGGGTCATCTGCAAACGGCGGCGTACTCGGCGGAACAACAAGTGCTGCAGCAACTCTTCGAGCTGCGCCACTTGCTTGCTGACGGCGCTCTGGGTCAGGTTCAGTTCCTCGGCGGCCCGGGTGAAACTCAGGTGCCGGGTCACGGCCTCGAAGCACTGCAACGCGGTGATCGAAGGCAAGTGGCGTTTGTTCAGCATGGGCGTTCCTTTTCTTGTCTTTCTGCGCAGCATGAATAAACGGAATGATATCTCGCGTAAAGGTCGTTTGTTGCACAGCCTTCCTGACGCTACAACTAAAGGTCTGCCCGGTCGTGAAAACGCGCCCGCACACATTCAGTTTTTTGCTCGAGGAGTGACCCATGGTTGCCGCATTGCTTGATCGTCTAGGTGTGAACCCGGCCCTGTATCAGAACGGCAAAGTGCCGGTGCATTCGCCCATCGACGGCAGCCGCATCGGCGCCGTGAACTGGGAAGGCCCGGCCGAAGTCGAGCAGCACATCAGTCGCGCAGATCATGCGTTCGAACAATGGCGCAAGGTGCCGGCCCCGCGTCGCGGCGAGCTGGTGCGTCAGTTCGGCGAAGTGCTGCGTGAATACAAGACCGAACTCGGCGAGCTGGTGTCCTGGGAAGCGGGCAAGATCACTCAGGAAGGCCTGGGTGAGGTGCAGGAGATGATCGACATCTGCGACTTCGCCGTCGGCCTGTCCCGCCAGTTGTACGGTTTGACCATCGCCTCCGAGCGCCCGGGCCACCACATGCGTGAAACCTGGCACCCGCTGGGCGTGGTCGGCGTGATCAGTGCGTTCAACTTCCCGGTCGCGGTGTGGGCGTGGAACACCACGCTGGCGCTGGTCTGCGGCAACCCGGTGGTGTGGAAACCGTCGGAAAAGACGCCGCTGACCGCATTGGCCTGTCAGGCGCTGTTCGAGCGTGTACTGAAGAACTTCAGCGATGCCCCGGCGCACCTGAGCCAGGTGATCATTGGCGGTCGTGATGCCGGCGAAGCGCTGGTGGATGACCCGCGTGTCGCGCTGATCAGCGCCACCGGCAGCACCCGCATGGGTCGCGAAGTGGCGCCGAAAGTCGCCGCCCGCTTCGCCCGCAGCATTCTCGAACTGGGCGGCAACAACGCGATGATCCTCGGCCCGAGCGCCGATCTGGACATGGCCGTGCGCGCCATTCTGTTCAGCGCCGTCGGCACCGCCGGTCAGCGCTGCACCACGTTGCGTCGCCTGATCGCCCATGAATCGGTGAAAGAAGAAATCGTCACCCGCCTGAAAGCCGCTTACTCCAAGGTCCGCATCGGCCATCCGCTGGAAGGCAACCTGATCGGCCCGTTGATCGACAAGCACAGCTTCGAAAACATGCAGGACGCGCTGGAGCAGGCGCTGAGTGAGGGCGGCCGGGTGTTCGGCGGCAAGCGCCAGCTGGAAGATCAATTCCCCAATGCCTATTACGTGTCGCCGGCCATCGTTGAAATGCCGGAACAGAGCGACGTAGTGTGCAGCGAGACCTTCGCACCGATCCTGTACGTGGTCGGCTACCGCGATTTCGAAGACGCGCTGCGCCTGAACAACGCCGTGCCGCAAGGCCTGTCGTCGTGCATCTTCACCACGGATGTGCGCGAGGCCGAGAAATTCATGTCGGCGGTCGGCAGTGACTGCGGCATCGCCAACGTCAACATCGGCCCGAGCGGCGCGGAAATCGGCGGCGCGTTCGGGGGCGAGAAAGAAACGGGCGGTGGTCGCGAGTCGGGCTCGGATGCATGGCGCGCGTACATGCGCCGGCAGACCAATACCGTGAACTACTCGCTGGAATTGCCGCTGGCGCAGGGCATTACGTTCGACTGACAGTTTTCTCGAAGCTATTGATCGTTCCCACGCTCTGCGTGGGAACGCTGCACCGAACGCTCCGCGTTCGCTTTCGGGACGCAGAGCGTCCCTGACTGCGTTCCCACGCAGAGCGTGGGAACAATCTCTTAGGTGTGTTTGGCAGGTTTCTGTTGGAGTCTGGCAATGCCGTTACGCGAAGAATGTCTGTGGGAAAAACTCACGCCGCAACGACCGGATAACACGGCGCTCAGGGGCGAGGTCAAAGTCGATGTCTGCGTGATCGGCGCCGGGTTTACCGGGTTGTCGGCGGCGCTGCATCTGTTGGAGAAGGGCAAGAGCGTCTGCGTGCTCGAAGCCCATCGCGCCGGGCATG
Organism: Pseudomonas sp. PHC1; assembly: GCF_046487845.1. NCBI lineage: Bacteria > Pseudomonadati > Pseudomonadota > Gammaproteobacteria > Pseudomonadales > Pseudomonadaceae > Pseudomonas > Pseudomonas sp. PHC1. The sequence goes on from NZ_JBJXHJ010000003.1 coordinate 306,137, forward strand.
GTGGTTCCGGGCGCAACGTCGGACTGGTCAACGCCGGGATGTGGATCCCGCCGGACGAGATCGAGGCCGGCTTCGGCGAGGCGGTCGGCAGCCAGCTCAACCGCATGCTCGGTGCGGCGCCGGCGCTGGTGTTCAGCCTGGTGGATAAATACAACATCGATTGCCAGTTGCGCCGTGAAGGCACCCTGCACATGGCGCACAACGCCAAGGGTGAGGCGGATCTGCGCAGTCGTGAGGAACAATGGAAGCGCCGGGGGGCGCCGGTCGAACTGCTGACCGGCAAGGCCTGTGAACAGGCGACCGGCACGCAGAAGATTGCCGCCGCGTTGCTCGACCGGCGTGCCGGTACGCTCAATCCGATGGCCTATGTCACCGGGCTAGCCAACGCTGTAATGAGCCTTGGCGGGCAGATGTTCGATCATTCCCCGGTCGCGCGTCTTGAGCGCCAGGGCCAGCAATGGTCGGTGCAGACCGAGCAAGGTTCAGTGCTCGCCGAACAAGTGGTGATCGCCTCCAACGCCTATACCGAAGGCGACTGGACCGAACTCAAGCGCAATTTCTTCCCCGGTTACTACTATCAGGTCGCTTCGGTACCGCTGACCGAAGACGCCGCCCAGGAAATCCTCCCGGGCGGGCAGGGGTCGTGGGATACCCGCCAGGTGCTGAGCAGTATCCGCCGCGACAGGGACGGGCGTCTGCTGCTGGGCAGCCTCGGTAACGGTAATCAGAAACCGACCTGGTTCCTCAAGGCCTGGGCCGACCGGGTGCAGCAACATTACTTCCCCAATCTCAAGCCTGTGGAATGGGAATGCACCTGGACCGGGCGCATCGCGTTCACCCCTGATCATTTGATGCGCCTGTTCGAGCCGGCCCCCGGACTGGTAGCGGTCACCGGTTACAACGGTCGGGGCGTGACTACCGGCACTGTGGTCGGCAAGGCCTTCGCCGATTACCTGTGTAACGGAAATCCTCAGGCATTGCCGATTCCCTTCGCCCCGATGCAGCCGCTGGCGGGGGTGGGCTTGCGCAGTTGTCTGTACGAGGCCGGGTTCTCGCTGTATCACGCGGGCCAGTGCCTGCGGATCGTCATCTGAGTGTTGAAATATGTTGCCGGAAGCGGCGCTTTTCGATGTAGCGACTAGCCTGTAATGGTGCGGGTTGTAGCAGTCCCGCACCAGCAGTGTGCAGTTCGGTGACGCGGGCTGTTACAGGCTGGTTGCACGTCGTTTGGTGCCGCGGTTGCAATGATGGCGCGTACGGGTTGCGCCTGAAAAAATAAATGGTTTCACCTTCCGCGGTTTAGACGGTTGCACGCCCAATGAAAATGGGAACGAAACAGTCGAAATAACAAGAAAGCAGCGACTTTTTGAAGAATAAAAAACCGATGGCACGGCCCTTGCTCTGAGCATTCAAGTGAAGTCGCAGTGCCAACTAAAAAAAACCTTGGAGCACCACCTCATGTCCCAGACGTTTTACAAGAAAGGCTTTCTGGCCCTCGCAGTGGCTACTGCGCTGGGTGTTTCTGCGTTTGCACAAGCTGATGTGAAAATCGGTGTGGCGGGTCCGATGACGGGCGCCAACGCGGCATTTGGCGAGCAATACATGAAAGGGGCACAAGCGGCGGCCGACGCGGTCAACGCGGCGGGCGGCGTCAACGGGGAGAAGATCGTCCTGGTCAAGGGCGATGACGCCTGCGAGCCGAAACAGGCGGTGACGGTCGCCAAGGACCTCACCAACCAGAAAGTCGCCGGTGTGGTCGGCCACTTCTGCTCGTCCTCCACCATTCCGGCGTCCGAGATCTACGACGAAGCCGGCATCATCGCCATCACGCCGGGTTCCACCAACCCGCAAGTGACCGAGCGCGGCCTGAGCGCCATGTTCCGTATGTGCGGCCGTGACGACCAGCAAGGCATCGTCGCCGGCGACTACATCGTCGACGTGCTCAAAGGCAAGAAAGTCGTCGTGTTGCACGACAAGGACACCTACGGTCAGGGCCTGGCCGATGCGACCAAGGCTCAGCTGGAAAAACGCGGCGTGAAGCCGGTGTTGTACGAAGGCCTGACCCGTGGCGAAAAAGACTTCAGCACCATTGTCACCAAGATCCGTGGCGCCGGCGCCGATGTCGTCTACTTCGGTGGTCTGCACCCGGAAGCCGGCCCGCTGGTTCGCCAACTGCGTGAACAAGGCCTGAAAGACGTCAAGTTCATGTCCGATGACGGCATCGTGACCGACGAACTGGTGACCACCGCCGGCGGCCCGCAATTCGTCGACGGCGTACTGATGACCTTCGGTGCCGACCCACGCCTGCTGCCAGACAGCAAGGCCGTGGTAGATGCGTTCCGCAAGGCTGGCACCGAACCTGAAGGCTACACCCTGTACGCCTATGCATCGGTTCAGGCCCTGGCCGCCGCTTTCAACGGCGCCAAGTCGAACAAGGGCGAAGAGGCCGCTGTCTGGCTGAAGAAAAACCCGGTCAAGACCGTCATGGGCGAGAAGACCTGGGACTCCAAAGGCGACCTGAAGGTCTCCGACTACGTGGTCTACCAGTGGGACAAGGACGGCAAATATCACCAGCTGGAAAAACAGAAATAACGGCACCTGATCAACCGGACGCCACATTCCCTGTGGGAGCGGGCTTGCCCGCGATGACGGCCTGACAGTCGACAACTGTGTTGAATGTTCTACCGCTATCGCTGACAAGCCAGCTCCCACAAGGGGGCTGCGGTTTCCTGTCTGACATTGCTCCGACGTAAATCTGTATTTTTCCTAGAAGAACCGCGCACCTCAGGGTGTGCAGGTTCTCACTGCGTGAGATTGCGTTATGGATGGTATTTTCCTGCAGCAACTGGTCAACGGCCTGACCCTCGGGTCGGTCTATGGCCTGATCGCCATCGGCTACACAATGGTCTACGGCATCATCGGCATGATCAACTTCGCCCACGGCGAGGTTTACATGATTTCTGCTTACCTGGCGGCAATCAGTCTGGCTCTGCTGGCTTACTTCGGTATTGAATCCTTCCCGCTGCTGATGCTTGGCACTCTGGTATTCACCATCGTGATCACGGCGGTGTATGGCTGGGTCATCGAGCGAGTCGCTTACAAACCCCTGCGCAACTCCACCCGACTGGCACCGTTGATCAGCGCCATCGGCATCTCCCTGATCCTGCAAAACTACGCACAGATCGCCCAGGGCGCCAAACAACAGGGCGTACCGACCTTGCTGACCGGTGCGTGGCGTGTCGAAATCGGCACCGGCTTCGTGCAACTGACCTACACCAAAGTCTTCATCCTGGTGGCCGCATTCGTCGGCATGGGCCTGCTGACCTATGTCATCAAGTACACCAAACTTGGGCGCATGTGCCGTGCGACCCAGCAAGACCGCAAGATGGCTTCGATCCTCGGCATCAACACCGACCGGGTCATTTCCTACGTTTTCATCATCGGTGCAGCCATGGCGGCCCTGGCCGGCGTGCTGATCACCATGAACTACGGCACCTTCGACTTCTATGCCGGCTTCATCATCGGCATCAAGGCATTCACCGCGGCGGTACTGGGCGGGATCGGTTCGCTGCCTGGCGCCATGCTCGGCGGGATCATCCTCGGGATCTCCGAGTCGCTGTTCTCGGGCCTGGTCAACTCCGACTACAAAGACGTGTTCAGCTTCTCGCTGCTCGTACTTGTTCTGGTCTTCCGGCCCCAGGGCCTGCTGGGCCGTCCTCTTGTGTCGAAGGTGTAAGCGATGTCTTCAACCACTGCAAAATCCATTGATGTCAAAAAAAGCCTGGTTGAGGCGATCCTCGCCGGTCTTATCGCCCTGATCGTGTTCGGGCCGATCGTCGGCGTCGTACTCGACGGCTACAGCTTCAACCTCGAACCGACCCGCGTGGCGTGGATCATTGCCATCGTCATGGCTGGCCGGTTTGCCCTGAGCCTGTTCCTGCAAACGCCGAAGGGCCTGCGCATTCTCGACGGATTCGAGAGCACCGGTTCCGGCGTGCATGTGCTGCCCGCCGATCACAAATCCCGCCTGCGCTGGATCATCCCGCTGATGATCGCCATCGCCGTGGCGTTGCCGTTCTTCTCCAACTCCTACCTGCTGGGCGTGGTCATCCTCGGGTTGATCTACGTGCTGCTGGGGCTGGGCCTGAACATCGTGGTGGGGCTGGCCGGCCTGCTCGACCTGGGTTACGTGGCGTTCTACGCCATCGGCGCCTACGGTCTGGCGCTCGGTTATCAGTACCTCGGCCTGGGCTTCTGGACCGTGCTGCCACTGGCGGCGATCACCGCCGGACTCGCCGGTTGCATCCTCGGTTTCCCGGTGTTGCGTCTGCACGGCGACTACCTGGCGATCGTGACCCTGGGCTTCGGTGAAATCATCCGTCTGGTGCTCAATAACTGGCTGTCCCTGACCGGCGGCCCGAACGGCATGGCGGCGCCGCTGCCGACCTTCTTCGGTCTGGAATTCGGCAAGCGGGCGAAGGATGGCGGGGTGCCGTTCCATGAGTATTTCGGCATCGCCTATAACCCGGACGTGAAGTACTACTTCATCTATGCGGTGCTGTTCCTGGTGGTGCTGGCCGTGCTGTACATCAAGCATCGTCTGGTGAAGATGCCGGTCGGCCGCGCCTGGGAAGCCCTGCGTGAAGACGAAATCGCCTGCCGCTCGATGGGCCTCAACCACGTGCTGGTCAAGCTCTCGGCGTTCACCATCGGTGCATCCACGGCGGGTCTGGCGGGTGTGTTCTTCGCCACCTATCAAGGCTTCGTCAACCCGACCTCGTTCACCTTCTTCGAATCGGCGCTGATTCTCGCCATCGTCGTGCTCGGCGGCATGGGCTCGACCATCGGTGTGGTGATCGCAGCGTTCGTGCTGACGGTTGCTCCGGAACTGCTGCGCGGCTTCGCCGAATACCGCGTGCTGCTGTTCGGGATCCTGATGGTGTTGATGATGATCTGGCGACCTCGCGGGCTGATCCGCATCAGCCGTACCGGGGTCACTCCACGCAAAGGTGCCATTCACTATGAGAGGACTGCGCCATGAGTGAAGTCGTACTCTCTGTTGAAAAACTGATGATGCACTTCGGTGGCATCAAGGCCTTGAGCGACGTCAGCCTGAAGGTCAAGCGCAACTCGATCTTCGCCCTGATCGGCCCCAACGGTGCCGGCAAGACCACGGTGTTCAACTGCCTGACCGGGTTCTACAAGGCTTCCGGCGGCAAGATCGAACTCAACGTGCGCGGCCGGCAGACCAACGTTATCCAGCTGCTGGGCGAATCGTTCAAGCCGACCGACTTCGTCTCGCCGAAGAACTTCGCCAGTCGCCTTTACTACAAGATGTTCGGCGGCACCCACCTGGTGAACCGCGCGGGCCTGGCCCGGACGTTCCAGAACATTCGTCTGTTCAAGGAAATGTCGGTGCTGGAGAACCTGCTGGTGGCCCAGCACATGTGGGTCAACCGCAACATGCTGGCCGGCATCCTCAACACCAAGGGCTATCGCAAGGCCGAAAGCGACGCGCTGGATTGCGCATTCTACTGGCTGGAAGTGGTGGACCTGGTGGACTGCGCCAACCGTCTGGCCGGTGAACTGTCCTACGGCCAGCAACGCCGTCTGGAAATCGCCCGGGCCATGTGCACGCGGCCGCAGATCATCTGCCTCGACGAACCGGCCGCCGGCCTCAACCCTCAGGAAACCGAAGCGCTGAGCGCGATGATCCGGCTGCTGCGTGACGAGCACGATCTGACCGTGGTGCTGATCGAACACGACATGGGCATGGTAATGAGCATTTCCGATCACATCGTGGTGCTGGACCACGGCATTGTCATCGCCGAGGGCGGTCCGGATGCCATTCGTAACGATCCGAAAGTGATCGCTGCCTACCTGGGCGCCGACGAAGAGGAAGTCGTATGACCCAACCCATCCTCGAACTCAAGGATCTGGACGTGTTCTACGGCCCGATCCAGGCCCTCAAAGGCGTTTCGCTGCAGATCAACGAAGGCGAAACCGTCAGCCTGATCGGCTCCAACGGCGCCGGTAAATCCACCCTGTTGATGTCGATCTTCGGCCAGCCACGGGCGGCGGGCGGGCAGATTCTCTATCAGGGCGTGGACATTACCCACAAGTCCTCGCACTACATCGCCTCCAACGGCATCGCGCAATCGCCGGAAGGGCGGCGGGTGTTCCCCGACATGACCGTCGAGGAGAACCTGCTGATGGGCACCATTCCGATCGGCGACAAGTACGCCAAGGAAGACATGCAGCGCATGTTCGAGCTGTTCCCGCGGCTCGAAGAGCGCCGTAATCAGCGGGCCATGACCATGTCCGGCGGCGAGCAGCAGATGCTCGCCATCGCCCGGGCGCTGATGAGTCGGCCCAAGCTGTTGCTGCTGGACGAGCCGAGCCTGGGGCTGGCGCCGATCGTGGTGAAACAGATCTTCGCCACCCTGCGGGAACTGGCGAAAACCGGCATGACCATTTTCCTCGTCGAACAAAACGCCAACCACGCGCTGAAACTGTCCGACCGGGCATATGTGATGGTCAACGGCGAGATCCGCCTGACGGGCACCGGCCAGGAGCTGTTGGTGAACGAGGAGGTGCGTAACGCTTACCTCGGCGGGCACTGATCGGTTGACGTTGTCCACAAGCCCCGATGCGAAAGTGTCGGGGCTTTTTTGCACCTGTCTGTTCAGCGAAGCCAGACACCTTCGGGAAATTGTGGAAAACAAAATCGCCAACCTGCCAAAGCGCGACATATAGACGCTGCAAATGGCTGTTTTTCCACAGTTTTGACTTGTCCCCGTTTGCTGTGGAGCTGGCTGTGAATAACGTGGGTGTAGCTGGCTGAAAGCCTTTGAAACCGTGGCTTTCAGAGGTGTGGTTGTTTTTTGAGCAGAGTGGTTTTGCGGGCGGGAAGGTCAGTTTGTCAACCTTTTTGTGGGGGGGCAAAAAGGTGCAGATCGTTGTGGTCAGTCCTGTGGATAAGTCTGTGATTAAACTCTGGAAAGACTCGGCTGAGGGCCGTAATTGCTGGCCTCGCGCAATCATGGCCATGACCGGCCAGTCGTGCAAAATGCCCTGCCCGGCACAACTGGTTGTTCAGGGTCAAGCAAAAAACTTTCCAGATTGCCCGCAAAGCCTTGTGGGGTGCGGCTTTGCGCTTTTCCACTTGCCCCCGGAAACTGTGGAAGGGCTTGTGGATAACGTGCGTGCACATGGCTACAGGCCACGGTGCGTATGGCGTAGCGGCCGTTGATCAATTAATGAGCAGGATTCGGTGGTTGCCGGTTAAAGCGGGGCCGGGCATGCTGCCCGCTGATTTTCTATTCCAATGGCTGCCCCGGCGGCCGAAGCAAGGAGAACACGATGTCCAACACCCTGTTTATCACCGGCGCGACCTCCGGTTTTGGTGAAGCCTGTGCCCGTCGTTTTGCCGAGGCCGGCTGGAAACTGGTGCTGACCGGTCGTCGTGAAGAACGCCTCAACGCGCTGTGCGCCGAGCTGTCGAAGCAGACCGAAGTGCATGGCCTGGTGCTGGATGTGCGTGATCGCAAGGCGATGGAAGAGGCGATTGCCAACCTGCCGCCGTCGTTCGCCAAGCTGCGCGGCCTGATCAATAACGCAGGTCTGGCGCTGGGTGTGGACCCGGCACCGAAGTGCGACCTAGACGATTGGGACACCATGGTCGATACCAACGTCAAAGGCCTGATGTACAGCACTCGGCTGTTGCTGCCTCGCCTGATCGCCCACGGTCGCGGCGCCAGTATCATCAACCTCGGCTCCATCGCCGGTAACTACCCGTACCCGGGCAGCCACGTTTACGGCGCGACCAAGGCGTTCGTGAAGCAGTTTTCGCTGAACCTGCGTTGCGACCTGCAGGGCACCGGCGTGCGCGTCAGCAACATCGAGCCGGGCCTGTGCGAAAGCGAGTTCTCGCTGGTGCGTTTCGCCGGCGATCAGGCGCGTTACGACGCTACCTACGCCGGTGCCGAGCCGATCCAGCCGCAGGATATTGCCGAGACCATCTTCTGGGTGCTGAATGCACCGGCGCACATCAACATCAACCGCCTGGAACTGATGCCGGTGAGCCAGACCTGGGCGGGTTTTGCCATTGAGCGTAACAAGGCTTAACACCGTGTAACGGCTATTCGCGAGCAAGCTCGCGAAGGCGACTTATCGGTTAGCGGAGATAGTCCGCCAGGCCGGCATAACAGGTCGCCAGGTGATACGGCGTGGTCGACGGCATGTCCTTGCGGCTGACCTCGCCCTGATCGTCACGGCACTCATGCCAGCCGCCGGTATGCAGAAAGCGCTGTTGCAGCGTCTGCAACTGGCGCAGCACGGCGCTTTCGCCGTTTGGGCGCAAGGTCAGCGCCCGCAGGTACTCGGCCTGGGCCCAGATGCGCTGGGTCGAATCCTTTCCGTGCCCTTGCGGATCAAGCATGGCCAGCACCGCACCGGTGTCGGCCTCGACGCCCTGTTGTTCGGTGAAGGCAAACGCACGATCCAGTGCCGCGTGCAGTTTCGAACCGCGTAGCAGTGGAGAGGAGTCGAGCAGGAAATACCATTCGAACTGATGCCCCGGTTCAAACCAGTTATCCACAGCCCCCAGCGGTTTTTCCATCAACACGCCCTGTTGCGGTTCGATGAATCGCTTGTGCATGGCTGTGCATAACTCGCTCAGCGCCTGCTGGGTGTGGACATCTTCGCGCACAGCCATTGTGGCCAGGAAGGCTTCGGCCAGGTGCATCAGCGGGTTTTGCAGCGGGCCGGTTTCCAGCGTGATCCAGTCACGGTCGAGGCAGGCTTCGTAGAGGCCGTCGCCGGTGGCGAAGCGTCTGCCGATAACTTCCAGCGCGGCATTGAGCGTCGATTCCACCAACGGCTCACGAGACTTGTCCCAATAGTGGGCGCAGGCGAACAGGATGAAGGCGTGGGTGTAGAGGTCCTTGCGCTGATCCAGCGGTTTGCCCTGCGGATCGATGCTGTAGAACCAGCCGCCGTGCTCGGCATCGTGGAAGTGCCGTTGCAGGGAACGGAACAGTGCAGCCGCGCGTGTTTCGGCGTTATCCACAACCCCGATCAGACTGGAAAACAGATAAAGCTGCCGTGCGCAGGCCATCGCCCGATAGCGCTGCGGTGGCAGCGGTTGATGCGCGGCGTCCAGCGCCTCGTAAGGCAATGCCATGTCGGCGTTCCAGCCCGGTTCTTGCCAGAGGGGCACGATCACGTTCAGAAAGTGCTGTTGCACTTCACCGAACAGGGCGGTCAATTCAGGAAGGGAGGTGGAGCGGGAAGCGTGGGGCATGGGCGGACGTCGTCACGGCAGGGGCGATTGCGCGACATGGTAGCAGAGAGTGGCGATCGATCGTTCCCGCGCCATGCGCGGGAACGATCAGAGGTGCAATTCAGCCGGCCAGCAACCACGCGCCCGTCACCGCCGAAGCGGCGCCGGCCAGTCGAACCAGCGGCGCGGCCGCCTGAGGCAGAAAACGCACGACGGCATAACCCGCCGCATGCAGTGCAGCGGTCGCGACCACGAAACCGGCGGCATACGCCCATGGGCTCGACATGTCCGGCAACTCGAGGCCGTGGGCCACGCCGTGGAACAGCGCAAACAGCGCCGTCGCCGCCACGGCCATTACCAGTGGCGGACGCACCGCCAAAGCCACCGCCAGACCCAGGGCCAGCACCGAGGCGGCAATCCCGCTTTCCAAGGCCGGCAGCGCCAGCCCTTCAAAGCCGAGCAGGCCGCCGATCAACATGGTGCCAACGAACGTGCATGGCAGCGCCCAGCGTGCGGCGCCTTGCTGTTGCGCGGCCCACAAACCGACGGCCACCATTGCCAGCAAATGGTCGAGACCGCCGATCGGGTGGCTGATGCCGGCCACCAGGCCAGAGTCGCCGTGGCCGGGGTGGGCGAAGGCCAGGGCCGGGGTCAGCAGCAGCGCGACGGCGCCGAGAATACGTTTGAGTGTCATGGATAAGCTTCCTTGTTGAGCAGTGAATCAGGCTGCAGTCAGCAGGCCCTGGCGTTCGATGAAGGCGATGATGTCTTCCAGGCCCTGACCGGTTTTCTGGTTGCTGAACACGAACGGCTTGCCGTTGCGCATGCGTTGGGTGTCGCTGTTCATCATCTCCAGCGAGGCGCCGACCAGCGGCGCAAGGTCGATCTTGTTGATCACCAGCAAATCGGATTTGCAAATGCCGGGGCCGCCCTTGCGCGGCAGCTTGTCGCCGGCCGACACGTCGATCACGTAGATGGTCAGGTCGGACAGCTCCGGGCTGAAGGTCGCGGACAGGTTGTCGCCGCCGGACTCCACCAGAATCAGGTCCAGCCCCGGAAAACGCCGGTTCAACTGATCCACCGCTTCGAGGTTGATCGAGGCGTCTTCGCGGATCGCCGTGTGTGGGCAGCCGCCGGTTTCCACGCCGATGATCCGCTCCGGCGCCAGGGCTTCGTTGCGCACCAGAAAGTCGGCGTCTTCGCGGGTGTAGATGTCGTTGGTGACCACCGCCAGGTTGTAGCGCTCGCGCAGCGCCAGGCACAGAGCCAGGGTTAATGCGGTCTTGCCGGAACCGACCGGGCCGCCGATGCCGACGCGCAGGGGTTGTGTGTTCATGTGCTTCTCCAGATAAAAAGGCCCTAGGAACGGAACAGGCGGCTGTACTGGCGCTCATGGGCCATGCACGCCAGGGACAGACCGAACGCGGCGCTGCCGAGGTGTTCGGGATTGATTCGGGTGGCGTCCTGCTGGGCCTGTTGCAGCAGCGGCAGCAGTTCGCTGGTCAGGCGCTGGGCAGCTTGCTGGCCCAGCGGCAGGGTTTTCATCAGCACCGCGAGCTGGTTTTCCAGCCAGCTCCACAGCCATGCGGCGAGGGCGTCCTGCGGACTGATCTGCCAGGCGCGGGCCGCCAGTGCCCAGCCAAGGGCCAGGTGCGGTTCGGCGCAGCGTTCAAGGAAGTCCCGCGCAGCCTGATCGAGTTCGGGCAAGCCGTTGAGCAATTGCTGCAACGAGTAGCCCATCTGCCGGCTCTCCAGATGCAGTTCGCGGGTTTCGCGGCTGGCGCGGTGGCTTTCGCACATACGCAGCAGCTCGTCCCAGTTTTCCTGCGCAGCAGCCTGGCAATGGGCGAGCAGCATGGGCGCCTCGAATCGCGCGAGGTTGAGCAGCAATTGATCGCTGATCCAGCGCCGGGCGCTGTCCGGACTGTCGACGCGACCGTTATCCACCGCCATTTCCAGGCCCTGGGAATAGCTGTAGCCGCCAATCGGCAATTGCGGACTGGCCAGGCGCAGCAGCGCCCAGGCCGGGTTCACAAACGGACGCCGAACTGGTGGAGTTTCGGCGCGTAGTTGAAGTCTTCGTCACCGTGTCGCGAATGATGATGGCCGCCACCGTAGGCGCCGTGTTCCGGCTGGAACGGCGCTTCGATCGATTCCACAGCGGCGCCGAGCTGTTCAAGCATCGCCTTGAGCACGTAGTCGTCGAGCAGGCGCAACCAGCCGTCGCCGACTTGCAGGGCAACGTGGCGATTACCCAGGTGATAGGCGGCGCGGGTCAGTTCAAAGGCGTTGGCGCAGGTGACGTGCAGCAATTGTTCGGGGCGGGCGCAGACCCGGACGATCCGGCCATCTTCGGCTTGCAGGCACTCGCCGTCATACAGCGGCGGCTGACCGCGCTCCAGAAACAATCCGACGTCTTCGCCTTCGGCACTGAAACAGCGCAGGCGGCTTTTGCTCCGGGCTTCGAAGGTCAGGTGCAACTCGGCGGCCCAGACGGGTTGGGGGTCGATTCTGCGATGAATCACCAGCATCGGAAAGCTTCCAGCAATGGACAATGCTCAGGTTAGAGCAAGGGGCTTGCCAATCGGACGAGACGTAGGAAAACCCTGACGGAGCCGAGTGGATGTTTCAAGATGTTGCAGGATCGTGAGGTGTTTTGGTGCATTAAGTTTTTTTCATGCACCAAACAGGAGCCGACGTGGGGCCGGGGAGGACAGCTCGGTAAGAACTATTCGGTACTGCCGAGCCCTTGCCAGTGCTTTAACCCGATAAAGATGAAGCGCAGCTGCTGGGTGATCTTCGCCTGTGGCGTCAGGTGCTCGGGCAGGGCTTCGGCGGGCGGGTCGATGATGTCCGGCAGGGTGGCGAACACCGATTTGACGATCAGATCGGCCATCACGCTCAGGCCCTCGCGATTGAGGTGCTGAAGCTTGGGCATCAAGGCCAGATCCGCTGCCAGGTCGGAGCTGATGTCTTCCCGCAAACGGCCAATGGCTTGGCGCACCGGCAACGATCCGCCGTACTGCTCGCGGGCCAGAAACAGAAATTGCGAACGGTTGGCACTGACCACGTCGAGGAAGATCCTTACCGACGCATCGATGATCCCGCCCATGACGAATTCGTTGTGCCGCACCAGGCGGATGGTTTCGCGAAAGGTCTGACCGACTTCGCTGACCAGTTCCAGACCGAGTTCGTCCATGTCGGCGAAATGCCGATAGAAACCGGTGGGCACGATGCCGGCGGTTTTCGTCACTTCACGCAGGCTCAGGCTGCCGAATCCTCGGCCGCTTTCCATCAGGTGGCGGGCAGCGTCCATCAGGGCGTTGCGGGTCTGTTGTTTCTGTTCGGCGCGGGGCAGCATCGCAGGGTGTGTTCTTAGGCAAGACAAGCGCCGCACTCTAGCAAATCGGCTTTGTCGGCGTCGAACGGCAGCGGGGAGATGGAAGCGGGAAATCGCGACTTCTTTATACAGGCTGCTGAAAAGTCAAAAGCCCAATCCGGGGATTGGGCTTTTTTTCCAGGCCGCCATGGGCTTAGCTCAAAGCGCTGTTGCGTTCGATCACACGGTCACCACCGCCTTCAGCGAGGGTCTGGCCTTGTGGAGTGCGGTCGCCGCCATCCGATGCCAAGGTCTGGCCTTGTGGGGTACGGTCGCCACCATCCGATGCCAGGGTTTGGCCTTGTGGGGTGCGATCGGAACCATCAGATGCCAGGATTTGACCTTGTGGCGTGCGATCCGAACTGTCTTGAACCAGACCTTTCTCTTCCAGACGATCACGGCCGCCTTCTGCGACGAATTGGCCTTGTGGGGTCTTGTCGTAGCCGTCTTGAACCAGACCTTTTTCTTCCAGGCGGTTGCGACCGTTTTCAGCGAGGGTCTGGCCTTGTGGCGTGCGGTCACCGCCATCAGCAGCCACGGTCTGGCTGAACACCGAGTGGCTGGTTTTGACTTGCGGAGTTGCTTGATCGGCAGCTGGCAGAGCGAAAGCAGTGCTGGCCAGCATCGAGAGGGTAAGACTGAGCAGAAGTTGGCGTTTCATGATGGGTTGCTCCTTGGGAGGGCGATAAAGTGGGTACGAGGGCAATGCTACTCTCGATAAGTCGATATAAAAGTTCATAAACACAATGGTAATAATCAACAGAATTGATTGTTCGCCTGGGAGGCTCTAGCTCGGGCGTTTCAGGCGGGCGGTTTTGCACTGCAGTGGGTATTTTCCACCCACTTGCGCTCCGCAAAAGTGCGGGCCCGGTAACGTTGACTCGACCGATCGGTCAGAATGGCGACCGTTTTTCCCCCTCGACGGGGCTTTGGATTAAACCTGCGGGCTGTTTGTCAGTCACAGATTTCATGAGGGCCATCACGGCCTGCCGTCTCAGCTGCGTCGTGCCAATGGATGCAGTCGCCTTCAGGAGCTTTGTGCAATGACGCGCACGCGTAAAATCTTCGCCTGGACCTTCGCCACCCTTGTGCTGCTTCTGGCGGTGCTGGTGCTGATCATCGTGTTTTTCGACTGGAACCGGATCAAACCGCCGCTCAACGCCAAGGTTTCGGAAGAGTTGCACCGACCGTTCGCCATCAACGGCAACCTGTCGGTGGTCTGGCGGCGCGAACTCGACGAGGGCGGCTGGCGCGCCTGGGTGCCATGGCCGCATGTGGTGGCCGAAGACCTGACGCTGGGCAATCCGGACTGGTCGAAGCAGCCGCAGATGGTCACCCTCAAACGGGTCGAGCTGCGCATCTCGCCACTGGCCTTGCTGGCGCAACGAGTAACGATCCCGCGTATCGACCTGACCGAACCCAATGCGCAATTGCAGCGTCTGGCCGATGGCCGCGCCAACTGGACCTTCACGTTCGATCCCAAGGACCCGAATGCCGAGCCCTCGAACTGGGTGGTCGACATCGGTGCCATCGGCTTCGACAAGGGCCACGTCACCCTGGATGACCAGACCCTCAAGACCAATCTCGACCTGTTGATCGATCCGCTGGGCAAGCCGATTCCGTTCAGCGACATCGTCGGCGACAAAGCGGCGAAAACCGCGCAGGACAAGGGCGGCGCACCGCAGGATTACGCCTTCGGCCTGAAAGTCACCGGCCAGTACCACGGCCAGAAACTCGCCGGCCAGGGCAAGATCGGCGGCTTGCTGGCGCTGCAGGATGCGCGCAAACCGTTCCCGTTGCAGGCCCAGGCGAAGATCGGCGATACCAGCATCGAACTCGCCGGTACCCTGACCGATCCGCTGAATCTCGGTGCCCTCGATCTACGCCTGAAACTGGCGGGCGCCAGCCTCGGCAATTTGTATCCGCTGACCGGCGTAACCCTGCCGGATACCCCGCCTTATGCCTCCGACGGCCACTTGATCGCCAAGCTGCATGAGCCGGGCGGCGCGCAATTTCGCTATGAACAGTTCAACGGCAAGATCGGCAGCAGCGACATCCATGGCGATCTGGCTTACGTCGCCAGCCAGCCACGGCCCAAGCTGAGTGGCGCGTTGCTGTCCAATCAACTGTTGTTTGCCGACCTCGCACCGCTGATCGGTGCCGACTCCAATGCCAAGCAGAAGGCCCGTGGCGGTGAGAGCAAGCAGCCTGCGGATAAAGTCTTACCGGTGGAAGAATTCAAGACCGAGCGCTGGCGCGACATGGATGCCGACGTCGAATTCACCGGCAAGCGCATCGTCCACAGCGAAGAACTGCCATTCACCGACCTTTATACCCACCTGAAACTCAACGACGGCGAACTGAGCCTTGAGCCGCTGCGCTTCGGCGTGGCCGGTGGCAACCTGGATGCACAGATTCGCCTCAACGGTCGTACCGAGCCACTGGAAGGTCGGGCCAGACTGACCGCGCGCAAGTTCAAGCTCAAACAGCTGTTCCCGACCTTCGAACCGATGAAGACCAGTTTCGGCGAGCTCAACGGCGATGCCGACATCGCCGGTCGCGGCAACTCGGTGGCCAAGCTGCTGGGCGGTGCCAACGGCAACCTGAAGATGCTGATCAACGACGGCGCGATCAGCCGTGAGTTGATGGAGCTGGCCGGCCTCAACGTTGGCAACTACGTGGTCGGCAAGATCTTTGGCGACAAGGAAGTGAAGATCAACTGCGCGGCGGCGGACTTCGATATCAAGACCGGTCTGGCGACGACAAGACTGTTTGTGTTCGATACCGAGAACGCAATCATCTACGTCGACGGCACAGCGAACATGGCCACCGAGCAACTGGATCTGACGGTGACGCCGGAATCCAAGGGCTGGCGCCTGATTTCCCTGCGCTCGCCGTTGTACGTGCGTGGCAAGTTCATCAAGCCGGATGCCGGGGTGAAAGCGGTGCCGTTGATGTTGCGCGGGGCAGGGATGGTGGCGCTGGGCGTGATCGCTGCACCGGCGGCGGGGCTGCTGGCGCTGGTGGCGCCGAGTGGGGGCGAGCCGAATCAGTGCGCACCGTTGCTGGAGCAGATGAAGGCGGGCAAGGCGCCGGTGACCGTCAAACCCACCCAATGATTTTCCGGATCGTCAGATCGTTCCCACGCAGAGCGTGGGAACGATCAGCTTGCGGGGATTAGAGGTCTTTCAGGATATCGGCCATGTCATCGGCATGCTCTTCTTCCTGAGCCAGGATGTCTTCGAAGATCCGGCGCGTGGTCGGATCCTTTTCACCGATGTACTGGATGATCTCGCGGTAGCTGTCGATGGCGATCCGTTCGGCGACCAGGTCCTCATAGACCATCTCTTTCAAGGTGTTGCCGGCCACGTATTGCGCGTGGGACATCTTCGACAGCAAGTCCGGGTTGAACTCGGGCTCGCCGCCCAGTTGCACGATGCGCTCGGCGAGACGGTCGGCGTGTTCGGCTTCCTGAGTGGCGTGCTCGAGGAACTCGTCGGCGGCCACGTTGGCTTTCAGGCCGTTGGCCATGAAGTAGTGGCGCTTGTAGCGCAGGACACAGACCAGTTCGGTGGCCAGCGACTCGTTGAGCAGACGCAGCACTTCTTCACGGTTGGCGCTGTAGCTTTCGGTCACCGCGCCATTTTCCACGTGCTGGCGGGCGCGCTCGCGCAGGGTTTGAACATCAGACAAATGCAGATCACTCATTTCAGTCTCCTGGAGGCTAATCCGATTGGCGTCACGTTCTGCTGACGTGATCGTTACCTGGTTGTGAGTGATGAACGCTGCAAAAAGTTTTGTCGGATTCAGCGCGGCACATGTCCGGAAAGCTGCGCCTCTTCGCGCAACCAGGCAAAAAACGCTTTCACCGGTGGATGCCGCTCGCGGCCCGGTACGCAAAGTGCGCTGTAACCGGCGCCATCGACCTGCACCTCACCCTTGTACGGCACCAGCAGACCGCTGGCGACGCTCTGCGAAACGAGGATGTTGCTCGCCAGCACCAACCCTTGTCCGGCAATGGCCGCCTGCAGGGCGTAATGCTCTTCGTCGTATTCGCGGATGGCCGGGTGCTGATTCAGCCAGTTCTCGCCTGATTGCGCGCACCACGCTTCCCAGCCGTGGGCGTACAGTTTCGAGTTGTGCCAGTGCACGCTGATCAGCGCCGGGGTGCGGCGGGCGGCCAGTGCCACTTGTTCCGGCGAGCCGTACACGCCGAACGATTCATCGAACAGGCACAGCCCGTAGAGGTTCGGGTAATCGTCGAGGCTGTAGCGCAGCACCAGATCGACGCTGGCGTCCTGGTGCAGGTCGATCACTTCGCAATGCGTATCCAGCCGCACATTGATGTTCGGGTGTTTTGCATAAAACCGCCCCAGGCGCGGCACCAGCCACAACGCGGCGAACGCGGCGGTGGTCGACAGCGTCAGGCTGCTGCCACTGCGTTGCGGGCGCAGGGTGTCGACGCTTTGCGCCACCTCCAAAAATGCGCCGTGCAGGCTGCGGAACAGCCGCTCGCCGCCCTCGGTCAGGCGCACCTGACGCGGCAGGCGTTCGAACAGCGCCACGCCGAGCCAGTCCTCCAGCGAGCGGATCTGATGGGAAATCGCCGTCGGCGTCACCGCCAGTTCTTCGGCGGCCGCCTTGAAACTCAACAAGCGCGAGGCGGATTCGAACGCGCGCAGGGCGGTCAGGGGCAATGAAGCGAACATGAAAACTCCACGGATGAAATCAATTCATCCCGACTGATTTTTGCTCATTTGAGGCGATACCTGAGTGGCTGCAATCTGGCGCCACACCGTCACTCAAGTCTAGTCCCAAGGAGATTCAGATGAGCAAGATTCTTGCGATTCATGCCAGCCCTCGCGGTGAGCGTTCCCATTCGCGGCGTCTGGCAGAAAGCTTTCTCAGCGCCTGGCAAGTCCGTCATCCACAGGCTCAGGTGACCCGCCGGGAGGTGGGGCGGGCGGTGATTCCGGCGGTCAATGAAGCGTTTGTCGCGGCGGCGTTTTACCCCGAACCCGAGGCTCGACCGCTGACGATGCAGGCCGATCTGGCCCTCAGCGACCAATTGGTGGGCGAGGTGTTCGATCACGACCTGCTGCTGATTTCCACGCCGATGTACAACTTCAACGTGCCCAGCGGCCTTAAGGCTTGGGTCGATCAGATCGTGCGGTTGGGCCTCACGTTCGATCACACCCTCGACAACGGCATCGCCCAATACACGCCGCTGTTGCACGGCAAGAAGGCGCTGATCGTTACCAGTCGCGGCGGTTTCGGATTTGGCCCGGGTGGCGAACTGGAGGCGCTGAACCACGCTGATCCATGGTTGCGCACCGCGCTGGGTTTCATCGGCATCAACGACGTCACGGTGGTCGCCGCCGAGGGCGAGGAATCCGCCGAGCGCACCTTCGCGGTGTCAGTGGCCGAGGCCGAGCAGCGCTTGCTCGACCTGGCCCGGGCGTTCTAGGTGGCCTGGCTGTTTCTGCTGATCGCGGCCGGGTTCGAGGTCACCTTCGCCATGGGCATGAAGTACGCCGAAGGTTTCACCCGGCTCTGGCCGTCGCTGATCACCGTGGGGGCGGCGGTGGGCGGGGTGTACTTCCTGACCCTGGCGATGCGCGAGCTGCCGGTGAGCATCGCCTACCCGATCTGGACCGCCATCGGCTCGCTCGGCACGGTGTTTCTCGGTTTCGCGCTGCTGGGCGAGAGCCTGACGCTGGTGAAGGTGCTGTCGGTGGGGTTGATTGTGGCGGGGGTGGTGGGGCTGAAGTAGGCTGGTCGTGGAGTTGTCATCATCGAAGAGGATGCTTGGCGGGCGTTTTGCACGCCCTGCATCCACTCACCGACCACAAGGATGTTTGCCCATGTCGCAAGGTTCGGCCACACGTTATCCACTGGTGCTGGTGCCGGGAATGCTCGGTTTCATCCGTCTGGTGCTGTACCCGTACTGGTACGGGATCATCAAAGCATTGCGCCGGGGTGGTGCGACGGTGATTGCAGTGCAGGTGTCGCCGCTCAATTCCACCGAAGTGCGCGGCGAGCAGTTATTGGCGCGTATCGATGAGATTCTGCGCGAGACCGGCGCGGCCAAGGTCAATCTGTTCGGCCATAGCCAGGGCTCGCTGACGGCGCGTTATGCGGCGGCCAAGCGCCCGGATCTGGTGGCCTCGGTGACCTCGGTGGCCGGGCCCAATCACGGTTCGGAACTGGCCGACTACCTGGCGAAACACTATCCGGCGGACAGCGCCAAGGGCCGAATCCTTGAAGCGTTGTTGCGCTTCGTCGGCTGGCTGATGGCGCTGCTGGAAACCGGCTACCACGGGCCGAAACTGCCGGTGGATATCCACGCCTCGCACCATTCCTTGACCACCGAAGGCGTGGCGCTGTTCAACCAGCGTTATCCACAGGGCCTGCCGCAGACCTGGGGCGGGCACGGGCCGGAAGAGGTCAACGGGGTGCGGTATTTCTCGTGGTCCGGCACCTTGCAGCCGGGCAAGACCGACCGTGGCGGTAACCTGTTCGACGGCACCAACCGCAGCTGTCGGCTGTTCGCCAAGACCTTCGTGCGCGAGCCGGGGCAGTGCGACGGCATGGTCGGACGCTACAGCTCGCACCTGGGCACCGTCATCGGCGATGACTACCCGATGGATCACTTCGACATCGTCAACCAGTCGCTGGGACTGGTTGGCAAGGGGGCGGACCCGGTGCGGCTGTTCGTCGAGCATGCGGCGCGGTTGAAAGCCGCCGGGGTCTAGGCAGCCCTCGGGGCGCGACCGAGGACGGTGGTCCAGCGCTCGGAAAGAATCACTCCACCCAGCGTCAGCAGGCCACCGACCAGGTGATACATCGCCAGTTGTTCCTTCAGCACCACCGCCGCAATCAGCGCGGTGATCAACGGCAGCAGATTGAAGAACAGCGTGGTCCGGCTCGGCCCCAGGCGCTGCACGGCCTGCATCCATGCCAGCGGCGCGAGCATCGAGGCCAGCAGGCACGCATACAGCACCAGCGGAATGTTCTGCAGGGTCAGGCCGGTTTTCGGCGACATGGCGTACAGCGGATACAGCACCACCACCGCCACCAGCACCTGCAGATACAGCAACACCAGCGGCGGCAGGCGCAGCTGCCATTTTTTCAGCAAGGTGCTGTAGATCGCGTAGGCGAGGGTGGCGATCAGCATCATCGCGTCGCCCAGGTTCACCCCGTGTTGCAGCAAAGCGCCGAGGCTGCCGGACGACACCACCACCAGCACACCGGCAAACGACAGCACCGCACCGACCAAGGCACCGGCGGTCAGGCGCTGGCCGAGGCTGATGATCGCCATGGCCAGCGACATCAACGGCATCAGCGACAAGATGATGCCCATGTTGGTGGCGCTGGTCAGAGTCGCCGCGAAGTAGGCCAGGCTCTGATAGACCGCCATGCCGAGCACGCCGAGGATAAAAATCTTGCCCAGGTTCGGACGGATCTGCGGCCAGTGCGCAATCACCTTCCCGAGCATGAACGGGGTAAACAGCAGGCCGGCAAGCAGCCAGCGGTAGAAGCCGATCTCGGCGGGGAAGATTGCACCGACCGCGAGCTTGTTGATCACGGTGTTGCCGGCCCAGATGAAAATCGCCAGCAGGGGAAACGCGTATTGCATGGGAGGAGAAACCAGTACGTTGATGAACGGTGATTATCCCCTGTCTGGATGCAGGCCTATACTGCGAACCGGACAACCCGCCCCTGATTCCGGACAGCATGAACAGTAAACACATCGATCTGCTGGATTTCAGCGAACTGCCGTCGGCGGTGTATTTCCGCTATGCCGACTTCAACGCCCACGAATACGCCGCGCCGCACCGCCATCCGTGGGGCACGCTGGAGTACGCAGCCCACGGCGTGCTGCACATGGATGTCGACGGCAGCCGTTTCATGTCGCCGCCGCAGTACGCGGTGTGGGTGCCGCCGCAGGTCGAGCACAGTTTCTACAGCCATCAACCGGTCAATTATCGGGCCGTGTGCCTGGCGCCGGAGGTGTGTGGCGACTTGCCGGCGCAGGCCTGCACCCTGGCGATCAGCGACATTCTCAAGGCAATCCTCAAGGATTTCGCTGCGCGCGATGTGAAGATCCCCGCGTTCGAAGCCGACCAGCGCCTGGCCCAGGTGCTGGTGGATCAATTGCGCCAGGCGCCGGTGCATCAATGCTATTTGCCCTACGCCAGCAGCCCCGGATTGCTGACCATCCTCGAAACCCTGCAGGCCGAACCCGGCAACAACCAGCCGCTGGCGCACTGGGCGGCGCAGGTGCATGTCAGCGAGCGCACCCTGGCCCGCCAGTTCGTGCGGGAGCTGGGGATGAGTTTCGGCGAATGGCGCCAGCGGCTGCGTTATCTCGCGGCGATCGAGGCGTTGGAAAGTTCGCGTAGCGTGCAGGAAATCGCCTTCGATCTCGGCTACAGCACTGGCTCGGCCTTCATCGCCATGTTCGCCCGGCAGGCTGGGTGTACGCCGGAGCAGTATCGGCGCAGCCATCTTGAGGCGAGGAAGGTGTAACAAGCTTTGACTACACTCAGCCCGAGGCCACCTCCATCGAGGCGGCGACAAGGAGAAAACTCCATGAAGATGTTGCGTGTCCCTTTGTTGATGATCGGTCTGCTGCTGTGCTCCCAGGGTTTCGCCGCCACGGCGCAACAGAACAAGATGACCACGTGCAACGCCGACGCCACGGCCAAGAGCCTCAAGGGCGACGAGCGCAAAGCCTTCATGAGCACCTGCCTCAAGGCAGCACCGGCGGCCAACGACGCCAAGGCTCTGACCCCGCAGCAGGAAAAGATGAAAACCTGTAATGCCGATGCCAAGACCAAGGCGCTGACGGGCGATGCGCGCAAGACGTTCATGAGTGATTGTCTGAAGAAAAAATAAGATCGACAGATCGCAGCGAGCGGCAGGGCATCCGCTCGCTTCGGCGCCGGATCGCTGGCAGACTGCCAATCCTTTTACGCCGTTCGTTTTGAGGCTGTATGCCAACGTTTTCTGAGCGTCATGTAGTGTTCTGGGTCAGTTGCATCATCATTTTCGGCGGTCTGTTACTGGTATTGCCATTGCGTCTGCTGCCCAGCCTGCTGGCCGGGCTGCTGGTGTTCGAACTGGTCAACATGCTCACCCCGCAACTGCAACGGCTGATCGAAGGTCGTCGGGCACGCTGGCTGGCAGTGGCGCTACTGGGCACGCTGGTGGTCAGTGTGCTGGCGCTGATCTTTGCCGGGGCCATCAGTTTCCTGTTGCACGAGGCGGAAAACCCCGGGGCTTCCCTCGACAAATTCATGGGCGTGGTCGACCGCGCGCGCGGGCAACTGCCGCCGTTTCTCGACAGTTACCTGCCGGCCAGTGCCGCCGAGTTCCGGGTGGCCATCGGTGAATGGGCAAGCAAGCATTTGTCCGACCTGCAACTGGTGGGCAAGGACGCGGCGCACATGTTCGTGACGCTGCTGATCGGCATGGTGCTCGGCGCGATCATCGCCTTGCAGCGGGTACCGGACGTCACCAAACGCAAGCCGCTGGCGGCTGCGCTGTTCGACCGTCTGCACCTGCTGGTTCAGGCGTTTCGCAACATCGTCTTCGCACAGATCAAGATTTCCCTGCTCAACACCTTCTTCACCGGAATTTTCCTGGCGGTGGTCCTGCCGCTGTTCGGGATCAAGCTGCCGCTGACCAAGACCCTGATCGTCCTGACCTTCCTGCTCGGCCTGCTGCCGGTGATCGGTAACCTGATGTCGAACACGCTGATCACGATAGTGGGGCTGTCGCTGTCGATCTGGGTGGCGATTGCGGCGCTGGGCTACCTGATCGTTATCCACAAGCTGGAATACTTTCTCAACGCGCGCATCGTCGGCGGGCAGATCAGTGCCAGGTCCTGGGAGTTGCTGCTGGCAATGCTGGTGTTCGAGGCTGCGTTCGGCCTGCCGGGGGTGGTGGCGGGGCCGATCTATTACGCATACCTGAAGAGTGAGCTGAAGCTGGGCGGGATGGTTTAGTAGGTGATCGTTCCCACGCAGAGCGTGGGAACGATCACCGGGCGGCTTTAAACGCCATAGCGTTTCATGGCTTCAATCGCCAGACCGCTGCCGATGCTGCCAAAGATGTTCCCTTCCACATGCCGCGCGTTCGGCAGCATTGCCGAAACGCTGTTGCGCAGTGCCGGAATGCCGCTCGAACCGCCGGTGAAGAACACCGTATCGACCTGACCCACCGCCACATTGGCGTCCGCCAGCAACCGGGTGACGCTGCCGCGCACGCGCTCGAGCTGCGACTCGATGGCCGACTCGAACAGCGCCCGGGTCAGTTCCACGCTCAGGCCTGACTCGATACGGTCCAGCGGTACATGGCGGCTGTCGTTGTGGGTCAGCTGGATCTTGGTTTCTTCCACTTCCATCGCCAGCCAGTGCCCGGCGCGCTGTTCGATCAGCTTGAACAGACGGTCGATGCCGCCGGTGTCCTCGATGTCGTAACGCATGCTGCCCAGGGCCAGGGTCGATTTCTGCGAATACACCGAGTTGATGGTGTGCCAGGTTGCCAGGTTCATGTGGTGGCTGGTCGGCATGAACGCACCGCTCTTCATCCGGCTGCCGTAGCCAAACAATGGCATCAGGCCTTGCAGGCTCAGCTGTTTGTCGAAGTCGGTCCCGCCGATGTGCACGCCGCCGGTGGCGAGGATGTCGTCGTGGCGGTTATCCACACCACGACGCTCGGGCGACAGGCGCACCAGTGAGAAGTCCGACGTACCCCCGCCGATGTCGACGATCAGGACCAGCTCTTCTTTTTCGATGGTCGACTCATAGTCGAAGGCCGCAGCGATCGGCTCGTACTGGAACGAAACGTCCTTGAAACCGAGCTTGCGCGCCACTTCCACCAGGGTGTCTTCGGCTTCCTGGTCGGCCAGCGGATCGTCGTCGACGAAAAACACCGGACGGCCCAGCACCACTTGCTCGAACTCACGACCGGCGGCGGCTTCGGCGCGGCTCTTGAGCTGGCCGATGAACAGCCCGAGCAAGTCCTTGAACGGCATCGCCGTGCCGAGAACGCTGGTGTCGTGCTTGATCAGCTTGGAACCGAGCAGGCTCTTGAGCGAGCGCATCAACCGGCCTTCGTAGCCTTCCAGGTATTCGTGCAGCGCCAGGCGGCCGTAAACCGGACGGCGCTCTTCGATGTTGAAAAAGACCACCGACGGCAGGGTGATCTTGTCGTCTTCCAGCGCGATCATTGTTTCCATGCCGGGGCGCAGCCAGCCGACGGTGGAGTTGGACGTGCCGAAGTCGATGCCGCAGGCACGGGCTGGAGAGGCGTCTTTCATGGTCTTTCGGTTCCGGTCAAAAAAACGGCCGCGCAGTGTATGTCAGTGCGCGACAGATTCGAAGGCCGGTCATCTGCTATTTCACGACTAAGCTTGCTTGAAACTCGGCGCTTTGCCCCAAACTTGCTGGCATGGGCCGGCAGACATACCGGTGGTCGCAAGAACCGCCGTCCACTGCCGATAAACTTCTGCTGCGCCACCCGGTCACACACTTGAGATCGGTCAACCCGGCACGCGCGAATCGGCGCATGCTGGCATCGGCGCGAAATCGATAACGGATGGTGATTCCTTCGATGGACTTCAAAGACTATTACAAGATACTCGGCGTGGAGCCGACGGCTGACGACAAGGCAATCAAGGCTGCCTATCGCAAGCTGGCGCGCAAATACCACCCCGATGTCAGCAAGGAAAAGGACGCCGAGGCCAAGTTCAAGGACGCCTCGGAAGCCTATGAAGCGCTGAAAAGCGCCGACAAACGCGCCGAATACGACGACCTGCGCCGTTATGGCCAGCACGGTCAGCCGTTTCAGGGCCCGCCGGGCTGGCAGAGCCGTGGCGGCTTTGGCGGCGGCGGTGGCGACACCGGCGACTTCTCGGACTTCTTCAGTTCGATCTTCGGCAATCGCGGCCCCGGTTTCGGTGGCGGCGCTGGCCGGCAATCCCGCAGCGCCGGACGGCGAGGGCAAGACGTGGAACTGGAACTGCCGATCTTTCTGGAAGAGACGCTTTCGAACGAATCAAAAAAGATCAGTTTCCAAGTACCGCAATACAACGGTTCGGGCCAGCACGTCAGCAACACCAGCAAGAGCCTGAACGTGAAGATCCCGGCGGGCGTGACCGACGGCGAGCGCATCCGCCTCAAGGGCCAGGGCGCACCGGGCATCGGTGGTGGTGCCAACGGCGATCTGTACCTGACCATCCGTTTCGCGCCGCACCCGAAATTCGACGTTGAAGGCGAAAACCTGATCATCACCTTGCCGCTGGCGCCGTGGGAGCTGGCGCTGGGCGCCGAAGTGGCCGTGCCGACCCTGACCGGCAAGATCAACCTCAAGGTGCCGGCCGGCAGCCAGAACGGTCAGCGCATGCGCGCCAAGGGTCACGGTCTGCAGAACAAGGCCGGCGAGCGCGGTTACCTGTTCGTCCAGCTCAAGGCCGTGATGCCCAAGGCCAACGGTGATGACGTCAAGGCGCTGTGGCAGGAACTGGCGAAGAAAGCCGCCTTCAATCCGCGCGAGAACTTCTGATACTGACGACGGAGTAGCCCATCATGAGCAGCCCCCTGATCGTTCAACTGGACATGGCAGAATTCTGTGAGGCGGCCGACCTGGCGGACGTCTGCGTGATCGAAATCGTCGAACACGGCATCCTCGAACCTCAGGGCTCGCAGCCCAGGGAATGGCGCTTCACCGACTACGAACTGGCCCTGGCCAAACGCGCCGCCAAGCTGCGGCGCGATCTGGACCTGGAATGGGAAGGCGTCGCCCTGGCGCTGGACCTGCTGGAAGAAGTGCAGGAACTGCGGGCCGAGAACCGGATGCTCCGTCAGCGTCTGGGGCGACTGGTGGTTGAATAGTTTCTCGGATGTCATTGAGCCCCATCGCGGGCTTGCCAGCGATGAAATCGCCTTAAACCTGTCTGGGCAGTGTCACGCTGAACAGCGTTCCGTCGGCTTCGCTTGAACTGACTTCGATCGTTCCGCCGTGGGCGGTCACCACTTCCTTGACGATGAACAGGCCCAGACCGAGGCTGGTTGACGCCTGCCCGAGCTCTTCGTCTGCACTGCGCACCAGTGGATCAAAAATAGTCCCGATGGCTTCTGCGGGAATAGGGGCCCCGTAATTGTGTACTGTCACATGTACTGTTTCGGTCTCACCGCGCAGTGCCACGATCACCTCTCGTGGGTGAGAGCCATGTTGCAGGGCGTTGCCGATCAGATTCTGCAGCAGTTGATCGATTCGTCCGGCATCCCAGACGCCACGGGTATCACCTTCGATTTTCAGGGTCGGATCACACTCCGGATTGCCGGCTAATGCTTCGGCGAGGGCCGCGCGCGCCGCGTCGGCCAGATCCATTGGCGCGGGCTCGATCGGCAGGCTTCTGCCCAGGCGACTGCGCACCAGTTCCAGCAGGTCGCTGACCATCGCCGCCATATGCCGCGCACTCTGTCTGATGTTCAGCGCGCGGGTCAGCGCATCGCCTTCCAGGGTGGTTTTGCGCATCAGCAGTTCGCTCGACATGCTGACCGCTTGCAAGGGGGCGCGCAGGTCATGGCCGAGGATGGCGAGAAAGATGTCCCGGGAACGCTCGACCTGTTCGGCGTAAGCCGCGGTCGATTCGGCCAGGGCTTCATCGATGGCTTCGTTGAAGCGGATCATGTCCTGGAAATACGCCATGTCCGGTGATTTCAGTTGCCCGACCCAGAGCCGAATCACGCAGGCGCGCAGATGGCGGAATTCGGACGTCATCTGTACCAGATCAAACCCCACGGTATGGCGCAACTCGCCGTGGCTGGCGCCGGCTTCGTCCAGGCTTGGGGTTTTCTCCGGGCCTTCGCCTTTGGCCTTGGCAATCTGCTCGCGGGCGGTCTGTGCGGTTTCCATATCGCGGGCGGCGGCCAGCAGAATCGCCCTGGCATGATCGCGCAACGCTGCGCGATCCATGGTGTCCGCCGCCGGGGTGATGGTCCTGGCGAACTGCTCCCACTCCTCGACGATGTGATCCGCGTGTTGCCTGATGAATTCGGATAAACGCATGTACTGGTTCCTGAAAATTCAAGGCGGGGCGTGTCGAATATTAGCCCCTTTGCGCGGGAAAGAAAGCGCCGCTCGGGCCTGAAATTTCCGCTGACAAGAGGCTGCGCCGCGAGACCTATGTACCGCAGTCGCACCGCGTCGCCATGGTCTGCTTTCGCTCCATTTCAAGGAGCGAAACCATGTCCGAAAATCCCGTCACCTCAGCTTCGCCAACGAATGTTGCACCGCCCTCAGGGCCGGTCGTGACACAGAGTCGGCATGCCGGGTTCCTTCAGCAGGCCAGCCCAGACTGGTTGATCGACGCAACGGTTGAACAGCGCGAAGCCTTGAAGGGGACCGGCTCCGCCCCGCCGGTCTGGTACAGACGCGCATCGCGGGATCAACGCAAGGCAATCGGTGACGCCGTGGCTGCCAGTGTCGCTGCCCGGAAGCGCCTGGACAACGTCATGTCGAGCGTTCAGGACATCGACAGCTTCGCTGCGCCGTTGCTGACCAGAGCCCTCAAGGAACGCTTCAACGTAACGCTGGACGTCAACAAGACCTGGCTGGTACTGAACAAACCGGTGGAGTCGGGGATTTTCGCCATCGAGATCGACTTCTTCGAAGTCATGAAACTGCCTTTGCTGCAAGCGGCTCTGCACAATTTCGAAGCTCGTGAATGTAAAAGGGGCGCCTTCCATGAAACGTCGGGGTTTCGCAGTGAAACCTCGACCCCCGGTACCCTGGCGCCATTGAATACGCCTCTGACGGTCGAGCAGTTCACCGGTTTGTGCCGCTCGCTGGACATCGGGGCGAAATACCAGGATTACCTCAAGGATTTCCTGCGCCCCAGGGACGCTGCCGCCGAGCAGCTGCTGCGTGACACATTTATCGATGCCCATAAAACCGCATTGCGCGCGGCGGCAGAGCTGGCGTTGGTCAAAGGCGATATCGGACGCGAAGACTACGATTCGATTCGCTCGATCCTCGACGCAGAGCTGGCACCGCGTCAGGGCCATCGGCAGATCTGGTTTCGCGATCTGGGCCTGATGGGCCGGCGCCTGACCGGCTGTGTAATGTTCACGATCTGCGAGAAGTACCGCTACAGCGACGATTCGATCCTGTACATCCCGGGCGATCCTTACCATCCGCTCAAACGCTACAAGGGGCGGGAAATCGCAGCGATGTTCAAGCAGCGCTTCACCGCACGCGACGCCACTCAGGCTCATCCTGGCGAACCGAATGCCTACCAGCGGTTTTTCAGCCGGTTCGTCGCCTATGCCGACCGACCGCACTACTTCGCTCAATTCACCGAGGACAGCCCGAACCGCACGTTTTCACAAAACCTGGCCCCCTACGAGCCGTTGCTGAACGAGATTTTCAAGGCGCTCAATCCGATCAGTGCGGTACTGACCGGCGTTCGCCAGCTACCGCCCGCGCCGCCCGTCGAGCAGATACAAAATGCAGATCCGTATCTGAATCCGGTGGGCCTGGCCCGCAAGGGACACGGGATCTGGGCGGACAACACCGACCTGTGGCGCTACCAGTTCGAGCAGCATCGCGACCGTCTGCTCGCCGATGCCCGCAGTCACGCGGTGCCCACGGTGGATGTAGACGCCAAGGCGCGTTCGGCAAAACTCGCCGCGTTGCTGAACATCGGCATGCTGGTGCTGATGGGCGTTTCGATGTTCGTGCCGGTGCTCGGTGAAGTGATGATGGCGGTGATGGCCGTGCAACTGCTCGAAGAAACCTTTGAGGGCGTTATCGAGTGGAGCGAAGGTGATCGCAAGGCCGCCAGGGCGCATCTGATCGATGTCGCGCAAAATCTTGCGTTGGTTGTCCTGATGGCGGGAGCCGGAAAAGGGTTCGCGCGGCTGACGGCTGCCAGATCGGTGCCGATCATCGAAAATCTGCATCCGGTAGAAATGCCCGACGGCACGACCCGTCTGTGGAAGCCTGACCTGAAGGGCTACGAAAGTCCGGTCGCGCTCGATCCGCACGCGCGACCGAATGCGCTGGGGCAGTACGAGGTTGAAGGGAAAACCTGGATCCGGCTGGATGGCAAGACCTATCAGCAGACTTACGACACATCGCTCAAGGCCTGGCGCATCCGTCATCCGCACGATCCGCACGCCTATCAGCCACCCCTGACTCATAACGGCGCCGGCGCCTGGCTGCACACCCTTGAGCGCCCGCAAGACTGGGACCGCCTGACGCTGTTGCGACGCCTCGGCCCCGGCACCGAACCGTTCACTGACGCGCAGTTGCTGAGGATGGCCGACGTCGCCGGTGTCAGCGACAACGCCTTGCGCAAGATGCACCTGGACAGTGCCTTGCCGCCAGCGGAACTGGCGGACGCCATGCAACTGTTCAACGCCGAGCGCGATGCCGGACTGATCGTCGAACAGGCCGCGGGCACGCAGGCGATCGATTCTCGATTCATGCACCTGCTGCCGTTGCTTCCCGACATGCCGCGTTGGCCGTCCGGGCGCATGTTGAAGGTTTATGACCGCCCCGATCTGTCAGGCCGGGCATCCGGTTTCGGGACGAAACGCGAGGGCAAGGCGCCGATCCGGATCAGTCGGGCCGAGGTGTTGAGCGGGGCCCTGCCGGCGCGAATACTCGCGACGCTGGATGAAGCGGAGACGGTTCGCCTGTTGGGCGGCGAGCCGGCTCGCGTTCGGCAGACCCGGCCCCTGGAACTCTCGAGACAGATGGCCGACTTCGCCAGCGCGCAACAGCCCGCGCTCTTCAACAGCCTTCTCAAGGAAGGCGGGCCTGTGGGTCCCCGGACGGCAAGGCTGCAACGCGCCGTACCCGGCCTGACCGAGCGTGCGGCCGCCGCTGCGCTGGAACAGGCCGACGCCGCGGAACTGACGCGGCTGGAAAGCGCGGCAACGGTCCCGCTGCATTTGCAGGAGCTCGCCCGCTGGTACGGCGGTGAGCAGCGCCTGAGCCGTGCTCTGGCCGGGTTGTGCAGTGAAACCATGGCCTCGCCCGACAGCAGTCATCTGGCCTTGCAGACGTTGGGCCGGCTGCCAGGCTGGTCCGATGAGGTGCGTCTGGAAATCCGTGAAGGCAGTCCCAACGGTCCGATGCTCGATGCCATCGGCAGCGAAACGGCTTCCACACGCAAGTATCTGGTCAAGTATGCAGATGCCTATCAAGCCGCCAATGAGCTTGGCGAGCCGCTCAACAGCATTGCGCACAAGGGCGACAATTTTTTCGCCTCGCTGATGTACGCCTTGCCCGATCAGGCACGTCGCGCGTTGGGGCTGCCGAACGTCGGGCAGAGCGTCGAGTTGCAAGGCGCGATCATTGAGCGAGCGTTTGCCGACCGCAGTCAATCGGCCCGTATCATGCGTGCAGGTACCGCCGAAAAGCCGTGGTTCAAGGCGCCGCAACGCATCGCTGCCGGATTGCGCGGGTATCCCGCCAGTGGCGATGGGCCGGGGCCCAGCCCGGCGTTGACTGCTCATGTCCAGAGCGTCTACCCGGGGCTGACCGATGTGCAGGCTCGCGGCTTCATCCTGGAACAATGGCGTCTGGGCAAGACCGACCAACAGATCTTTCATCTGCTCAACAACCGTCTGAGCGAGTGGCTGGAGCTGGAAACAACCCTTGAGCAATGGCGGGTATCGCAGAACATGCGTCTGCGCACCACCCGTGACGAGTTCGCCAGCGTGGTGCAGAGCATCAAGGCGTGTTGGCGCAATGAACCCTTGGCCGCCCACGACCGGCAAGCAGCCAGCCTGACGCTGATCAGTAATGCGCCGCTGCCGCCATTGACGGCGAGCTTTGCCCACGTTCGCGAACTGACGCTGAGCGCGCCGTTGCCTGGTGAAACGCTTGCGGCGTTTCCCCACGTCGAGAAGCTGGTCCTGACCGCAAACGTTGCAGAATTCGACAAAGTGCTCACGACGTTGAAGACGTTGCGCCACATGACCCGTCTGAAGCTTTCGACACCCATCACCGGCCAGGTAGCGATGCGGCTTCGGGAGTTGACCCGGCTCGAGGAACTGGAACTGCGCTGTACTGCCAGCGGCCTCAATCCAGTGGTGCCCATGACGCTCGACGTCGGGGGCATGCACCAGTTGCGCCGGCTTGAGGTCGGCAGTCCGCAAATGCACCTGTGGCCCAACGGTGTTCTGGAATTGCCACGACTGGAGCGCCTGAACCTGCGCTCGACCGCGATCAGTCACCTGCCAATGGAAGTCTATGAAGGTCACCAGCGACTGTTGACCGGCCTTTCGCTGGACTGGTCGAAATTCCCGCGTCGCACGTTCAAGCCGATCTACGAATTCGTTCGGAGTCAGCCTCGGCATCTGATCGATCTGGACGAGATGGTCGCGGATTATTGCCGCGGAGAACTCAAGCGTTTTGTCGGTATGGAGTCGAGCCTGTTCGATGTCTTGAGTGCGGGTTTCCGGGCGCATTGGACGGACGCCGCCAGCCGTTTCACCGCGATTGAATCCTTGAGTGAGCAGTACAGTGAACTCAACCGTCTGGACACATGGGTCGGCTCCGAACCGAATGCGCGTTCGGCGGTGGCCGTTGCGCTGAAAGCCAGTTGGCGCGCCGGATTGTTCCAGCGCTATGGCGCGCGTACCGACAGTATCTTTTTCAATCTGTACGTCAGCCTGCCCAACGATGCCTCGGTGCTGGAGATTCCCGGCTCGCCGCTGGACAGCCTGCCGACACTCTCGGCTGACGGGTTCACCCATGTCAGAAGTCTGCAACTGCCCGGGTTGCAGGCCCCGGTCGAGCAGTTGCGCAGTTTCATCCTTACCTTTGGCGGGGTCGAAACCCTCGATCTGAGCCATTGTGGCCTGGCAGAGCTGCCGCTCGAGTCAAGCGATCTGCCGGCACTTGAAACCCTCAACCTGCATGGCAACCCGCTGAGCACTATCGACGTGCGCGGGATGAATCGTCTGAAGGCCCTGGACCTGAGTGCGACGGCCCTGCGCGAATGGCCGGTGGGGGCGGAGTTTCTGCCGGAGCTGACCTGGCTGGATCTCAGCGACAGCCAGTTGACCTCGCTGCCGGAGGCGTTGCTTGGGCGTGAAGCGTTGTTGCTCGATACCAGCCTCACCGGTACCCCGCTGAGTGCGCAGGCCGAAATGTCGCTGGCTACCGCGCGCCAGCGTATCGAAGAGGCCAGAGGCCTGTTGCCGGGGTCGTTGCAACGCTTTGCACTGGAAGAGCCGCGTCATCGTACGCCGCCCGCCGAAAGCGGCTCGGTAATCGTCCGGCGGTTGCTGCCGCTTGCGCCGCGCCCGGCAGACGTGGGGCCGACCGGGTGGGGGCCGCGCATCCGGCGGCTGTGCCCGTCATCCGACGAGACGCAGGCGCAGCAGACGATCGAGCGGATGCAGCGCGCAGGGCTGACCGAGGCGCAGATCGGTGTACAAATCGATGCGTGGGAGCAGGCATTCGAGGCGCTGACGCGGCGTCTGAACGATTGGCTGTTCACCCATGAAACCCGAGGCATGGACTGGGTCGTGTCATCGCGCACCCGCCAGCTCGCCGCCCGGCGCATCATGGAATGCTGGCGTGAAAGTACCGTCGACTGGGATGGCGTGTCTGACCGAGAGCTGAACCTTGACGGTCTGCAGGTGGGCAACTTGCCCGCACTGGACGAAACATTCGCGGCGGTTCGTTCCCTGAGTCTCTCGGGCGTCAAGCTCACCACCGATGGCTCCAACGCTTTCCTCAGCGCCTTTACCCAATTGCGCAGGCTCAATCTGAGCGGCAATCACTTGCTGGTGATCCCTGAGCCTGTCGGACGAATGCTGCAACTGGAGCGACTGGAACTGTCGCTCACCGGCCTTGTGGATTCCCAAGCGCTGGATCAAACGCTCGAGGGCCTGCCGCACCTGCAGTGGCTGGACCTCAGCCATAACGGCCTGCGTACCCTGCGCGTCGATCGTCTGCAGCGCCTGGAGCGGCTGGACCTGCGTGACAACCTGCTGACCGCCTGGCCGGAGGGGCTGCTGCAAGCCCCGCGTTTGCAGACGGTCGACTTGAGCAACAACGAGATATCGTCAATCCCCGCCGAGTTGTATGACGGCACTCATGCACCGCTGATTGCCGGCAGCGATCTGTCGGAGAACTTCGAAATCTCGCAGCAAAGCCTGATCCGTCTGCGTGAATACGCCGATGCCCATGGACGTGACGATGTGCTGGGTCTGAGGTATGCCGAGATTGACCGGATGATCGATGACATGAACAGCAGCACCGAGAGTGGAGACGAAGACACGGGGAGCGAAAGTGATGTGGAACCGGATGAAGTGGTCCCGACACTCGCCGAAAGTGTCCTCGAACGGCAAGCGACGCCGTGGATTGAAAACATTCCGCAAGAAGACGCCGCACGCTATCGGGCCATGTGGCAGCGGTTGGCAGCGGAACCCGATAACGGGGCGTTCTTTCATCTGCTTGCGCGGATGCCGGACACCGAGGAGTTCCGGGTGTTTCGTGCTGACCTGACACGCCGGGTGTGGGAGGTTGTCGAGGCGGCCGATGGCAGTCAGGAACTGCGCGATACGCTGTTTTCCATGGCCTCCACGCACACGACCTGCGTCGACGGACGCACCCTGGCGTTCAGTGAAATCGAGGTCAAGGTGTTCGAGTACAACGCCCTGCGACACTTGCAGCCAGGTCTTGCTGCCAAGGGGCGGGCATTGCTCGACTTGTCGCGTCAACTGTTCCGCCTGGGCGAGGTGGAAAAACTGGCTGCGCGCAGCATGGGTCGTCACGCGGATCCTGCGGAGGTGCGCCTGCAGTATCGGATCGGCCTGACTTCGGGCTGGGAGGACGGACTGCAACTGCCGGGGCAGCCCACTCATATACGCTTCGCCGGGCCGCTCAGGGGAGAGGCGCTGACGATTGCGCGTGATGCGGTCGTGAAGGCGGAGAAAAGCGAGCGCTTCTATGAAGAACTGATCAGCCGTGATTACTGGGTGCAGTACTTGAACGAGAAGTACCCGGACGAACTCGACGCGCTCAAGCGCAGCGCAGATGAAAAGCTGCAACGCCTTGAAGAGGCATTTGACGACGTGACCAGCACGGCTTATCAGGAGGCAGTGCAGATGCTCGAGGTTGAACGCAGCATTGAGCGCAATCAGCAACTGATTGCCCTGTCGCGCCTGGAAACCGGTGAGCCGGCGACGGTCGGGCTCGATGAGGAGCAGCCCGGCCCTTCGCGTTATTTGCTGGACACCTCAACCGGCTGAGGTGCCGCCAACCCCGGTCGTCGAACGCTTCGCCGACCGGGGCGCTGACTCAGAACAGAAAGTAACGCTGCGCCATCGGCAGGGTGTCGGCCGGTTCACACCAGAGCAACACACCATCGGCCTTGACCTGATAGGTCTGCGGGTCGACGTCGATGTTCGGCAGGTAGTCGTTGTGGATCAGGTCGGTTTTCTGCACCTCGCGGCAACCTTTGACCACGGCGATTTTCTTCTTCAGACCCAGCGCTTCGGGCAGTCCGGCTGCCTGCGCGGCCTGGCTGATGAAGGTCAGGCTGGTGGCGTGCAGCGAACCACCGTAACTGGCGAACATCGGTCGGTAGTGCACCGGTTGCGGGGTCGGAATCGAGGCGTTGGCGTCGCCCATCAGGCTGGCGGCGATGGCGCCACCCTTGAGGATCAATGTCGGTTTCACGCCGAAGAACGCCGGGCGCCAGAGCACCAGATCGGCCCATTTGCCGACTTCCACCGAACCCACTTCATGGCTGATGCCATGGGTGATCGCCGGGTTGATGGTGTACTTGGCGATATAGCGTTTGGCGCGGAAGTTGTCGTTGCCTTCGCCGTCCTGAGGCAGCGGGCCGCGCTGCTTTTTCATCTTGTCGGCGGTCTGCCAGGTGCGCGTGATGACTTCGCCGACGCGGCCCATGGCCTGGCTGTCGGAGCTGATCATCGAGAACGCGCCGAGGTCGTGGAGGATGTCTTCGGCGGCAATGGTTTCGCGGCGGATGCGGCTTTCGGCGAACGCCACGTCTTCGGCGATGCTTGGGTCGAGGTGGTGGCAGACCATCAGCATGTCGAGGTGTTCGTCGATGGTGTTGCGGGTGAACGGCCGGGTCGGGTTGGTCGAACTCGGCAGCACGTTGGCGAAACCGCAGGCCTTGATAATGTCCGGCGCATGGCCGCCGCCGGCACCTTCGGTGTGGTAGGTGTGGATGGTGCGACCCTTGAACGCGCCGAGGGTGGTTTCAACGAAACCGGACTCGTTGAGGGTGTCGGTGTGGATGGCCACTTGCACGTCGTACTGGTCGGCGACGCTCAGGCAGTTGTCGATGCTCGCCGGGGTGGTGCCCCAGTCTTCGTGCAGCTTGAGGCCGATGGCGCCGGCCTTGACCTGTTCGATCAACGGTTCCGGCAGGCTGGCGTTGCCCTTGCCGGTGAGGCCGATGTTCATCGCAAACGCATCGGCGGCCTGGAGCATCCGCGCCAGGTGCCAGGGGCCGGAAGTGCAGGTCGTTGCGTTGGTGCCGGTGGCCGGCCCCGTACCGCCACCGATCATGGTGGTGACGCCGCTCATCAGCGCCTCTTCGATCTGCTGCGGGCAGATGAAGTGGATGTGGGTGTCAATGCCGCCGGCGGTGAGGATCATGCCTTCGCCGGCAATGACTTCGCTGCTGGCGCCGATGGCGATGGTCACGCCGGGCTGCACATCCGGGTTGCCGGCCTTGCCGATGGCGGCGATGCGCCCGTCCTTGAGGCCGACGTCGGCCTTGACGATGCCCCAGTGGTCGATGATCAGCGCATTGGTGATGACGGTGTCGACCACTTCGGCCGCCAGCAACTGGCTCTGGCCCTGGCCGTCGCGGATCACTTTGCCGCCGCCGAATTTCACTTCTTCGCCGTAGGTGGTGAAGTCCTGTTCGACTTCGATCCACAGCTCGGTGTCGGCCAGGCGCACCTTGTCGCCGACGGTGGGGCCGAACATGTCGGCGTAGGCTTGTCTGGAAATCTTCATTCGTTCGCCTTGGTATTGATCGTTCCCACGCTCTGCGTGGGCATGCCGCCATGGACGCTCTGCGTCCGCCATGATGTGACGCGGAGCGTCACGGGATGCATTCCCACGCAGGCGGTTCGACGCCTCGACATGGGAGCGATCAGTCAGTCGAGCTCACCCATGACCCGCCCGGCAAACCCGAACACCCGCCGGTGCCCGGCGTAGTCCACCAGTTCCACCTCGCGGCTCTGCCCCGGTTCGAAGCGCACGGCGGTGCCCGCCGGGATGTTCAGGCGCATGCCACGGCTGGCGGCGCGATCGAAGGTCAGGGCGTCGTTGGTTTCGAAAAAATGGTAGTGCGAGCCGACCTGGATCGGCCGGTCGCCGCTGTTCGCCACTGTCAGGCTGACGGTGCGGCGACCGACGTTGAGTTCGATGTCGCCGGGCTGGATCCGGTATTCGCCGGGAATCATCAGTTCGCTCCTTGCAGGACTTTGTAATAGAGGGCCGTCGGGCGATAGGTGCCGTTCGGGTCGCAGGCGTAGTCGGGGATTTCCCCGGCGCGGGTGTAGCCCAGGGCCTTGTAGAAATCTTCGGCGGGGGAGCCGGCCTCGGTGTCGAGGTAAAGCATGCCGCGTTTGTACTGACGCGCGGCCTGTTCCAGCGCTTGCATCAACTGCTGGCCAAGTCCACGTCGCCGGGCGTGTTCACGCACCAGCAATTTCTGCACCTCGGCACGGTTCAGGCCGTTGGCTTTCTGGCACAGGCTCAACTGGACGCTGGCCTGCACCTGTTCGTCCTTGACCACCACCCACAGCAAAACGTTGCCCTTGTTCAGGTTGTCCTGCACATCGTCGAAATAGGCGCGGGCCTGCGTGGCATCGAGGTCGGCCATGAAACCGACGCTGGCGCCATACCCCACGGCGTCGAGCAGCAGGTCGATCAGGCCCTGACGATAGTGCGCAAAACTTTCAGCGTTGACGCGTCGCAGTTGGGCGGGGTTCATCGGTGTCACTCCTTGTTGGCGGGCGGCGGCTCCGCGCCAGGATTGAGGGTCAGTTGCATGAACGTCAGATCGAGCCAGCGGCCGAACTTGGTGCCCACCTGCGGCATCTGCCCGGTGGTGATGAACCCGGCACGTTCGTGCAGGCGGATCGACGCGGCGTTGCCGCTTTCAATGGCGGCAACCATGACGTGCTTGCCGCAGGTTCGCGCGCGTTCGATCAGTGCGCTCATCAACTGCGGGCCGAGGCCGTTGCCGCGCTGGTCGCTGCGCACGTAGACCGAGTGCTCGACGGTGTGGCGGAAACCGTCGAACGGCCGCCAGTCACCGAACGAAGCGTAGCCGAGGGTGGTGTTGTCGGCGTCGACAATCACCAGGATCGGATAACCCTGAGCCTGCCGCGCACTGAACCAGGCCTGGCGGTTGCCGAGGTCGACGGCAGACTCGTTCCAGATCGCCGTGGTGTTGAGCACCGCGTCGTTGTAAATGTCGCGGATCGCCGGCAGGTCAGCGTGCAGTGCATCGCGGATGGTGTAAGTCATGGCGCGGCCTCAGACGATCGGTTGGTGGACGGTGACCAGTTTGGTGCCGTCGGGGAACGTCGCTTCGACCTGGATCTCCGGGATCATTTCCGGGATGCCTTCCATCACCTGGTCGCGGGTCAGCAGGGTGGTGCCGTAGTGCATCAGTTCGGCCACGGTCTGGCCGTCACGGGCGCCTTCGAGCAGCGCTGCCGAGATGTAGGCCATGGCTTCCGGGTAGTTGAGCTTCACGCCACGGGCCAGTCGCCGCTCGGCAACGAGGCCGGCGGTGAAGATCAGCAGCTTGTCTTTTTCGCGTGGGGTCAGGTCCATCGTTTGAAATCCATTGTCGGCAGTTGAAGAAATTCAGGTGTTCCAGATTCGCGGAGGCAGGGCTTCGCGGCCTAGCAGCACAGGCCGGAGCAATCGCCAGAGCTCGATCAGCCAGGCCCGCGCCAGCAGCGCTTCACTGGCCAGGCAACGCGCAACCAGCAGCCCCGGCAGTTGCGTCAGATCCCCACGCACGTCGTGGCCCAGCGAGCGGCAGCGCTCCAGCAGTTCGGCATCGATTTCGCCGGTCACCAATAGCGTCGCAAACACCGGATTGCCATCCAGTCCGATCGGCGAATCCAGCAATCCGTCATCGCCGACGATGCGCTGGCGCTCATGCCACAGCAACCGGCCATCGCGGCGAATATCCAGATGTGCCTGGAAATGCCCGAGGTCGAAACGCTCGCCACTGGCCGGGCGACCCAGCGCCACCACGTCCCAGTAGAACAGCCGCGCATCGCCTTCAAGATCAATCGAGGTCGTGAGTTCCGCCTGGGCGGCGCTGTAGACGATGGTTTCCTGAGGCTGCCATTCCAGTGTCGCGCCATCGGCGACATGCAGGTTCAGTGACTGATAAGCGGGGCCTGCCGCGCGATACCACTTGGCTGCGCCGGGGCTGGTGATCTGTGCCCAGGCGCCTTGTTCGACGCGGGCGCTGATGTCGAGCCGGTCACCGCCGGCAATCCCGCCCGGCGGGTGGACGATGATGTGCTGGCAGACCTCGGGCCCTTCGGCGTACAGATGCTTTTGCACCCGCAGCGGGCCGAGGTGCCGGCGGCGGGTCGGCCGCGTGCAATCACCGAAGCGGGCGTAGGCCAGCTCCAGCTCGGCATGCCAGCTCGGGGTAAACAGGGCAGTCGCAACAGGTAAGTTCATGTTTTCTGATTATCGTTAGGACGCTACAGATTAGACCGTAACCTCAAATAGTCACCAGCCCGCGTACACCTTCGGCTTCCATATTTTCGCCACGGCCCTGCTGCACGATCTCGCCCCGGGACATCACCAGGTACTGATCGGCCAGTTCGGCGGCAAAATCGTAGAACTGCTCC
The DNA here is from genome assembly GCF_046487845.1 of Pseudomonas sp. PHC1. Taxonomy (NCBI): domain Bacteria; kingdom Pseudomonadati; phylum Pseudomonadota; class Gammaproteobacteria; order Pseudomonadales; family Pseudomonadaceae; genus Pseudomonas; species Pseudomonas sp. PHC1. The sequence continues at coordinate 344,724 of NZ_JBJXHJ010000003.1, forward strand.
ACCAGCAGGATTGCCATGTCGCCACGGGCGGCGAGCTTCTTGATCACCGCGCCGATTTCCTTGATCACCGAGGGCTGGATGCCTTCGGTGGGCTCGTCGAGGATCAGCAGCCGTGGACGGCTGGCCAATGCGCGGCCAATCGCGAGCTGTTGTTGCTGACCGCCGGACAGGTCGCCGCCGCGCCGCTGTTTCATTTGCAGCAGCACCGGGAACAGCTCGTAGATGAACGCCGGCACCTCCTTGGCTTCGCTGCCGGGGAAACGCGACAGCCCCATCAGCAGGTTTTCTTCCACGGTCAGCCGGCCGAAGATCTCCCGGCCCTGCGGCACGTAGGCGATCCCGGCGTGTACCCGTTGATGCGGTTTGAACGTGGTGATCGGTTGGCCTTCCCAGTTCACCGCGCCTTCCTTGGCCGGCAACAGGCCCATCAGGCATTTGAGCAGTGTGGTCTTGCCCACGCCGTTACGCCCGAGCAGACAGGTCACTTCGCCGACCTTCACGTCGAAGCTCAGGCCGCGCAGGATGTGGCTTCCGCCGTAATACTGGTGCAGCTTGTCGACTTGCAGCATGTTGGAATTCCTCTTCAGCGGCCGAGATAGACTTCGATCACGCGCTCGTTGTCCTGCACCTGTTCCAGTGATCCCTCAGCCAGCACACTGCCCTGATGCAGCACGGTGACGTGGTCGGCAATCGAGCCGACGAAGCCCATGTCGTGTTCCACCACCATCAGCGAATGCTTGCCCGCCAACGACTTGAACAGCTCGGCGGTGAACTCGGTTTCGGCGTCGGTCATGCCCGCCACCGGTTCATCGAGCAGCAGCAGTTGCGGGTCCTGCATCAGCAACATGCCGATTTCCAGAAACTGTTTCTGCCCGTGGGACAGCAGCCCCGCCGGGCGATTGACCGAAGGGGTCAGGCGAATGGTGTCGAGCACTTCGCTGATCCGGTCTTTCTGCTCGCCGCTCAACGTCGCCCGCAGGCTGGCCCACACCGACTTGTCGGTTTTCTGCGCCAGCTCCAGGTTCTCGAACACGCTCAACGCTTCGAACACCGTCGGTTTCTGAAACTTGCGACCGATGCCAGCCTGGGCGATTTGCACTTCGCTCATCTGCGTCAGGTCGAGGGTTTCACCGAACCAGGCCTTGCCGTGGCTCGGCCGGGTCTTGCCGGTGATCACGTCCATCAGCGTGGTCTTGCCCGCGCCGTTGGGGCCGATGATGCAGCGCAGTTCGCCGACGCCGATGTACAGGTTCAGATTGTTCAGCGCCCGGAAGCCGTCGAAGCTGACGCTGATGTCTTCCAGGGTCAGGATCGTGCCGTGTCGGGTGTCGAGGCCCGGACCGACGCGTTGCCCGAGGCCGATCGAGTCGCGGCTGGTGCCTTCGTCCTTGTTGGGCTCCACCGGGAAAAAGGCCGGTTCCAGCATGAATTCAGCGCTCGCCGTGACTCTCATGATTCACCTCGTTTCTTCAGCAGACCGATCACGCCTTTGGGCAGGTACAACGTCACGACGATGAACAGTGCGCCAAGGAAGAACAGCCAGTATTCGGGGAAGGCCACGGTGAACCAGCTCTTCATGCCGTTGACCACACCGGCGCCGAGCAGCGGGCCGATCAGGGTGCCGCGCCCGCCAAGGGCCACCCACACGGCGGCTTCGATCGAGTTGGTCGGCGACATTTCGCTCGGGTTGATGATCCCCACCTGCGGCACGTATAACGCGCCGGCCAGACCGCACAGCACCGCGCTCAACACCCAGACGAACAGCTTGAAACCGCGCGGGTCGTAGCCGCAGAACATCAGGCGATTCTCCGCATCGCGCAACGCCGTCAGCACCCGGCCGAACTTGCTGCGGGCCAGCCGCCAGCCGATGAACAGGCTTGCCACCAGCAGCAACACCGTCGTCAGAAACAGCACCGCGCGGGTGCCGGGCTCGGTGATGCCGAAACCGAGGATCGTGCGGAAATTGGTGAAGCCATTGTTGCCGCCGAAGCCGGTCTCGTTGCGGAAAAACAGCAGCATCCCGGCGAAGGTCAGGGCCTGGGTCATGATCGAGAAATACACGCCCTTGATCCGCGAGCGGAAGGCGAAGAACCCGAACACCAGCGCCAGCAACCCCGGCGCCAACACCACCAGGCACATCGCCCAGAGGAAGCTGCCGGTGCCGCTCCAGTACCACGGTAACTCGGTCCACGACAGGAAGGTCATGAACGCCGGCAAGCCGTCGCCGGCGGCCTGGCGCATCAGGTACATGCCCATCGCATAGCCGCCGAGGGCAAAGAACAGGCCGTGACCCAGCGACAAGAGACCTGCGTAACCCCAGACCAGATCCAGTGCCAGGGCGACGATGGCGTAGCAGAGAATCTTGCCCACCAGTGTCAGGGTGTAAGCCGAGACATGCAGTGCGCTGTCTGCCGGCAACAACGACAGCAGCGGCAGGGCGATCAGCACGACGAGCACCAGCGCGCCGATGGCGAGGGTGACTTTGGGGCCGGCCTTTTGCGTGGCCGTGACGAGTAGAGGCTGGTTCATCAGTCGATCACCCGTCCTTTCAGTGCGAAGAGGCCTTGCGGACGTTTCTGGATGAACAGAATGATCAGCGCGAGGATCAGGATCTTGCCGAGCACCGCACCGATCTGCGGTTCGAGAATCTTGTTGGCGATGCCCAGGCCGAACGCGGCGAACACGCTGCCGGCCAGTTGGCCGACGCCGCCGAGCACCACCACCAGGAACGAGTCGATGATATAGCTCTGGCCGAGGTCCGGGCCGACGTTGCCGATCTGGCTCAGGGCCACGCCACCGAGCCCGGCGATGCCCGAGCCGAGGCCGAAGGCGAGCATGTCAACGCGCCCGGTGGGCACGCCGCAGCAGGCGGCCATGTTGCGGTTCTGGGTGACGGCGCGCACGTTCAGACCGAGCCGGGTCTTGTTCAGCAAAAGCCAGGTCAGCACCACCACGAACAGGGCGAAGGCGATGATCACGATGCGGTTGTACGGCAGCACCAGATTCGGCAGCACCTGAACCCCGCCGGACAGCCACGCCGGGTTCGCCACTTCAACGTTCTGCGCACCGAACAGCAACCGGACAAGCTGAATCAGCATCAGGCTGATACCCCAGGTGGCGAGCAGGGTTTCCAGCGGTCGGCCGTAGAGGTGACGAATCACCGTGCGCTCCAGGGCCATGCCGATTGTCGCCGTGACAAAGAACGCCACCGGCAGCGCAATCAGTGGATAGAACTCGATGGCCTGCGGCGCGTAGCGCTGGAACATCAACTGCACGACATAGGTCGAGTAGGCGCCGAGCATCAGCATCTCGCCGTGGGCCATGTTGATCACACCCAGCAGACCGAAAGTGATCGCCAGCCCCAGGGCCGCGAGCAGCAGAATCGAACCGAGGGACATGCCGCTGAACGCCTGACCGAGCAGTTCGCCGACCAGCAGTTTGCGTTTGACCTGGGTGAGGCTGGTTTCGGCAGCGGTGCGCACGTTGGCGTCGGTTTCGACACCAGGTTCGAGCAGGCCTTCGAGGCGGGTTCGGGCCAGCGGGTCGCCGGTTTCACCGAGCAGACGCACGGCCGCCAGGCGCACTGCCGGGTCTGTGTCGACCAGTTGCAGGTTGGCCAGCGCCAGGCTCAGGGCGGCGTGGACGCTTTCGTCTTGTTCGCCAGCCAGTTGCTGGTCGAGGAATTTCAGCTGCGCCGGTTTGGCGCTTTTCTGCAATTGCTGCGCGGCAGTCAGACGGGTTTTGGCGTCGGCGGCGAGCAATTGGTGGCTGGCCAGTGCGGTGTCGATCAGACCCCGCAGGCGGTTGTTCAGGCGCAGGGTTTTGGGTTGGCCGTCGACGGTCAGTTCGCCTTGTTGCAGGGCGTTGATCAGTTCGATGCGCGCCGGATCGGGCTGCGCGGCCCAGGCTTCCAGCAGTCTGGCCTGTTGCATCGGGTTGGCGGCGACGAAGTCTTCGGCGTCGCCTGCATGGGCGGCCATCGGCAGCAAAAGTGCGATGGCCAGGAGCAAACGGTAAAGGGCAGTGGGCATAACGGGCGTTCCTGTAGTGATCGTTCCCACGCTCCGCGTGGGAATGCCTCAACGGACGCTCTGCGTCCGCTCTTGGGACGCAGAGCGTCCCCGGCTGCATTCCCACGCAGACGGTTCGACGCCTCGACGTGGGAACGATCAGGTTGAGCGGGTTAACTCAGTTGCTCTTCACCGCATAATCCGGCTTCTTGTCATTACCCGGAATGAACGGGCTCCACGGCTGCGCCCGAATCGGTCCTTCGGTCTGCCACACCACGTTGAACTGACCGTCGGCCTGGATCTCGCCGATCATCACCGGTTTGTGCAGGTGGTGATTGGTCTTGTCCATGGTCAGGGTGTAGCCGGACGGCGCGGCGAAGGTCTGGCCGCCGAGGGCTTCGCGGACCTTGTCGACGTCGGTCGATTTGGCTTTCTCCGCCGCTTGCGCCCACATGTGGATGCCGACGTACGTGGCTTCCATCGGGTCGTTGGTCACCGCTTTGTCGGCGCCCGGCAAGTTGTGTTTCTTCGCGTAGGCTTTCCAGTCATCGACGAACTTCTTGTTCACCGGGTTCTCCACCGACTCGAAGTAGTTCCACGCCGCGAGGTTGCCCACCAGCGGCTTGGTGTCGATGCCGCGCAGTTCTTCTTCGCCCACCGAGAACGCCACCACCGGTACGTCGGTCGCCTTCAGGCCCTGGTTGGCCAACTCTTTGTAGAACGGCACGTTGGAGTCGCCATTCACGGTCGAAATCACAGCGGTCTTGCCGCCGGCCGAGAATTTTTTGATGTTGGCGACGATGGTTTGATAGTCGCTGTGGCCGAACGGGGTGTAGACCTCTTCGATGTCTTTATCCGCGACGCCTTTGGAATGCAGGAACGAACGCAGGATCTTGTTGGTGGTGCGCGGGTACACATAGTCGGTGCCGAGCAGGAAGTAGCGCTTGGCGCTGCCGCCTTCTTCGCTCATCAGGTATTCAACCGCCGGGATCGCTTGCTGGTTCGGCGCAGCACCGGTGTAGAACACGTTCGGCGACATCTCTTCGCCTTCGTATTGCACCGGGTAGAACAGCAGGCCATTGAGTTCTTCGAACACCGGCAGCACCGATTTGCGCGACACCGAAGTCCAGCAGCCGAACACCACCGCGACCTTGTCCTGGGTCAGCAGCTGCCGGCCCTTCTCCGCGAACAGTGGCCAGTTCGACGCCGGGTCGACCACCACCGGTTCAAGCATCTTGCCGTTCACTCCGCCCTTGGCGTTGATCTCGTCGATGGTCATCAACGCCATGTCCTTGAGCGATGTTTCGGAGATCGCCATGGTGCCGGACAACGAATGCAGAATCCCGACCTTGATGGTCTCGGCGGCCTGTACAGTCCAGGTCATGCCCATCGCGGCAATGGATGCCGTGAGTGTGAAAGCCTTGATCAAACTGCGACGCTTCATTGTGCGATCTCCATGAACGTTAAAGTTTTTTATGGTTGGCAGATGCGAACGACTGAAGGCTGTTTTGCAAGGGCTGTGCCCGGTCGGGATCGGGCAGCAAAAGGTCGGTTTAGAGCGGTTGCGCGCAGCGGTGGCGCACCAGGAGGGGACAGGCGGCAGGGTGTGGTGCGGGGAAGTGCTTCATTATGGTGCTGCCGCGAGGCGGCAGCGGGGATGCGTGACAGGTCAGTTCACGCCAGGCCAGGAGTCCACGTACTTGATGGTGAAATCAGGGTAAGAGTCGACGATCTGAATCTTGTAGTCGGGATACTGATCAACGATCTGCCATTTACCCACCGAGTCTGGCCATTGAGTGACTTGCTTCACTTTCAGATCGGGCCAGGAATTATCGATCTTTACTTTGTAATCCGGGTACGAGTTGACGAACTGGATCTTGCCGTAGATCTTCGAGACATCGACGGTCGTATCGGCCAGCACCGCGCTGGATCCCACAAACAACAACGCGACAACAGCTGCTTTCAACATGACGCTCATCCTGAGAAAAAACGGGTGTGCAGTCTAAGGCAGGCTCAGCGGCGGCGCATCAGGCCGATGAAAAACAGCCCGCCGAGCGCTGCGGTGGCGACGCCAATCGGCAAGTCCTCCGGTGCGATAAGCGTCCGTGCTGCGACATCGACCCATACCAGAAACACACTGCCGAGCAACACGCACACCGGCAGCAGACGCCGGTGCTCGGCACCGATCAGGCGCCGGGCAATGTGCGGCACCATCAGCCCGACAAAACCGATGGAGCCACTGATCGACACCAGCACCCCGGTCATCAGCGAGGCAATTACGAACACCCGCAGACGCACCGCCCGGGCATTCAGGCCGAGGGTGACGGCGGTCTGTTCGCCGGCCATCAAGGCATTCAGCGGTCGGGCCATGCCGATCAGCAGCAGCAACCCGAGCAACACGCTGAGCGCCGGCACCGCCAACAATTCCCAGCGCGCCAGGCCGAGGCCGCCGAGCATCCAGAACATCACCGCCGAGCTGGCCCGGTGATCGCCCATGAACAACAGCAGGTTGGCGATCGCCATCATCACGAACGACACCGCCACGCCACACAGCAGCAGACGATCACTGTCCAGCCGACCCTGACGGTTGGCGATGCCCAGCACCAGAAACATGCTCGACAACGCGCCGATGAACGCGGCGATCGGCAAGGTCAGCAGGCCGACGATTTCGCCGATGTGCAGCACCACGATCACCGCGCCGAGGGTCGCACCGGAGGTGACGCCGAGCAGGTGCGGATCGGCCAGCGGGTTGCGCGTGACTGCTTGCAGCACCGCGCCGATCAATGCCAGCCCGGCGCCGACCAGTGCACCGAGCAACATGCGCGGCACGCGGATCAGCCAGACGATGTGCTCCTGGCCGGCGCTCCAGTCCGGCACGCCGAGGCCGAACAACTTGTGCAGCAGAATCCGCCACACCACGTCCACCGGCACCCGCGCCGGGCCGAAGCCCAGCGACACCACGCACGACACCAGCAGCACGGCACCGAGGGCGATCAGCAGCAGCGCATAGCGACGATCGATCATTCGCCGTGGAAACCTTTGGCCAGGGTTTCCACCGCCAGCACGTTGTCGATCCCCGGCGTGGCCTGCACGTAAGGGATGATGATGAAACGCTGGTTCTTGATCGCGTCCACCGATTGCAGTGCCTTGTTCTTCAGCAGGAATTCAATCTTCTGCTCGGCCGTGATTTCGCTGTAGTCGACGATGACGATCACCTGCGGATTGCGCTCGACCACGGTCTCCCAGTTGACCCGGGTCCAGCTCGCTTCGACGTCATCGAGAACGTTGCGTCCGCCGGCGGCGTCGATCAGCGCCTGAGGCATACCGAGGCGGCCAGAGGTCATGGCGCGGTCTTCGCCGCTGTCGTACAGGAACACCCGGGGTTTTTCCGCAGGCAGGTTTTTGCGGATGTCGGCGACCTGGTTTTGCATGTCGGCGATCAGCGCGTTGGCGCGGTCCTGCACGTCGAAAATCTTTCCGAGGTTGCGCAGGTCGTTGTAGGTGTCATCCAGCGTGGCGGCCGGGCGCTTCATCACGAAGGCGCAGGACTCGGTCAGTTCATACACATTGATGCCCAGCGGTTGCAGGGTCTGCGGCGTGAGATCGCCGCCGACGCGCATGCCGTAGTCCCAGCCGGCGAAGAAGAAATCGACGTTGGCGTTGAGCAGGGTTTCCACCGACGGGTACTTGGCTGCCAGTTCCGGCAAACCGTCGAGCAGCGACTGCATTTCAGGCGTCACCGACTTCCAGCCACTGACGCCGCTGTAGCCGGCCATCTTCGATTTGAGGCCGAGGGCGAGCATCATCTGGGTCATGTTGATGTCGTGGCTGACCGCGTGTTGCGGCGCTTGCTGGAAGGTCACTTCGCGGTTGCAGCTGTGGATCGTCAGCGGGTACTTCGTGGCCTCGGCGAAGGCGTGGGTGGAGCCCAGCAACAGGGCGAGGCAAAGCAGGGAACGCACAGTCATGGTCGGGTTATCCAGGTGATTCGCGGGTAGCCGTGGAGGGGGTGTGGATCGATCAATGCTTGAACGCCGAACACATCGCGCAGCAGTTCAACAGTGAGCACTTCTTGCGGCGTGCCGCTGGCGACGATCCGGCCGTGGTTGATCACGTACAAACGGTCGCAGAACGCGGCGGCCAGGTTCAGGTCGTGGATGCTTGCCAGCGTGCCGATCTGCAAACGCTTGACCAATTGCAACAGTTCCAGCTGATAGCGCGGGTCGAGGTGGTTGGTCGGCTCGTCGAGGATCAGCAGTTGTGGTTGCTGGGTCAGGGCGCGGGCGAGGATCACCCGCTGTTTTTCTCCGCCCGACAGCGTGGCGAATGCGTGGTCTTCGAAGCCGTCGAGGCCCACGGATTTGAGGGCCTGGGTGGCGAGATGGCGGTCCTCCAGCGTGTCGCCGTCGAACAGACCTTTGTGCGGCGTGCGGCCCATGGCGACCACCTCTTCGACGGTCAGGCCGAAGGCGTCGGGGAATTCCTGCAGCACCACGGCGATGCGTTGCGCGCACCAGCGTGAAGATTGCTTCCACACGTTGTGATGATCGAGTCTGACCTCACCGTGTTCCGGCTGGCTGAAGCGATAGGCGCAGCGCAACAGGCTGGTCTTGCCGCTGCCGTTAGGCCCGATCAGCCCGACGAACTCACCGGCGGCCACCTGCAACGAGGCGTCACGCAGCTGGAACTGGTGATGGCAGTGGCCGTGGCCCAGAGGTGTCCAGGCGAGATGGGTGAGGGACAGTGAGGTCATTTCGTTCCTGTTCTAGAAGGTGTAGTCAGCGGTGACAAAGAACGAACGAGGCTCACCCAGAATCCACTGCTGGCCCTCATTGTATTGGCTTTGTGCGTACGTCCGGTCAAACAGATTGTTCACCCGCAGCCCCAGCGTGGTGTTGCGCAGGGCTTTCCATGACAGCGTCGCATCGACCACGGTGTAGCTCGGCAGCTCGTTGCGGTTGGCCATGTCGGCGTAGCGTGCATCGACGTAACGCACGCCGGCGCCGGCCTTCAGGTCATCGGTCAGCGCCTTGCTCAGCCACAGATTGGCGGTGCGGCGTGGCACGTCCACCGGGCGATTGCCGTTGCGCGACACGGGCACGCCGCCGACCCCTTCTTCGAAATCGTCGTACTTGGCTTTGGCGATTGCGGCGTTGGCTTGCAGTTGCCAGGCCCGTGGCAGTTGCAGGTCGAGGCTGGCTTCCAGGCCGTTCGACGATTGCTGGCCGACCTGCTGCTTGAGCGTCGGGTTGCCCGGATCGTCGGTCAGCAACTTCTTCTTGACGATGCGATACGCCGCCAGGGTGAACTCGCCGCGCTGATCCCAGAACAGCTGCTTCAGGCCGATCTCGGTTTGCCGCGCGGTGGACAGGTCATATTGCTGCTGGCTCGGGCTCAGGGAAATCAGGCCGCCGATGCCATCGGTGCTGGTGGCGACCTGGCCGTAGAACGAAGTGTCCGGGGTCAGCGCGAACACCAGGCCGGCCTTCCAGTTGTTGCCGGTCAGGGTCTTGTCGCTCTGACTGCCGTCGACCAGGTTGTTGCGATCCACATGCACGTAGTCGCGGCGCACACCGGTCACCAGCGACCAGCGCTCGCTCAGTTGCGTGCGGTTTTCGGCGAACACCGACATCTGTCTGGTGGTGCTGTCGAATTGATCGCGATACGCATTGGCGCTTTCGAAATAGCCGGTCTGCGGGTGATACCGATCCAGCGGCTGGCCGTTCGGCAATACGTCGTTGAACGGCGAGTTGCTGTTGAGTTGGAAGCGGATACGGTTGTAGTCGACGCCGGTCACGGTCTGGCTGTCGAGGCCGAACAGCGAGTGTTTGAAGGTGAAGGTCTGGCGGTCGCCGACCTGTTCCTGTTGGTGGCCGATGTCGAAGTAGCCGCTGCGGCTAAGTTGTTGGCTGCCGGGCTCGAAGTTGTAGTTCTCGGCGTTCTGCCAGCGGCGTTGAGCCTTGAGGTAGTACAGCTCGTTGCTGGCGCTGACTGCATCATTGATCTGCCAGTCAGTGGTCAGGCGCGTCCATTGATCGTTGTAGTGCTGCTTGTCGTCGCGCACGTTGTAGTTCTTGTTACGCAGGCTGTCTTTCAACTGGCCGTTGATCAATGGTGTGCCGAAGTAATTCTGCGGGCGCTGATCGCCGTAATCGTGGGCGAGGGTGAAGGTCAGATCGTCGGTGGCCTGCCAGCGCAGGGCGGCGCTGATGAAGTTGCTGGACGCGTCGCCGCGATCGACCCAGCCGTTGCTTCGCAGGCGATTGAGGTTGAGGCGATAGCTCAGGGTGTCGGTCAGCGAGCCGCCGCTGTCGAACGCCTGCTGCTGGCGGTCGAACGAGCCGTAGCCGACGCGCACATGGTTTTCGATTTCACCTTCGAACGGCTTCTTCGGGATCACGTTGACCACCGCGCCGGTCGCGCCCTCACCGTACAGCACCGAGGCCGGGCCGCGCAGGACATCGACGCGCTCCACCGACCAGGTGTCGACCGGAAACGTCACGGTGCCCATGCCGGTGTACAGGCGGTTGCCGTCAAACAACTGCATCACCGAGCTCTGCCCGGTAAAACCCCGGGCCTGCAACGAGGTACCGCCATCGCCCGGCGTGCCGGTGCGGCTGATGCCGGTGCTGCGCGATACCGCGTCCTGCACGCTGCGATCGCCACGGGCGCGGACTTGTTCGCCGCTGAGGCTTTCGACACTGGCCGGGGTTTCCATGGCCGTGAGGTTCAGGCGCGAGCCAGCGCTGGTCGGCGTGGTCAGGCTGACGATCGGGTCGTCATTGGCCGGGGCGGTGATGGTACCGGTGGGCAGCGTCAGCGGGGCGTTGTCGGCGTGGGCGCTGTTGTTCAGGGCGAACAGGCAGAGGCTGGACAAGAGGTACTGGTTCATCGGGGCGGTGAATCACTTCTTCAAAAGAAAAGCCCGCAGGCTCATGACAGTGCATGGCGGCGGGCAGAGCAGCAAATTTGCGTTATACAGTAACACTAAAAAATGCCGGAGTTTAAGCCCCGGCAGTTTAAAGATCTGTCTAGGTCGCGCATCTCGCCTGTTTCATGATGAAGTTGAGGCAGATTCAGTTTGTCGGCCCAGACGCGACAACAGCAGCCGATCCAGCAACCACACCACCACCAGCGAAGCTCCCACCAGCGGAAACACCACCGCCAGCACCAGCATGATCGCCACGCCGGTTTTCCATTTCGGCAGATCGTGACGCAGCGGCGGTACGCCGAACTTGCCCTGCGGGCGGCGCTTCCACCAGATCACCACACCGCTGACGGCGCTGAGCAGGATCATCAGGCAGATCAGCAGAACGATGATCTGGTTGAAAGTGCCGAACATCTTGCCTTCGTGGAGCATCACGCCGATCTCGGTAGCACGGGCAACCGCGCCGTACTGCTCGAAGCGCACGTCGGCCAACACCTTGCCGGTGTACTGATCGACGTGCAGGGTGGCGTCGTTACGCGGGTCGTCGGCAAACACGGCGATGGTGAACACGCCGGTGGCGGTGGTCGGCAGGGTGATGCTGTAACCCGGCTCGACCTTGCGCTCGGTGGCGATGTTCTGCACGTCCTGCAGGCGGATGCTCGGCGCGGCGGGACCGTGTTGCATGCCGCCGTGGGCCATGTGTTCGGCGTGGTCGCCGGACATCGGCATCGGCGTGTTTTCCATCGCCCAGGGTACGGTCTGGCGCGCGGCGTTGTTGAGGCTGCCGGCCTCGACGTCGGAGGTCGGCACGTTGTTCCACATCGCCGCCGGGAACACGTTCCACACCTGGGCATATTGCTTGCCCCAGAAGCCGGTCCAGGTCATGCCGCTGAGCAGCATCACCAACAGCAACGCGGCGCCCCAGAAGCCGGTCACGGCATGCAGGTCACGCCACAGAACACGACCGCGACTGCTCAGGCGTGGCCACAGAATTCCCGCTGCCTGACCGCGCGGCCACCACAGGAAAACCCCGGACACCACCAGCACCACGCCCCAGCCGGCGGCCATTTCGATCAGCCGGTCACCGACGGTGCCGATCATCAGTTCGCCGTGAATGGCCCGGGCGATGGCTTGCAGGTTCTGCTTGGCATCCTGCTCGCCGAGGATGTCGCCGTGGTACGGATCGACGAACACGTTCAGCTCATGGCCGGCATTGGCCACGACAAACTGCGCGCTGCGCTCGGCATTCACCGGCGGCAGGTACTGAGTGACCTGGCCCTGTGGATAAGCGCTTTTGACCTTTTGCAGCAAATCGTCGGCCGGCACGGTGTGATGCCCGGCCGGGACGTTCAGCAGGCTGCTGTACATCAGCGAATCGAGTTGCGGCTTGAACAGGTAAATGATGCCGGTCAGGGCCAGCATCACCATGAACGGGGCGACGAACAATCCGGCATAAAAATGCCAACGCCAGGCCAGGTTGTAGAAATTCGGTTTGGGCTGTTTCATCACGAGTGCTCCGCTTGGCTTGGATCTTTTAGTTGTCTGTGGCCGCCCGCCCCCAGAAGGGAGCGGGCGCCCTTGAGGGTTAGAAACTCATGTCCACCTTGGTCCAGAGCGTGCGCCCTGGCTCATTGATCGCTTGCGGGTCGTTGGCCGGGTAGCCGAATCCGGCGTTGCCCGCCAGGTTCAGGTGTTCGGCGTAGGCCTTGCCGAACAGGTTGTCGACGCCGGTACTGACCTTCCAGTGTTTGTTGATCCGGTAGGCACCGTTGAGCGAGAACACGCCGAAGCCTGAACTCTTGTCGTAATCCTTGCCGACCACGTTGCCTTTGTTCCGGTCGATGCGGTTTTGCGCGGCAACCACCCTCCACAGGGCGCCGGCGCTCCAGTTGTCTTCGGTATAGGTCAGGCCGAAGCGGGCATCCAGCGGCGGCATCTGCGGCAGGGCCTTGCCGTCGCTGCTGTTCTTGCCCCAGGCGTAGGCCAGGGTCGCATCGGCTTTCCAGTTGTCGGTGAGTTTGTAGGCGGCGCCGAGTTCGCCGCCCATGATCCGCGCATCGATGTTCTCGGCCCGGGAGGTGCTCATGCCCATCATCCCCGGCGTGTAGTCGAACAGGATGTAATCGCGCACCTGGCCGATGTAACCCGAGGCCCAGGCTTCGAGGTCGGCGCTCTTGTAGTTCACGCCGAAGTCGAGCTGAGTGGTCTTTTCCGGCTTGATCGAATCGAATGCATTGACCGAACCCGCCGGGCCGGACTTGGGCGAAAACAGCTCCCAGTAATCCGGAAACCGCTGCGCGTGGCCGAGGCCCGCGTAGAGCGTGGTCGGGCTGTCGGCCAGGTCATGCTCATAGCGGATGAAACCACTCGGCAGGGTATCGGCGCGGGTATCACCGGCGGTCGGGTTCGGCCGGGACATCATTCTCGAACCGGTGGTCTGGCGGAAATCTTTGGCCGAGGCGCGGTCGACCCGGGCGCCGGTCATCAGCCGGTCGCGGTCGGCGGCGTACCAGGTCATTTCGCTGAACACCCCATAGTTATGGAAGTCGGCGTCCTTGGTGTACGGCTGATCCTTGTAGGTATCGATGCCCATGCCGCTGCGCTGACGGTGTTCGTTGGTCTGCGCGTCGAGGCCGGTGATCAGCTGGATGTCGGCCCAGCGCCAGGTGGCCTTGATCCGTGCACCGAGGGTGCGGCGGTCGACGTTGGACGCCATGGGACCTGCCATCATCCCGGTGCCGGACGGCGTGCGCAGGGTGTAGTTGTCCATCACGTGGTCGGCGTAGTTGTAGTAGACCTGGGCTTCGAGCTTTTCCAGCACGTCGGTGATGTTGGACTTCTCGACGCGCAGACCAAGGCTTTCGCGCAGGAATTGCGAACCGTCCATGCCGCGTCCGGCGTAGCGCGCTTCGCCGTCGCCCTTGCCGGCGGTGAGTTCGATCAGGGTGTCGGCGTCCGGGGTCCAGCCCAGCGCCACGTCGCCGTTCCATTTGTCATAGCGCGAGGCAACGATGTCGTTGCTGCCGTCGCGGTAGTCGTCCGAGTGCGCGGTGTTGCCGATCACCCGCACGTAGCCCAGCGAACCGCCGGCTGCCGCGTCGACGACTTTGTCGAAGCGCCCGTGGGAGCCGGCCAGCACGCTGGCGTTCACGCGGGTGCCGAGTTCGCCGAAGCTTTCCGGCTCGCGGTCGAACAGGATCGTGCCGGCCGAGGCGCCGGGTCCGTAGAGCACAGTCTGCGGGCCTTTGATCACGGTGAGTTTGTCGTAGGTCTCGGGCGAGATGTACGAGGTCGGCGCGTCCATCCGGCCGGGGCAGGCACCGAGCATCATGCTGCCGTTGGTGAGGATGTTCAGCCGCGAGCCAAACATGCCGCGCAGCACCGGATCACCGTTGGTGCCGCCGTTGCGCACCAGCGCGAAGCCGGGAATGGTCTTCAGGTAGTCGCTGCCGTCGCTGGCCGGCACCGGTTGGCGCGGGTCTTTCGGGTTGGTGACGATGGTCAGCGGCGAGCTCGGGGCGATGGCGGTGATGACCGTCGGGCTCAGCTCATCAGTGTGGCTGGCGTGTTCATCGGCGTGGACCAGCGGGGACAGCAGGACGCCGCAAAGCACGGCGGTCGCGTGCCTGAACCGAACGCGGGATTCGTTCAGGGCAAAGGACGCCGGGGCAGACCCCGGGCGTGGGACAGCAGAAAACCTGGACATGACAATTTCCATCAAACAGTCGTAAACAACACGGCCGGCAGCCTGAAGCTGTCTTCTCAACCGTGTGCAATCAGAGTTGGGTGTTTACGCTGCGACGGGCGGGGCGCGGGTGCGGGCGCCGGGGAAGAATGTCTGCCGGGCATGGCCCAGACGCGGGGAGGGTGGGGTGAAGGTGTTGATGAGCGGAATGCTGAAAGTGGCGAAGCTGCCGCCGCCGGTCAGCGCCGGGCAGTTGAACAGCAGGCTGCAATAACCGCATTTTTCCCACAGTACGTGGTGCGAAGATTGCGGTGGACAGTGTTCAGCGGTGGGCTGCGCGGTGTGCCCGGAGTGATCCATACCCGCCATGTCCATCGACATGTCCACGTTCATCGGCATGGATGTCGAGGCGTGCTGATCCATCGGCATCGACTGGGAAATCAGCGGGCCGATGAAGATCATCAACATGGCAAACAGGGCGATCCAGCTGCCGCGGGTCAGGTGTTCGGTCTGACGGCGTTGCAGGGAGGGCCTGGCGCTCAGGGGGCGCATGGGCGGAGTCTGCCGGAACGGTTACTGGGCGTGCGCGTGGGCTTGTGTGGCTTCCGGTGGCTTCTTCTGCACGGCGACCTCGACGGTCACGTCACCGGCCTTCTCAAAGTGCATCGTCAGGGGAAAACGCTTGCCGTCGGTCAGCAGGCTGCGGTCAGTCGGGTTCATCAGCATCACGTGATAGGCCATCGGCGCGAAGGTCACGTTTCCACCGGCCGGGATGGCCACGTTCGGCACCTGTTGCATCTTCATCAGATCGCCCTGCATCACGTGCTCATGCAGTTCTGCTGTCGGGGCTATCGGGGAGTCGACGCTGAGCAGGCGATCAGCCGTCTTGCCGGCGTTGTGAATAATGAAGTAGGCGGCGACCGTCGGCGCGTTCGGCGGCAGTTCCTGCGACCATGGATGGGCGATTTCCAGCTCGCCGGCCTTGTATTCGTGGGCATGGGCGAAGCACGCCGGCAGCAACAGCGCAGCGATGACGATGAATTTGTTCAACATGGCAGTTCTCCAGAACGATTTGAAACGCAGGTCAAATGCGGGAACAAATCAAACCAGAGGAGAGGCGCGGGGGTTGAGGCTCGGCCATTGCTGGCGCGGTGTCGGGGTTTGCAGCAAGACGGGCGCCACGCTGCGATTGCTTTCGTACCGGGCGAAATACAGCTGCGGCGAATGCCCCGGCAACGCCAACACCGGCGCCGATCCGGAACAGCACCAGCAATGCTGCATGGTCGAATGAGTGTCACCGCTCTGCGGCGCTTTCTGATCGAGGCTGCCGATGTCGATCGCCACCATCTTCGTCCCGCTGCCGGTGCAGAAACTGCTCCAAAGCAACTGCTCGGCCGGCGTCTGCGCCGCCTGCGCCATCGTTCCCGTCAACGGCATGGCGAGCATGTTGAACAGCACTGCGAAGCAGGCGATCCAGGCAAATGCGAGCCGGTGTCGGTTCATGGGACAGATCCGTAGGGTGGGCGATCAGGCGCGGCTATTTAGCCTGATCAGGGCCGATAAGTAAAAAAGCGTCGTGCGGTTTGGTGTCGCAGAGGATTCAGCCTGCTACGGCATGCAACCGCAAACCCAGCGCCTTCATGACTTTCATGATAGTCGCGAATTCCGGATTTCCAGTGCTGCTCAGCGCTTTATAAAGGCTTTCGCGACCCAGCCCTGCATCTCGTGCAACCTGGGTCATGCCTTGGGCGCGGGCAATGTCATTAAGTGCTGCACGGATGAGAACGCCATCGCCAGCATCTTCGTCAAAACAAGCGTCCAGGTAAGCCGCCATTTCCTCGGGCGTTTTAAGAAACTCTGCAGCGTCGAAGCGGGTGAATTTTTCGGTCATGACTTACTCCTCATTACCGATGCTTTGCGCCATCCGGATGGCGCGTTTGATATCTCGTTTTTGTGTCGACTTGTCGCCCCCCAGCAGTAGCAGATAAATCACGTCACCTTTATGTGTGAAGTACATCCTGTAGCCGGGACCGTAATGAACACGCATTTCATAAACGGCACTGCCAACGAACTCGCAATCACCCATGTTTCCATGCTCTGCGCCTCGAAGTCTGGCGATGATGCGAGCTTTGCCGTTGGTGTCTTTCATCGAGTCGAGCCAATCGGCAAATGCAGGGGATCGTTCAAATTCGATCATGTCGAAATCGTATTCCTTGGGATACAGACTGACAAGCCGCATTTTTCTTGAACGCTGCAATGCGCTTCAAGAATTTGCTCGCTGCAAATCTGTGGGGATTAAAGGAATCGAAATCTTGGCGTGAGGTGGCAAGAGCGAACAGTCAGCTGCTTCCTGAAAATTTGCCGGTCAAATCAAGGATTAGCTCGAAATCAGGAATTATCTGACGTAGAGAGGGCTTCCAGGACTTCAGACGTACTCATGAACTCCCGATCAACCCCCGCCAATTTCGGCCGTTTCAAAACCATCACCGGCACCCCAAGCTCCCGCGCCACTTCCAGCTTCGGCTCGGTCGCGGTGCTGCCGCTGTTCTTGCTGATCAGCACGTCGATCTGCCGGCGTTCGAACAGTGCCCGCTCATCCTCCAGCAGATACGGCCCACGGGCGCCGATGACTTCGCAGCGTTCGTTGCCGGGGTAGGCGTCGAGGGCGCGCAGGGTCCAGAACTGGTGCGCGGGGATTTCGTCGAGGTGTTGCAGCGGTTCGCGGCCAAGGGTGAACAGGGGGCGGCGGAAGGGTTCGAGGGCGGTGATCAGTTCGGCCCAGTCGGCGACTTCGCGCCAGTCATCGCCGGGTTGCGGTTGCCACGCGGGGCGGCGCAGGGCCCAGCAGGGGATGCCGGTGAGTTGCGCAGCGGTGGCAGCGTTCCGGCTGATTTGTGCGGCGTAGGGATGGGTCGCGTCGAGCAAAAGTGTGATGCTTTCGTCGCGAATGAACTGCGCCAGACCTTCGGCGCCGCCGTAGCCGCCGACCCGCACCTGACACGCCAGATCGGTTGGCACCCGGCCCACCCCGGCCAGGCTGTAAATGTGTTGCGGCCCCAACGTGCGCGCGATCGCCAGCGCTTCAGTCACGCCGCCCAGCAACAAGATACGTTTCACACAAATGCCCCCGCATGACCGACGATGCCGCCCTGACGATCAATCGCAAACACCTCGACCTGCACCTGCGCCGGCACCACGCTGCGGGCGAATTCCAGCGCATGGCGGCAAATTTCATCACCCAGCGCAACACCTGCCGCACTGGCCATCGCTAACGCTTGCTGACTGGTGTTCGCCCCGCGAATGGCCTGCTGCAAGGTGTCGTCGGCGCCAATCGCCGCCGCCCATTCGGCCAGTTGCGGCAGGTCGATGCTCGAATGGCGCGAGTGCAGGTCCATGTGCCCGGCCGCCAGTTTGCTGATTTTGCCGAAACCGCCGCACAGGCTGAGTTTATCCACAGGCACTTTACGCAGGTGCTTGAGTACTGCGCCGACGAAGTCGCCCATTTCGATCAGGGCGATTTCCGGCAGGTTGTAGACCCGGCGCATGGTGTCTTCGCTGGCATTGCCGGTGCAGGCGGCGATGTGCAGGTAGCCGTTGGTTTTCGCCACGTCGATACCCTGATGGATCGAGGCGATGTACGCCGCGCAGGAAAACGGCCGGACGATGCCGCTGGTGCCGAGAATCGACAGGCCACCCAAAATCCCCAGGCGCGGGTTCATGGTTTTCAATGCCAGGGCTTCACCGCCCTCGACATTGACCGTCACCTCGAAGCCGCCGCGATAGCCGGTTTCTTCGGCGAGCAGCGTCAGGTGATCGCTGATCATCTTGCGCGGCACCGGGTTGATCGCCGGCTCGCCGACGCCCAGCACCAATCCTGGCCGGGTCACGGTGCCGACGCCCTTGCCGGCCATGAAGCGAATCCCCGGCCCGGCCATCAGTCGCACCCGCGAATAGAGCAGGGCGCCGTGAGTCACGTCCGGGTCATCGCCGGCATCCTTGATCGTTCCCGCTTCGGCGCCGTCTTCGGTCAGTCGGCAGAACTCCAGGCGCATCTGCACCTGCTTGCCCTTGGGCAACACGATCTGCACGGCGTCCGCCACCACGCCGCCGAGCAACAGGCGGGCAGCGGCGAGGCTGGTGGCCGTGGCGCAGCTGCCGGTGGTCAGGCCACTGCGCAGGGGCGCGGGTTGTTCGGCGGTTTCGTCACGCATCGAGGGGTTTGACCAGATCGAGCAGAGTAATCGGCAACGCTTGGCGCCAGGTATCGAATTCGCCCAGCGGTTGCGCCTGGGCGATGTGGATGCGGGTCAGCTCGCCGCCGTGGCGTTCGCGCCAGCTCATCAAGGTCATTTCGCTTTGCAGGGTCACGGCGTTGGCCACCAGTCGGCCGCCGGGTTTGAGGTGTTCCCAGCAGGTGTCGAGCACGCCTTCGCGGGTCACGCCGCCGCCGATGAAGATGGCGTCCGGACGTTCCAGCCCGGTGAGGGCCTGCGGGGCACTGCCGCGAATCAGTTGCAGGCCGGGAACGCCCAAGGCATCGCGGTTGTGTTCGATCAACTGCTGTCGGCCGTCGTCGGCCTCGATGGCCAGGGCGCGGCAACTCGGGTGAGCGCGCATCCACTCAATGCCGATCGAGCCGCTGCCGGCGCCGACGTCCCACAGCAGTTCGCCTGGGGTCGGGGCGAGGCGGGCGAGGGTGATGGCGCGCACGTCGCGCTTGGTCAGTTGGCCGTCGTGCTGGAAGGCCGAGTCCGGGAGGCCGGCGAGACGCGACAGGCGCGGTGTATCCGGATCGCCCAGGCATTCGATGGCGATCACATTGAGGTCGGCAATGAGCGGATCGTTCCAGTCGTTGGCGGTGCTGTCGATCCGGCGTTCGGCGCTGCCGCCCAGATGCTCCAGGACGCTCAGACGACTGGCGCCGAATCCGCGTTCACGCAGCAACGTGGCAACCGCCGC
This sequence comes from Pseudomonas sp. PHC1, assembly GCF_046487845.1. Classification (NCBI taxonomy): domain Bacteria; kingdom Pseudomonadati; phylum Pseudomonadota; class Gammaproteobacteria; order Pseudomonadales; family Pseudomonadaceae; genus Pseudomonas; species Pseudomonas sp. PHC1. The sequence goes on from NZ_JBJXHJ010000003.1 coordinate 364,306, forward strand.
CGGGCTCTGGCCGTCATTGCTCAGCAGCAACAGGCGCACGCCGCTGAACAGTTGCGCATTGAGGGCCGCAAGAGGGCGGGCCACCAGCGACAGCACATTGACGTCCTGCAACGACCAGCCCAGTCGGGCGGCCGCCAGCGAGCAGGAGGAGGGCGATGGCAGAACCAGCATCTCGGCGTCCGGAACCTGCCGCGCCAGACTCGCGCCAACGCCATAGAACATCGGATCACCGCTGGCCAGCACGCACACCGCTTCGCCGCGACGTTCGAGAACCGGGGCCAGGGAAAACGGGCTCGGCCACAATTGGCGCTCGCCACGGATGCACACCGGCAACAGGTCCAGTTGACGCCGGCCGCCGATGATCCGCGAAGCGCCCATCAAGGCGCGCCGGGCATTCTTGCCCAGGCCCTTGAAGCCGTCTTCACCGATTCCCACTACCGTCAGCCAGGGTGTCATGCCGTTCCTCAATCTCATGCGCCGTTCAAGCGGCGCATGATAGCGCGGCTTCTGTTGTCTGGCGCTGCTGCCTTGTTGCAGGCGAAGGCAGCGGTAGACATGTTATGTGGTTGAAAACCGATTGGCGGATCTAACGTCTTTGTTATTTTGGTTTTTGATCAAGTTGAACGTTATCCATAAAACGGGCTGGATCATCTTCTGAACGATTATTTAATTAACTAGTGATTGAACGCCTTGCTGGCGTCCGGTGATAGGGATGTGAGGATAAACATGGATGACATAAAACATAATGCGACACTTGTCGGCGATATATTGCTGACCGGTAGTCGGGGGCAATCAAACGAGGATTATCAGTTCGCGTTGAACTGTACTTACCTGGCACAGCGCCAGGCGGATATGACTTATAACAGTACGACCCAGCCTGGACGATGGACCGATTATTTTACCGATGTACTGTGGTCGCATGGCTGGAGCCGCGATTATCAGCCGATCGAGCATGTTCAGACGCAGTTCAGGGGCAGCGTGCGCGAGGTCTGGTCACGACTGGCATCGCCGCTGCTGAGTGCTGAACAGGTGGCTGGCGTTGATCGAGGGCTGGTGGCGCTCGAAGGCGACGTTGCACTGTTGAAAAAGATCAAAGGCCTTAGTGGCAAAGTCTTCGATTTCAAAATCATGCCGATCAATTACAACGCCAATGGTGATATGGAATTGATCGTGACAAATACCCGGTTCATCAAGTCGAGCCTGAACACCGGGTATTTTTTCTGGAACGTTTCGCAAGTAATGACTCAGCTGGATGTTCTGGCTCGGAAGGTGGTGATCAGTCGCCGGGTCATGGACGCTCGTCGAGCCGGTGTGAGAAAGGCGCTGGAGGGGATCAAATTCAATTTCGAGGATTACCCGCTGTGACCGCCTCCCTTTGCGGCGATTTTCTTCCGCGGGAATAGCCCGGCAACGCAGAATCCGACCGGCAGGCATTTTCATGCGCTCGGGCAAAGCAGGCATAATGGCGACCTTTCGCCCTCACGGTGCTGCCAGCCAGCCGGTCATCCCTTGAACGAACGCTCGATGTCAACAGCTCTACGCCCCTCGGCTTGTCCGGGGTTGCTGCGTATCGTCCAGGCGCTGGATGGCGGTATCTGCCGGATCAAACTCAATGGTGGTTCGATCAGCGCCGATCAGGCTGAGGTGGTGGCGCATGCCGCCGAGCGTTTCGCCAGTGGCGTGATCGAGGCCACCAACCGCGCCAACCTGCAGATTCGCGGGATCGATGAGCACGGCACCGCGCTGATCGACAGCCTGCTGGCCGCCGGCCTCGGGCCGCGAACCGCCGCCGGTGATGATGTGCGCAACCTGATGCTAAGCCCTGCTGCAGGGATCGACCCGCAGATGCGCCTGGATACCCGCACGCTCGCCGGGCAGATTCTCGATACCCTGCAAAGCCATCCGCGTTTCCACGAGTTGAGCGCCAAGTTCGCCGTGCAACTGGATGGCGGTGAAGCGCTGGCGATGCTCGAACATCCCCATGATCTGTGGTTGTCGGTATACGAAGAGCGCGGGGAAACGCTGTTGGCATTCGGCCTGGCAGGTTGCCCGACGGATCGACCGCTGGCTGCGGTGGCGCTTGCGGACGGGCATGCGCTGGTGGTGGCGGTGCTGGAACTGTTCCTCGATCTGGCCCGGCCGGAGCAGACGCGAATGCGCCATCTGCTGGATGAATGTCCGGCGCCGGTGTTCCTGGAAAAACTCGGTCAGCGGATCAATCTGAAAGCCGTCGCTGATTGGCCGCGCGAAGCCGGACCGGAAGGTTTGCACCTCGGCATCCACCCTCAGCAATCGGCCGGTCAGGTCTATGTCGGTGCTGCACCGGCGCTCGGTCGCCTCGCTCCGGACATGCTGCGTGGTGCCGCGCAACTGGCCAGAACTTTCGGCGACGGCACCCTGCGTTTCACCCCTTGGCAGAGTCTGTTGCTGCCCAATGTGCGGGAAACCGCTGCGGTTCAAGTGCTCGACGAATTGGGCAAGCTGAACCTGCTGACCCATGCCGAAAATCCTGTAGCGCACCTGATCGCCTGCACTGGCTCCAACGGTTGCGGCAAAGGCCTGGCCGACACCAAACACGATGCCCGCCTTTTGGCGACGCTGTTACCCCGCGCCGTGGATGTGCACCTGTCCGGCTGCCCGCGTTCCTGCGCCGCCGCCCACCACGCTCCGGCAACGTTGCTGGCCGTCAGCCCCGGTCATTACGACCTCTATATTCGCGATGCAGCGGTGCCGGGTTTCGGCGCGCTGCACGCTCACAACCTTACTATCGAAGTGGCCGCGACCCTGCTCGCCGCCCGCTCACGGAGCCCCCTTGATGCTTGATTACATCCGCGACGGTCAGGAGATCTATCGCAACTCTTTCGCGATCATTCGCAGCGAGGCCAACCTCTCGCGCATCCCGGCCGACCTGGAAAAACTCGCGGTGCGGGTGATCCACGCCTGCGGCATGGTCGAGGCGATCGACGGGCTGCAATTCTCCGAAGGCGCCGGCAAGGCCGGGCGCGATGCGCTGGCCGCCGGTGCGCCGATCCTGTGCGATGCGCGGATGGTTTCCGAGGGCGTGACCCGTGCGCGCCTGCCGGCCAACAACCCAGTGATCTGCACCCTGCGCGATGACAGCGTGCCGGAGCTGGCGCGCGAGCTGGGCAACACCCGCTCGGCAGCGGCGCTGGAACTGTGGCGTCCGCATCTGGAAGGCAGCGTGGTGGTGATCGGCAACGCGCCGACCGCGCTGTTCTATCTGCTGGAAATGCTCGACGCCGGCGCCCCGAAACCGGCGCTGATCCTCGGCTTCCCGGTGGGCTTCGTCGGCGCTGCCGAGTCCAAGGCCGAGCTGGCCGCCAACAGCCGTGGCGTGCCGTTCGTGATCATGCAGGGCCGCCTCGGCGGCAGCGCCATGGCCGCCGCCGCGGTCAATGCCCTCGCCACGGAGATCGAATGATGCAGGCTCAAGGACGTCTGATCGGCCTGGGCGTCGGCCCCGGTGATCCGGAACTGATTACCGTCAAGGCCCTGCGCCTGCTGCGTGAGTCGCCGGTGGTGGCGTATTTCGTGGCCAAGGGCAAAAAGGGTAACGCGTTCGGCATCATCGAAGCGCACCTGCAGGACGCGCAGAACCTGCTGCCGCTGGTGTACCCGGTGACCACCGAAGTGCTGCCGGCGCCGCTGTCCTACGAACAGGTGATCAGTGATTTCTACGATGACGCGGCAGAGGAAGTGGCCGCGCATCTGGACGCCGGTCGTGACGTGGCGGTGATCTGCGAAGGTGACCCGTTCTTCTACGGTTCCTACATGTACCTGCACGATCGCCTCGCCAGCCGTTACGAAGCCGAAGTCGTGCCGGGCGTCTGCTCGATGCTGGGCGGCGCGTCGGTGTTGGGCGCGCCGCTGGTGTATCGCAATCAGAGCCTGTCGGTGCTGTCCGGCGTGCTGCCTCATGAGGAGCTCAAGCGCCGTCTGGCCGATGCCGATGCGGCGGTGATCATGAAGCTGGGGCGCAACTTTCCGAAAGTGCGCGACGTGTTGGCGGAGCTGGGCCTGGCCGAGCGTGCACTGTACGTCGAGCGCGCGACCATGGCCAACCAGAAGATCGTGCCGCTGGATGAGGTCGAGCCGATGTCGTCGCCGTACTTCTCGCTGATCATTGTGCCCGGCGAACGGTGGCAAGGCTGATGACCCATTCCACACCGGCCATCGTCATTCTCGGCCAGGGCGCGCTGGCCACGGCCCGTCGTCTGCAGCAGGTCTATCCGGGCGCGCAGGTTCTCGGACTGAAAGGGCGCGTCGAAGGCGCCGACCGGACTTACAGCGAATTCGGCGCGACCCTGCGCGAGCTGTATCAACAGGACACGCCGATCATTGCCTTGTGCGCGGCGGGCATTGTCATCCGCACACTGGCGCCGCTGTTGCTGGAGAAAGGCGCCGAACCGCCGGTGCTCGCCGTGGCTGAAGACGGCAGCGCCGTGGTGCCGCTGCTCGGCGGTCTGGGCGGGGTGAATGTCATGGCCCGCGAGATGGCTGCGGCGCTTGAAGTGGCCGCAGCGATCACCACCAGCGGCGAATTGCGTTTCGGCACTTGCCTGCTCAACCCGCCCGGCGGTTATGCCCTCGGCGATCTGGAGCAGGGCAAACGCTTCGTGTCCGATCTGCTCGCCGGCCACAGCGTGCGCATCGACGGTGCTGCGCCGTGGCTTGCGCAGGCGCAACTGCCGGAAGATCCACAGGCGCAGCGCTCGATTCACGTGGGCAGCGATGCTCGTGCGGCGAGCGCCAGTGAGTTGTTGATTTATCCACGCAGTGTGGCGGTAGCGGTAGGTGCTGATGTGGTCGACCTGCCGGGCACCATCCGTGATGCGTTGCGGCAGGCTGGTGTGGCGATTCAATCGCTGGCCTGTCTGGTGGCGGCGGACGTTCAGATGGCCAGCCCGGCGTTGCGTGAAGCAGCGCTCGAGCTGGGAGTGCCGCTGCGCTTTGTCGCGCCGGCGAGTGACATCGGTGAGCTGGCTCGCGATGCTGTTCCCGACGCTCGAATCATCACAACATCCCGCGACATTGCCATCGCCGTGACCGAACAGCCGTTGGATGTTTCGCAGGTCGGCCGTCCACGCGGTCGCCTGGCCGTCATCGGCCTCGGTCCGGGCGCGGCCGAGCTGATGGTGCCGGCGGTGAAAGCCGAGCTGGCCCGTGCCACCGACGTATTGGGTTATGAAACCTACGTGCGCATGGCAGGTCCCTTCCGCGACGATCAGGTGCAGCATTGCACCGACAACCGCGAAGAAATGCAGCGTGCCCGCCACGCTTTTCGACTGGCCGCACAGGGCCGTTCGGTGATTGTGGTTTCGTCCGGCGATCCGGGGGTGTTCGCCATGGCGGCGGCGGTGCTCGAAGCGTTGCACGAGTCGACGGATCCGGCGTGGCACAGCGTCGATCTGGAAATCCTGCCGGGAGTATCCGCTTCACTTGCCACCGCCGCTCAGGCCGGTGCACCGCTGGGACACGACTTTTGCGTGATGTCGCTGTCGGACAACCTCAAGCCGTGGTCGATCATTGAGAAGCGCCTGGACCTGGCCGCCGAGGCCGATCTGGCATTGGCGTTTTACAACCCGATCTCTCGCGCCCGTCCGTGGCAGTTGGGACGAGCCCTGGAAATCGTTGCCCAACATCGCACGCCGCAGACGCCGGTGGTGCTCGGTCGCGATATCGGCAGACCGGGGCAGACCCTGCGTACCACTACGCTGGGAGCGTTGACCCCGGATCAGGTGGACATGCGCACCATGGTGCTGATCGGTTCATCCACCACCTGCACCTTCCCCCGCTTAACGGGAGGCGACTGGGTATACACGCCTCGTTGGTATGGCGAAAAACCGAAAGGTTGATGCAAAAAAAGCGGCTCCTCGGGAGCCGCTTTTCATTTCGGTGTTTTTTGCAGGTCCGGTATCACGGCACCAGATAGCCTTTCACGCCGGTGAAGATGATCTGCGCAGCGAGCGCACAGACGAACAGCCCCATCAGTCGGCTGACGATCTGCAAGCCTTGATCGCCGAGGATCCGTTCGATGCGGTTCGACAGATAAAGCACGACGCCCACGGTAAAGCTGGCCAGGGCGATGCTCATGATGGCGGTGAGTTTATCGTCCCAGTGGGGCTGACTGACGCCCATGACCAGCAACGCACCAATAGTGCCCGGGCCGACAGTCAGGGGAATGGTCAGCGGCACGATCGTCACGTCCTGCTGCACATTGTCCGTCTGCACCACCGACTTGCCTTGCGCCATGCCCAGTGCAGAGATGAACAGCACGCTGCCGGCGCCGATCCGGAAAGCATCCACGGTAATGCCGAACACATCGAAAATCACTCGCCCGAACAAATACAGAAGAACGCTGGAGACCAGCGTGGCGATCGCCACTTTCCAGGCCAGGCGTCGTTGCTCCTTGCGCGAATAGCCACGGGTCAGGCTGATAAAGCAGGACAGCACGAAGAACGGGCTGTAGAGCACAAGCATCTTCAGGTAAACGCTGAACAACACATGGAGCATGGCTTCGACTCGCCGCTGTGGAGTGGACGACGTGGAGTCTATCAGTGGTTTAGTTGTTTGTGTCTGGAAGCGTGGTTTTAATCAGGTTTTATTTAACTTGTGTTGAAGTTGCTAAGTGGGTGAAAAGTTCAGATATGAAGTTACATGTTTTGCTTTGTTGTTTGTTTGATGCTTGGTTATTGTTATTTGGCAAGTTCATGAGGAGCTTGTGATTCTAACTAATGGATGTGTCGAATGTATAATCAAGCTGTTCGTGAAAGTTATGTAAACACCTGTCTTAAAACGCTGGGTGAGTGTGATATCGGTGACCCGCTGGTTATCAAGCCACGTGGCTTGCAGATTTCCGGCGATGATGTCGAAGCGCCGTCGCGCGGTAGCATCGTCGGTGAGGGCGTGCTGGGTTTCTCCAGTAAACTCACTGGCGATAACAAGTCCGATGCGCAGAATGCTTTTTTATTCGCAACGCGTGCAGCAAACAAAAAATACCCTGAAGAATCTCAGGGCAAGGAATGGTACCTGTACTTCCGGGAAATCATGACCATGGCAGGCTGGACACCCGTCAGCCGTTACTACAGCGATCTGCATGTGGGTGGTACCAGTGTTCGCATGGACAAACTGGTTCTGGAGATTCTGTCTTCGGTCGTCGCGGGTGTTGCCTTGCCTGGCCCAACCAGCGCATTGATGCTGAAAGTAGCGGGCGATGCCATTGCCGCCCTGCAAAAGCGTGACACCGCAGCACTGACCGTTTACGAACGCAATCTGCTCGAGCATGGCGTCGGTGGTGTTTCCAGCGCCGCCTGCGTGGAAGTCGACGGTGAAGCGATCATGGCGGTCGGCGCGGTGCGCTTCCTGCGTCGGAACACCTCGACCAAAGTCATGTTTGTGGATGTTGATATTCGTAATGTGAAGTTGTATCGCGGTGAAACGGTATTTGCCAAAAATACATTGGTGGCTGATGGTGTTCGTGATTTGATCAAGAACAAGTTGGTTCCGCACAAGGACAAGATTGACGAGATCGACATTTGATGAGTGAAAAGGCGGCCGTAACAGGTCGCCTTTTCTACGGGGGGACGATATGAAACTTGATTATTCGGTTTTAATCGTTGGCGCTTGCGTGATGTTGCTACCGGCAGCGGACGATGCGGATAGTTACAGCGATCTGGTCAACTCAGTGTTGTTGGCGCAGTTGGCCGCGAGCAAGAAAGTCGAAAAGTCGCAAGGTACCGACTGGTATGACGCTTACATCCAATTGATGGATGACTACTGGCTGCGATACGCGCGCGCCCGACAAGACTGGTCCGTCAATGAGGGGGATGTCGAATCCGTCAGCGAGTGGATCAGTGGCGCTATTGCCAAAGGTGATTCGCAAAACGCCAGTGCTGCGTTGGCGACCTTGCAGCGTTTGGCTCAGTTATCGGGAGCCGAACCCGTCATGGCGCTGCTGCGAGCCCATGTACAAAGGAACATGTCCCTACCCGGTGAGGCTCATGCCCCTGCCGGCCCCGTTCGATTGCTAGCGATCATCGCCTCGACGCCAATGCGCATTTCGAGCGTCTATGTTGAGTTTCAGGCTAATGGGTCTATCGAACTCAACCCGCTGGCCCAGCGTTACGAAGCACGGGACATACAGGGAGCGGTCTGCTTGCGCTACGCCAAAGCCAGTTTGTCGGAAACACTCTACGGGCCTGTACGTGATGCCATCGCCTTGAAAGTCAGGGACAGGCATGCGGCTCACGTTTTGGCGATGGCTGTTGAATAGCGGCGAGACGCATGATCGGCAACGCCGCTCAGAACGTTGAGGCGGTGCGATTCTGTTGGTCGCGCTGCGCCACCCAGTGTTCGATCAGCTCACGCAGTTGCGACAGCTCCACCGGTTTGGCCATGTGCCCGTCCATCCCGGCCTGACGCGCGCGCTCCTTGTGTTCAGCGAGGATGTGCGCGGTCAGCGCCACGATCGGCGTGCGGATGCGCTGGTTGCTGACTTCCCATGCGCGCAATTGCTGAGTCGCCGAGAACCCGTCGAGGATCGGCATTTCGCAGTCCATCAACACCAGGTCATAACGCTGGGCTTTCATTGCCTGCAGGGCTTCTTCGCCATTGCTGGCAGTGTCCGGTTGCAGATTGAGTTTGCCGAGCATGCCACGGATGACCTTGGTGGAAATCGTATTGTCTTCGGCCACCAGAATGCGGAAGTCGCTTGGCACCTTGACCGGCGCAGCGGGGCTGGCTGGCTGCGGCTGGAACACCACCTGGCCGCGGTTGCGCTGGTTCAACTCGTCAGCGAGCGTGGTCTTGAGGGTGTAGCCGGCCACCGGTTTGGCCAGGATGCGCTTGATCCCCGAATTGCGCGCGATGATCTTGCTCGGCGCATTGCTGATGCCGGTGAGCATGATTAGCAGGATGTCGTGGTTCAGGCTCGGGTCTTCCTTGATCTTGGCCGCCAGTTGCATGCCGGTCATGCCGGGCATGTTCTGGTCCAGCAGAACCACGTCAAAGTAATCCCGCAGGTGTGCCTTGGTGCGCAGCAGGGCCAGCGCTTCCTTGCCCGACGGCACGGCGCTGACGTTCAGGCCCCAGGCGCTGCATTGCTGCACCAGCACCTTGCGGCAGGTGTCGTTGTCGTCGACCACCAGCACGCGGGCGCCTTGCAGCGGGCTGTCGAGGTCCGAGGTCGGGTGCTCCAGACGATCGGGGTCCAGCGGCAGGGTCAGCCACAGCGTGCTGCCCTGGCTGGCGCCGCTCTTGATGCCGAACTCGCCCTGCATCAAACGGATCAATTGGCGGGCGATCACCAGACCGAGATTGCCGCCCAGGCGGTTGGCCGACAGGAAGTGCTTGCTGTGCAACTCGGCGTGCATCAGTGCGTCGCGTTCTTCCTGATCCATCGGCTGGCCGCTGTCCTGCACGGCAATGCGCAGGCGTGGCCCGGCGCCGCGTTCGTCGAGGGCGACCACCACCAGCACTTCGCCTTCTTCGGTTTTCTTCAGGGCGTTTTCCAACAGACTCAGCAATGTCTGGCGCAGGCGCGTCGGGTCACCACTGATGACCCGTGGCACTTGCGGCTGGATGAAGCTGATCAGTTCAACGTTCTGCTGTTCGGCCTTGGCGCGGTAAATACTCAGGCAATCATCGATCAGCGCGTTGAGGTCGAACTGCACATCGTCCAGTTCGATCTGGCCGGACTCGAGCCGCGAGATGTCGAGGATCTCGTTGATCAGGGTCAGCAGTTCGTTGCCGGCGCTGTGGATGGTCTGCACGTAGTCGCGTTGCTTGACCGACAGCGGCGTGCCAAGCAGCAGTTCGGTCATGCCCAGTACGCCGTTCATCGGCGTGCGGATTTCGTGGCTGATCTTGGCCAGGAATTCGGCCTTGGCATTGATCTCGGCGTTGCTCGCCGCAAGGTCGCGGCTGATGCTGAAGCGGCTTTCGGTGATGCTGCGCTGGCGCTCGCCCAGGGCGATGCTCATCAGCAGGCCGCTGATGCAGATGAAACCCATCAGGGTCATGATCAGGCCTTGTGGCGCCACCAGGGTCAGACCCAGCAAGGCCGGGAGGATGATCAGCGTGCCGATGTTGAACACCACCATGGCGGCAACGAACAGCCGGGCAGGGCGGTAGCCTTTTTGCCAGTGATAGGAACCCACCAGCAACATGCTCAGGCCGGCCAGGGCGACGAGTGCATAGGTAATGATGTTCAGCGGCAGGGTGTTGACGAACAACAGCAACAGGCTGCAGATCACGATGAACAGAATGTCGCCGATCAGCAGCTTGTTCAGCGGATGCGGGCCGAGCGGAGCGAAAAAGCGGTAGGCGAACATCAGGCCGGCCGGTGCGGTCAGCAGCAGCGCCAGATAGGCGCCGGGGGTCTGGATCGCGTGCCAGTTCGGCAGCCACGGCCCGGCGAGGTTGAGCAGCAGCAACAGGCTCAGGCTCAGCAGCGCTTCACAGACGGCCAGCCACAGGCTGCTGCGCGAGCGGGTGTAGGCGTAGCGGATCAGGTTGTGCAGGATCAGCATCGCCAGACAGCCGAACAGCAGGCCGTAGACCAGGGTCTGGTTGTGATTGGCCGCGGCCATCACCGCCGATTGCAGGGTGATGTAAGGGCGCAACTGATGATCGGAGACCAGTCGCAGGTAGACATCGAGGGGCTTGTCGCTCTGCGGCAACGGCAGCATGAAGTCGCTGCTCGGCAACGGTCGTTCCACCTGGGGTTGAGCGGTGCCGGTGTCGCGTTGCTCGATCAGACGGTCGCCGTCGAGGACATACAGATTGAGGTGCGACAGGTCTGGGGCGAAGATCCGCAGCACTTGCTCGTGCTTGCCGGGCGCCAGCCTGAAGCGCAGCCACAAGGCGCCATCGGGTTCGGCCGCGGTGAGGCGGTCAAGCTCGATAGGGCTGAATTGATTGGTGTAGCGGGCGGAGCGGATGTCGCTCAGCTGGAGGTTGCCCTGATCGTCGAGCAATACCGACCAGCCACTGCCTTGTGCGGCCTGGGCCGGGAGCATGCAGAGCAAGGTCAACAGCGTGACGGTGAAGCCTATGGCAATCCTGAGCCAGCGCACGGCGAAATCCCTTCGTAGGTTGATGCCAGAATATAACGATGCGCAGCGTCGGAACAGTCCGGCAAGGGCGATGAGCCCCTGCCGGAAACACAGCGTAGCTTATTACTGAGACTCACCGCGTTCACGGGCAATGGCACGGTAGCCAATGTCGGTGCGGTAGAAGCAGCCTTCCCAGTCGATGGCCTTGGCCAGTTTGTAGGCCTGCTCCTGGGCGGCGCCGACGCTGGCGCCCATGGCGGTGGCGCACAGCACCCGACCGCCGGCCGTCACGACGTTGCCGTCCTTGAGCGCAGTACCGGCGTGGAAGACCTTGCCTTCCAGTGCAGCGGCGGCGTCCAGACCGTTGATCGGCGCGCCCTTGGCGTAGTCGCCCGGGTAACCGCCGGCGGCCAGCACGATGCCGACGCTCGGACGTGGATCCCACTGCGCTTCAACCTTGTCCAGCGCCTGGGCCAGTGCCGCTTCGACCAGCAGCACCAGGCTCGATTGCAGACGCAGCATCACCGGTTGGGTTTCCGGATCGCCGAAACGGCAGTTGAACTCGATGACCTTTGGATTGCCGGCCTTGTCGATCATCAGACCGGCGTACAGGAAACCGGTGTAGACGTTGCCTTCCTCGGCCATGCCGCGCACGGTCGGCCAGATCACCTGGTCCATCACGCGCTGGTGCACGTCAGCGGTCACTACCGGAGCCGGGGAGTAAGCACCCATGCCGCCGGTGTTCGGGCCGCTGTCGCCGTCGCCGACGCGTTTGTGGTCCTGGCTGGTGGCCATCGGCAGGACGTTCTTGCCGTCGACCATGACGATGAAGCTGGCTTCTTCGCCGTCGAGGAACTCTTCGATGACGACGCGCGAACCGGCGTCGCCAAAGGCATTGCCGGCGAGCATGTCGCGCACGGCGTCTTCGGCTTCGGCCAGGGTCATGGCGACGATCACGCCTTTACCGGCGGCCAGGCCGTCGGCCTTGATCACGATCGGTGCGCCTTTTTCACGCAGATAAGCCAGGGCCGGCTCGATCTCGGTGAAGTTCTGGTAGTCGGCAGTCGGGATCTTGTGGCGCGCCAGGAAATCCTTGGTGAAGGCTTTCGAGCCTTCCAGCTGCGCGGCACCGGCGGTCGGGCCGAAGCAGTCCAGGCCACGGGTGCGGAACAGGTCGACGACGCCAGCCACCAGCGGCACTTCCGGGCCGACGATGGTCAGGGAAACGTTTTTCTCGGCGAAGTCAGCGAGCTGCTCGAGGGCCAGCACGTCGATGGCGACGTTCTCGCACTTGGCTTCAATCGCGGTACCGGCATTGCCCGGCGCGACGAAAACCTTCTGCACACGCGGATCCTGAGCCACTTTCCAGGCCAGGGCGTGTTCGCGGCCACCGCTGCCAATGATCAAAACATTCATTTCAAAAACCTCGGATGACGCTAATTCTGTTTTAGAACCTGAAGCGCTTCACGCTCCAGAAGGTCGCAATGAAGTCGGTAGATGCAAGGCGGAGTCGAGCTCGGTGAGCGGAGTTGCCGTTTGGCAATGAGCATCATCGAGGTCGGCTCCAACGCTGCAGATGCCGGCTTCTGTGCGGCCGTTGTCTGATTAGTGACGGAAGTGGCGCATGCCGGTGAAAACCATGGCGATGCCGGCTTCATCAGCCGCTGCAATCACCTCGGCATCACGCATCGAGCCACCCGGCTGGATCACCGCCGTGATACCGACCTTGGCCGCATTGTCCAGACCGTCGCGGAACGGGAAGAACGCGTCCGATGCCATCACCGAACCAGCCACTTGCAGACCGGCGTGCTCAGCCTTGATCGCCGCGATACGCGCCGAGTTCACGCGGCTCATCTGGCCGGCGCCGACACCGATGGTCTGACGGTTCTTGGCATAGACGATGGCGTTGGACTTGACGAACTTGGCCACTTTCCAGGCGAAGATCAGATCGTGGACTTCCTGTTCGGTCGGGGCGCGCTTGGTCACCACTTTCAGGTCGTCGGCGCCGATCATGCCGATGTCGCGGCTCTGTACCAGCAGGCCGCCGTTGACGCGCTTGTAGTCCCAGGCCGGAACGCGATCGGCCGACCACTCGCCGCAGGCCAGCAGGCGCACGTTGGCCTTGGCGGCGACAATGGCGCGGGCTTCTTCGCTGACGCTTGGGGCGATGATCACTTCAACGAACTGACGCTCGACGATCGCCTTGGCGGTCTCGGCATCCAGTTCACGGTTGAAGGCGATGATGCCGCCAAACGCGGATTCGGTGTCGGTGGCGTAGGCCAGTTCGTAGGCCTGACGGATACCGCCTTCGGCGTCCGGGCTCACGGCCACGCCGCACGGGTTGGCGTGCTTGACGATCACGCAGGCCGGTTTGACGAAGCTCTTCACGCATTCCAGCGCGGCGTCGGTGTCGGCCACGTTGTTGTACGACAGTTCTTTACCTTGCAGCTGGGTGGCGGTGGCGATGCCGACTTCGGCCGGTTTGGCTTCAACGTAGAACGCCGCGCTCTGGTGCGGGTTCTCGCCGTAGCGCATTTCCTGGGCCTTGATGAACTGGCTGTTGAAGGTGCGCGGGAATTCGCTGCGGCCTTCGGTGCTCAGGGTTTCGGCAGCCTGGTTCACGGTGCCCATGTAGTTGGCGATCATGCCGTCGTAGGCAGCCGTGTGTTCGAACGCCTTGAGCATCAGGTCGAAACGCTGAGCGTAGGTCAGGCCGCCGGCCTTGAGGTTTTCCAGGACGTTGGCGTAATCGCTGGCATTCACCACGATCGCCACGTCTTTGTGGTTTTTCGCCGCCGAACGGACCATGGTCGGGCCGCCGATGTCGATGTTCTCGATGGCGGTCGGCAGGTCGCAGCCTGGCTTGCTGATGGTGGCTTCGAACGGGTACAGGTTGACGGCTACCAGGTCGATCGGCTTGATGCCGTGCTCATTCATGATCGCGTCGTCGATACCGCGACGACCGAGGATCCCGCCGTGGATTTTCGGGTGCAGGGTTTTCACCCGACCGTCCATCATCTCTGCGAAACCGGTGTAATCCGCGACTTCCACTGCGGCCACGCCATTGTCCTGCAGCAGTTTGAAGGTCCCGCCGGTGGAAAGGATTTCCACGCCCAGGGCTTCCAGCTCCCTGGCGAATTCGAGGATCCCGGTCTTGTCGGAAACACTGATCAAGGCGCGGCGGATCGGCAGGCGGGTAGTCTGGTCGGTCATCTCAATTTCCATCAAAAGCAAGGGAAGTCAGCAAAAAAGGCGACCGGTTTTACGCGGGCGCCTTTCTGGTTTGATTGAATGCTTACAGCAGATCGTACTGCTTGAGTTTCTTGCGCAGCGTGCCACGGTTCAGTCCGAGCAGCTCGCTGGCCTTGGTCTGGTTGCCCTTGACGTAGTTCATCACGCTTTCGAGCAGGGGAGCCTCGACTTCGGAGAGCACCAGGTTGTACACGTCCGTGACGGACGCGCCCTCAAGGTGGGCGAAATAATTGTGCAGCGCCTTCTCGACACTCCCGCGAAGGGTCTGGCCTTCTTCGCTCGGGGTATTGAGGTGCTGTTTCAAATTCACGTTGTCGCTCACGGGTGTTGTTCCACTCACTAAAGTCTCGGTCATCATCGTCATGCGGCCACCCCTTCTCCGTCCCCTGTCAGGCTCTTGTAACGCTCGGCGAAGAACTCCCGAACGTTGGCGCATTGTGTTTCCGTACCATCCAAACGATTGAAGTGGGCGCGAAATTCCCTGGCGCCCGGCAAGGTTGCGAGATACCAGCCCACATGTTTGCGGGCAATTCGCACGCCCATCACGTCCCCATAGAAGGCGTGGAGGGCGGCCAGATGCTCAAGCAGAATGCGTTCCACCTCGATCAGCTCCGGCGCCGGCAGTTTTTCGCCGGTACGCAGGAAGTGTTCGATCTCACGAAAAATCCATGGCCGCCCCTGGGCGGCCCGGCCGATCAACAGGCCATCGGCACCGGTCGCGTCGAGCACGTAGCGGGCCTTTTCCGGCGATACGATGTCGCCGTTGGCAAAGACCGGAATCGACACTGCCTGCTTGATCGCGGCAATGGTGTCGTACTCGGCTTCGCCGGTGTACAGGTCGGCGCGGGTGCGGCCATGCACCGCCAGCGCCGTGATCCCGGCCTGCTCGGCGATCTTCGCCACCGTCAGGCCGTTCTTGTTGTCACGATCCCATCCGGTGCGGATCTTCAGGGTCACCGGTACATCAACCG
The DNA here is from genome assembly GCF_046487845.1 of Pseudomonas sp. PHC1. Taxonomy (NCBI): domain Bacteria; kingdom Pseudomonadati; phylum Pseudomonadota; class Gammaproteobacteria; order Pseudomonadales; family Pseudomonadaceae; genus Pseudomonas; species Pseudomonas sp. PHC1. The sequence goes on from NZ_JBJXHJ010000003.1 coordinate 379,604, forward strand.
CCGCCACGACGGCATGCAGGATCTCGGTAACCAGTGCCTCATCCTTCAACAACGCGGAGCCGGCGGCCTTGTTGCAGACCTTCTTCGCCGGGCAACCCATGTTGATATCGATAATCTGCGCGCCCAGCTCGACGTTGGCCCGGGCCGCATCCGCCAGCATCTGCGCATCGCCACCGGCGATCTGCACCGAGCGTGGCTCGGGATCACCTTCGTGGATCATGCGCATGCGCGACTTGCGGGTGTTCCACAGGCTCATGTCGCTGGTGACCATTTCCGAGACTACAAGCCCTGCGCCCAAACGCTTGCACAGCTGACGAAAGGGCTGGTCGGTGACGCCCGCCATCGGGGCGAGGATCAAGCCGTTCTGCAATGTATATGGGCCGATGCGTACCGCCGACATAGGACTTCCCTGAAGTGGGGCCGGATCATGAGAGTTCGAAAAAGGGTTGGCATGATACCCGCTCTCGATGACTGGATAAAGGCTGAATTGAACAAAATCTGAACAGTTATTCTGTTATTACCGCCGGTTTGGTCGCGCGCTGCGCAGTCAGAAATCTGCCGTCAATCGGGGAGCGGTGAAGCGTTTCACTCGGGCGAGTGGAAACTCAGGCTGTAGTTCACGGCTTTCGGGCCTGGATCAAGGATGTCCAGCGCGATGTGGATCGGCGTCTGCGGCGGCATTTCCGCCATGCCTTCGAGGTCGCCGTTGAGGTATTCGCCGGGTTTGAAGCGACGACTGGCGATCAGGTGGCCATTGAGGTCGGCGAAGCGCAGCTCCAGCAGCGGAAACGGCTGCGAGAAAGGGGCGCGGTTGTAAATGATCGCGTCCACCACCAGCGCACCGCTGAACTCCGGGTGGCTGCGCACCACCAGGTTGCTGCTCTTGATCTTGGCGATATCCACCTTGGACGGCACCGTGCAGCCGATTTGCGGGCACAGTTGCTGGAACCACGGCCGGTATTGATCCTGGCGCGCCAGTTCGTCGAAGTGATAGGCGATGTACTGTCCGGCCAGACCGGCGGCGGCGAGCGCGATCAGCAACAGCCAGAGCAGGCGACGGCCCCAGGGCGAGCGGCGTTTCTGCCAGTCCAGTTGCAGCGGATCGTCGGTCAGGTCCTGCAACGCTTCGGCGCGCGCACTGGTTTCGACGCGTTCGCGTTTTTTGCGCGCAGGCACGATCAGTGGCCGTTCGTCATCCATGTCGTCGCTGGCCGACAGGCGTTCGCGTCGGGCATTCGGGTCGATCGGATCGTGCAGGCGCATTGGCGGAATTGGCGGTTCGTCATCGAGATCCACCGGCTCCAGCGACAGCGAGGGCTCGGTGCGCTCCGGTCGGAGCGGCTCGGGCTCGATGACTTCGGGTGTCTCTTCGACCTCTGGTGTGCGCTCATCCGCCGGTTCGCTGAACAGACTGTCCGGCCACGTCGTCTCTTCCGGTTCGTGGCTGTCGCGGCGAGCGCTCAGGGCATCTTCGCGCGGGCGACCGAGCTCGGTGGTCGGCTGGATTTCCCGTTGCTCGAGGCGGGCCAGTTCTTCGTCCAGGTCCAGGCTGTCCAGATCCAGCTCGGCGGCGCTCCGTTGCTTCTGGCTGATGGCGCGTGGTTCGGGCGTTTCGACGATGGCCGATGGCTCGACAGGCGCCGGCTCGCTGATTAACGGCGCCACCGGCGTGACAGCTTCCTTGCCAGCGTGTTGCTCCAGCAATTGCTTGGCGGCATTGAACACTTGCAGGCAGGAGCCGCAACGAACCACCCCGCGGGCCACACTCAACTGAGCGTGGCTGACGCGGAAACTGGTTTGGCAATGCGGGCACTGGGTGACGAAGCTGTCGGTCATGCGGCGATCCGGATTGAGCAGGCGGTCATTCTAGCGCCGACGGCCGGTGATGCGCACCCAGCCATCGCGATTGGCGATCGGGTCGAGATCGAAGTCCTGCGCGTAGGCGGCGGCGACTTCGTCACCTTGTTCGGCGAGGATCCCGGACAGCGCCAGACGCCCGCCGGATTTGACCAGGCTGGACAGTTGCGGTGCCAGGGAAACCAACGGACCGGCGAGGATGTTGGCCACCAGCACGTCGGCTTTGACCTGCGGCAGGTCTTGCGGCAGGTACAGCGGGAACAACTCGTCAGCGATGTTGTTGCGCCCGGCGTTGTCGCGAGAGGCTTCCAGCGCCTGCACGTCGATGTCGGTGCCCACGGCTTCCTTGGCGCCGAGCAGCAGGGCGGCGATGGCCAGAATCCCCGAGCCGCAGCCGAAATCCAGCACGTTGCAGTCTTTCAGGTCCTGGCCGTCCAGCCATTCCAGGCACAGCGCGGTGGTCGGGTGGGTGCCGGTACCGAACGCCAGGCCCGGGTCCAGCAGCAGGTTGACCGCGTCCGGTTCCGGCGCGGCGTGCCAGCTCGGCACGATCCAAAGGCGCTGACCGAAGCGCATCGGCTGGAAACCATCCATCCAGCTGCGTTCCCAGTCCTGGTCTTCGATCACTTCGCTGTGATGCTCGGGCAGCGGGCTGCCGGTCAGCAGTTCCAGATGGGCCAGTACCGGGGCGGCTTCGGTGCCGCCCTCGAACAGGGCCAGCAAGTGGGTGTGCGCCCACAGCGGGGTCGTATTGAGTTCCGGTTCGAAGATCGGCTGATCTTCGGCATCCATGAAGGTCACCGAAACGGCGCCCACTTCAAGGAAAGCGTCTTCGTAGGTTTCGGCTTGTTCTGGGCTGATGGCGAGACGGACTTGCAGCCAAGGCATGGCGGGCACCTGTGAAAAAGATTGATTGCAGCCTAGCGGCCTGCGAGAAGCGCGCAAGTTTACGCGAGCGCGACGGTTTTGTGGGAACGGGGAATGTGTGAGCAGATGAAACCTTCGGAAACAACAAAGCCGCCCGAAGGCGGCCTTGTCAGGTGCGGGCTGAAGCTTAGTGCTTGTCGCCAGCCAGCTTGTGCTCGAGGTAGTGAATGTTCACGCCCCCTTTGCAGAAGCCTTCGTCGCGGGTCAGATCACGGTGCAGCGGGATGTTGGTCTTGATCCCGTCGACCACGATTTCGTCCAGGGCATTGCGCATGCGGGCCATGGCTTCGTCGCGGGTCGCGCCGTAAGTGATCAGCTTGCCGATCAGCGAGTCGTAGTTCGGCGGAACGGCATAACCGCTGTACAGGTGCGAATCGACGCGAACGCCGTTGCCGCCTGGTGCGTGGAAATGCTTGACCGTACCCGGGCTCGGCATGAAGGTTTTCGGGTCTTCGGCGTTGATTCGGCATTCCAGCGAGTGACCGCGGATGACCACATCGTCCTGGGTGTACGACAGCTTGTTGCCAGCGGCGATGCTGAGCATCTCCTTGACGATGTCGATACCGGTGACCATTTCCGAAACCGGGTGCTCCACCTGAACACGGGTGTTCATTTCGATGAAGTAGAAACGACCGTTCTCGTACAGGAACTCGAAGGTGCCGGCGCCACGGTAGCCGATGTCGATGCACGCCTTGACGCAGCGAGCCAGGACTTCCTTGCGCGCGTTCTCGTCGATGCCCGGTGCCGGCGCTTCTTCGAGAACTTTCTGGTGACGGCGTTGCAGCGAGCAGTCGCGGTCACCCAGATGGATGGCGTTGCCCTGGCCGTCGGACAGAACCTGCACTTCGACGTGACGCGGGTTGGTCAGGAATTTTTCCAGATAGACCATCGGGTTGCCGAACGCCGCGCCTGCTTCGGAGCGGGTCAGTTTGGCCGAGGCGATCAGGTCTTCTTCCTTGTGCACCACGCGCATGCCGCGACCACCACCGCCGCCGGCGGCCTTGATGATCACCGGATAGCCGACTTCACGACCGATGCGCAGCGCCGTTTCCTCGTCTTCCGGCAGCGGGCCGTCGGAACCTGGAACGGTTGGCACGCCGGCTTCGATCATCGCGTGCTTGGCCGATACCTTGTCGCCCATCAGGCGAATGGTTTCGGCTTTCGGGCCGATGAAGGCGAAGCCGGAGTTCTCGACCTGCTCAGCAAAGTCGGCGTTTTCCGCGAGGAAACCGTAGCCTGGGTGAATGGCGGTGGCGCCAGTCACTTCAGCGGCCGCAATGATTGCCGGGATGTGCAGGTAGGAGTGCGCGGCAGAAGCCGGGCCGATGCAGACGGATTCGTCTGCCAGACCCAGGTGCATCAGCTCTTTGTCGGCCTTGGAGTAAACGGCGACGGTCTTGATGCCCATCTCTTTGCAGGCACGCAGAATCCGCAGGGCGATCTCACCGCGGTTAGCGATCAGAACTTTTTCCAACTTCGCAGTCATCAAAGGCTCTCCGCAGTTCAAACGATGGTGAACAGCGGTTGGTCGTACTCAACCGGCTGGCCGTCTTCGACGAGGATGGACTCGATCACACCGCTGGTTTCAGCTTCGATGTGGTTCATCATCTTCATGGCTTCGACGATGCACAGGGTGTCGCCTTTCTTCACGGTCTGGCCGACTTCAACGAAGGACGGCGAGGTTGGCGAAGATTTGCGATAGAAGGTGCCGACCATCGGCGAACGGGCCACGGTGCCGTTCAGCGCTGGAGCAGCAGCGGCAGCTGGAGCGGCGGCTGCAGCAGCCACCGGAGCGGCAGCGGCGGCAGGTGCAGCGGCCGGAGCCTGCATCGGAGCCGGAGCGTAGTACTGCTGCGCCGGGGTCTTGCTGTGACGGCTGATGCGTACGGACTCTTCGCCTTCCTTGATCTCGAGCTCGTCGATGCCGGACTCTTCCAGCAATTCGATCAGTTTCTTAACTTTACGGATATCCATGAATCATCAACTCCCAAGGGTCGGTCAGGGGCGTATAGCTTGGTGTTCAAGCTGCTCTAGTGCAGCCTCCAGGGCCAGTCGATAACCGCTGGCGCCAAGGCCGCAGATCACTCCTACCGCTACGTCGGAGAAGTAGGAGTGATGGCGGAAAGGTTCGCGTTTGTGCACGTTGGACAAATGCACTTCGATGAATGGGATGCTCACTCCCAGCAGCGCGTCACGTAATGCGACACTTGTGTGTGTAAATGCTGCCGGGTTGATCAGAATGAAGTCGACGCCTTCACCGCGTGCGGCGTGGATGCGATCGATCAATTCGTACTCGGCGTTGCTTTGCAGATACAGCAGATGATGGCCGGCTTCGCGGGCGCGGCGTTCCAGATCCTGATTGATCTGCGCCAGGGTGGTCGACCCGTAGGTCCCGGGCTCCCGGGTGCCGAGCAGGTTCAGGTTGGGGCCGTGCAGCACCAGTAGCGTTGCCATCTGCGTGTTCCTTGTTATGGGTGAGCCTTCGTCAGAACTCGGCGACTATGCCGCAAAGACTTTGTGACTGTCCAGTTCTCTGCAATAGCCAGCACGATGTCCGATGTTTGCGCAAAATATGTGACCGACCGATTAAATCCGGTCATTCGCTTTGGCAACACGTTCGGCGAAGTCGCTGGCGTTGATCTCGCCGATCACCCTCACATCGCGACGTTCCACCCCGTCCTTGCCAAAGAACATCAGCGCCGGTGGGCCGAACAGGCTGTAGCGATCCAGCAGGGTGCGTTGCTCAGCATTGCTTTCGGTGATGTCGAAGCGGATCAAGCGATAGCCCTTCAGCCGATCCACGACCGTGGCGTCATTGAGCACTTCGTGCTCGATGACTTTGCAACTGATGCACCAGTCGGCGTACCAGTCGAGCAGCAGCGGGGTGCCGGCGGTTTTCGCTTCGAGCAGCACCCGGTCCAATTCCGCCGGGGTACTGACGGTCTGCCACAAACCGCTGTTTTGTGCGGTCGCGCCGCTCTCGGCAAGGCGCGCCGGGGCTATCGGATTCAACGGATCGGTCTGCCCGCTGAACGCGCCGTACCAGCAGGCCAGCGCATAAAACAGCAGAAACATCCCCAACAACTGGCCGAGGCGTTTGCGCGGCGGTTTGTAGACGAATTCCAGAGCACCGAGGAACAGGCCGACACCACCGGCCAGCAAGCCGATCAGCAGCAACGTGATCTGCCCCGGCAGTACCCGGCTGAGCAATCCGATGGCCAGCCCGAGCAGCAACACGCCGATGCCGTTCTTCACGTACATCATCCACGGCCCGCTTTTCGGCAGCCACGCCGCGCCGCCGGTGGCCACCAGCAACAGCGGCGCGCCCATGCCCAGGCCGAGCATGAACAGCTTCAGGCCACCGCCCAGCGCATCGCCGCTGGCGCTGATATAAAGCAGTGCGCCGGCCAGCGGTGCGGAAACGCACGGCGAGACCAGCAGACTCGACACCACACCCAGCACCGCCGCGCCCCACAGCGAGCCGCCTTCGGTGCGCCCGGCAATCCGGTCGAGGCGGCTGCTGATGAAGTGCGGCAGTTTCAGCTCGAACACGCCGAACATCGCCAGCGCGAACACCGCAAAGAACATCGCGAACGGCACCAGCACCCACGCCGATTGCAGCCGTGCCTGCAGATTCAGTTGCGCACCGAACAGCCCCATCAAGGCCCCGAGCAGCGCAAAGCACGCGGCCATCGGCAGCACATAAGCCAGCGACAGATTGAAACCACGCCATCCGCCGACCTGACCGCGCAACACCACTCCGGACAGGATCGGCAGCATCGGCAATACACAGGGCGTGAAGGTCAGCCCCAGGCCTGCCAGGAAGAACAGCGCCAGATCACGCCAGTCCCAGCCCGTCACTGGAGCGGACGCGTCGCTTGGCGCTGCGTTGCCTTCGATGCTCAGGCGTTCGGTTTCCGGTGGATAGCACAAGCCCTTGTCGGCGCAGCCCTGATAGGTGACGGCCAGCGTGAACGCCCGGGAATCATTGCGCGGCAGTTGCACATCGAGAATGCCGTGGTAGACCTCGACGTCGCCGAAATACTCGTCGTGCTTCTGCTCGCCTTGGGGCAGTTGTGCGGCACCGAGTTTCACTTCGGCAGGCTCGGCACGAAACTGGAAGCGATGGCGGTAGAGGTAATAGCCTTCGCTGGCGACGAAGCGCAGCTTGACCGATTGCGGCGTGCTCTCGACCAGGCTCAGTTGAAAGGCTTCGCGCACCGGCAGGAAATCGGCGCTGTTGTTGACCGAGCCCAGCGTGGCGCTGGGCTTGCTGTCGAACAGACCGGCGGCGCCGGCCGGCAGGGCGAAGACGAAAAACAGCAGGCAGAGCAGACGGCGCATGACAATCTCGCGAATCAGAGGTGTGGGAATGATAGCGGACTTGGCCCTGCGCTGTGTGTCACACGCGGAACGCCTGCACGGCGGTGTGCAGTTGACCGCCGAGCAACAGCAGGTTCTCGCCTTGCTCGCGACCCTGGCCGATGCGCAGCAGATTGTCCCCGCCCAACTGGTGAATCCGTTCGCTGTGATCGCGGATCTCGCTGACCGCGCCGCTCTGTTGCGCGGTGATGTCGGCGATGCGGATGGCCGTGTCGGAGATGGTCTGGATCGCGCCGACAATCCTGTCCAGCGCACCGTCTGCCGATTGCGCCTGATTGGCCGTAGCCTCGGCGTGTTCGACCTGGGCGCGCATGCCCTCGACCGATTGCCTCGCTGCAGTTTGCAGGCCGGCGATCAGGGTCTGGATTTCTGCGGTGGCGCCGGCGGTGCGTTGCGCCAGCGAGCGCACTTCCTCGGCCACCACGGCGAATCCGCGCCCCATTTCCCCGGCGCGGGCGGCTTCGATCGCCGCGTTGAGCGCCAGCAGGTTGGTCTGGTCGGCAATCGAGCGAATGACCGTCAGCACGCCGCCGATGGTCGCCGACTCTTCGGCCAGGTGTTCGATCATTTGCGCGTTGCCTTGCACTTCGCCGACCAGCGCGTGCAGGCCGGTGAGGCTCTGGCCGATCACTTGTTGCCCGTGTTCGACGGCGAGCCCGGCATGGCGGCTGGCATCGGCGGCCTGGCGTGCATCGCCGGCCACTTGCTGAATGGTCGCTTCCAGTTCGCCGAGGGAGTCACGGATCAGCGCTGTATCGCCGGCCTGGTGTTCGGCGCCGCTGTGCAAGTCATTGCTCAGCTCGGCGAGGGTGCGGCTGCTGCCCGCCACCTGCTCGGCATTGCCGCGAATGGTTCCGACCAGATCCACCAGATAGGCGCGCAGACGATTGAGCGAGGCTTCGATGTCGTGCAGCTCGCGGTTGGTCTTGCCCAGGTGAATATCGCGGCTGAAGTCGCCTTCGGCCCAGGTCGACAGCGCCGGCGCGAGGTTGGTCAAGGTTCGGGCCAAGCGTCGTTGCAGGGTATCGATCAGCAGCGCGATCAGCAGAATCAGGCCGATCATCACGCCTTGCATCAGCCGTACTTCGCCCTGGATCTGCCCGTGCTGGGCGCGCACCACTGGTTCAAGACCGGCGATGGCTTGCTGCACGGCAGCGATTTTCTGGTGGGTCGCGGTGCTCAGGTCGGTGCGTTTCTGGATCTGATCGCGGGTGCGCGCCAGCTCCGCCGGATAACGACCGAGCAGGCTGTTGAGTTCGCGTTTGAGGCCGACGCCGGCGTCTTCGGCGGCGGCTTTTTCTGTGCTTTCGATGCCCATCATCGCGGCGAAGTCGTCGCTGCCGGATTCACTGCTGGCGACCACGCCGAGCAAGGGCAGGGCGTCAATCGTTTGGGCCTGGGCGCGGATGTTGCTGACTTCGCGCTCGACATCGGCGGCCAGTTCGCTGCGTCCGCTGCTGACCAGTTTGTCCCGGGCCAGCGACAGTTTGCCCAGTTGTTGGGAGGCAATCAGCAGGGGCGTCAGGTAGGTCGCGTTGCCGCCGGCGTAGGTGCTGAGCTGATCAAGGCTGGCGCTCAATTCGCGCTCGGCCTGCAACAGCAGGGCTTGTGGGTCACCGGCCAGTTTGCCGGCGGCCAGCAGGTCGGTCTTGCTGAATCCATCGAGGTCGGTGAGGCTCGGGCGCAGGGTGTCGGCCAGGGCGGGCGGCAACTCGCCGAGTTCTTTCTGCAAATGATCGATGGCCTGACTGGCGCTGCTCAGACGCAGGGCGTCGCCACTGGCCAGGTAATCCTCGACATTGCGTGCCACGTCATTCTGAAATTGCTGCGACAGCCCCAGGTAACGCTCCATCAACAGATACGGGCGTTCCAGAGCTTTCTGCGACCACCACAGCGTGGCACCGAGAGCCACGCAGACGGCGACCAGCAACAGAGTATTGAGATTGGTGAGCAACTTCAGGCGCATGACGGCTACCAACGGCAGAATGGTAAGCGCCTGAATTTATTGCGGTTCTGTTACAGGGTTATGACCGATTGGGTCGATTCCGATGAAAAAGTGGCACTTTGCTTTGAGTCGCGCGCGGTCTGCACCCGATTGCGTCCTTCGCCCTTGGCGCGGTACAGCGCCTCGTCGGCCTGGCTGGCCATCATCAGGCTGTCGGAGTCGTCGCGCATCTCCACCACGCCGGCGCTGAAGGTGCACCACAGATCCTGCGGCTGGGCCGGATAGTGAATCTCGGCAAAGCGCTGGCGGATTTCATCGAGCACTTTGTGCGCGGCTTCTATATCGGTGTCGGGCATGACGATGGCGAACTCTTCGCCACCGTAGCGGCCGATGAAATCGGTCTTGCGCAGACGCTGCTTGAGGAACAGCGCCAGGCTCTTGATCACGCGGTCGCCCATGGGGTGGCCGTGGCTGTCGTTGACCCGTTTGAAGTGATCAATGTCGAGCATGGCAAAGCTCAGCGGCTTGTTCTCGCGGCGGGCGCGGAACGAGCAGTCTTCGAGCAATTGCAGAATGTGGGTGTGGTTGTACAGGCCGGTGAGGCTGTCGCGGACCATCCGCGCTTTCAGGTTGCGCGCGCGGGCGGCGCGGTTGCGCACGGTGGTGATCAGGTGACGCGGCTTGATCGGCTTGGTCAGGAAGTCGTCGCCGCCCTCGCTCATGGCGTCGAGCTGCTTGTCCAGATCGTCTTCGGCCGACAGGTAAATGATCGGCACGCTGACGTAGCGGTCGTTGTGACGGATGACCTTGGCCAGTTCGGTGCCGGTGCAGGCCGGCATGTACATGTCGAGAATGATCAGGTCCGGCTGAAAGTCCGCCAGCTCCGCCATGGCCTGGATCGGTTCGATCAGGGTGCGGGTGACGATCCCGGCGCTGTTGAGCAGGCGCTCGGTGTGCAGTGCCTGGGCGCGGGAGTCGTCGATGATCAACACTTTATAGGGTTCGTACTGGGCGACGCAGGTCAGGACTTCGATCTTCTCCAGCAGGCTCGAGGCTTCGAGGGTGCCGGTGAGAAATTCCTGGCCTCCGGCGCGTACCGCCGCGAGGCGGGTCGGGGTGTCGGTTTCGTGCAGACTGAAGAACAGCAGCGGCAGCGGTTCTTCCAGACCCTGCTGGGCTTCGGCGGCGAGTTTCAGGCCGACGCCGGCACCGCTGAAATCCACGTCCATGACGATCGCGGCCGGCAGGCGCTCGACCATCGAGGAGCGAAACGCCGACACACTGTCCAGCGCCTGGGCGCTCAGACCGAAAAACTCCAGCTGCTTGGCCAGCCGCTCGGCGCGGTCGTGATCCTGCAGCATCACGTAGATCGGTTTGCGCAGGGGCGGCAGGAAGGTCTGATCGAGCTGATCGCCATGGCGCAGCCCGGTGCGCGACAGGCGCTGCATCAAACGGTTGAGGTCGGTGATCAGGCCGCTGCTCAGGCGTCCGCGATTGGCATCCACCGCTTCCAGCGACTGGCTGATGTGGCGGGCCAGCTGCGTGTGTTCGGGCTGTTCGAAGCGCTCGGCAAAACGCAGCAGGCGCAGATTGGCCTCGCTCAGTTCGGCGAGATCGGCAGTGGACCACTCACTGCGTTGCAGGCGCTGCCATATCTCAAGAATCTGACGTGCCTGATGAATTACCCGCTGGGCAAAGTGGTGCTTGAGGCGCTCACGGCTGGGGTCTTCTGGCTCGGTCATATCCTGACTACTAGTTAGGCTGCATGCTGAGATCGACTGGTGGCTCTATGCTAGCACCTCTTTTCCCTTACATGAGTGTCGTACGTCAATAATCTGCTGTGCGTCACCATTCAGTTTCTGACTGGGCGGTTTTGTCCGGGACTTGCTCGTCGATCAAGTGCCCGTGAACCGGGCCTTAAAGGATGTTTCTCAAGGCTTTTGAGGACGCTTCCCCCGCACTGGATGGTCATCGTCTGTCAGGGCTTTCTGATTTTTCCCAAGGTCGGTTTCGCAAGGGTTTTGCGCTGGTAGGGTCAGGGAAACCCCTACCGGATGTTTGCCCGAACATGGCCCAGTGTTTCAACAAACACCCCAGCGATGCCCAGCGCCTGAATCACAGCATCACGCCGGTCGCCGACTGCGAGTGCAATGAAGAGAGGTTGTATGGCGAACGGGTGAGGGTGACCGAGGTACCGGTTTTGACGTGCCAGTGCCTTTGGCGTGCCTATCAGCGGGAGGCGGAAAAAATCGTCGCTCCTGACGGCGTGTTGATCGCCGATCCCGTGCAGCGCAATCGGGCGATCAACGCCGCGTATGCCCGACTGTGGCTGCATGACTCGCGGTTCCAGTGGGCCGGGCTGGCGGCGTTCGCGTCCAAGCAGGTCGGTTGTGGATTGCTGCATGCGGCGGACAGTATCGAGCTGATCCGCCAGGAGCATGAGGCGCGGCAGCGGGTGCGGGGCGGGCGCCGTGAGTCCGGGCTGCTCACTCCGGACAAAATGCCCCGACAGGCCGAGGACTGGGGGGATTACCAAGAGGCGAGGGCGCGCAACCCTGTGCCTTCGCTGGATTTGCGTACTTCGGGTGAAGAGCTGTCATTGGTGCAGCAACAGTTCCGGCATGTGTACGACATGATGGCGATGGGCAATACCACGCTGTTTCTGGACGTTTATCCGCTGCATCAGTTTTATGCGGTGCGAGGGTTGGCGGAGTTGAAGAAGTGTTTGAGGGCACGCGAAGGCATTTATGGGTACGCAAAGTTTCCCGTGCTTTGGCCGGTAAGTCAGGAAACGCTCCCGTTTGGGAAGGCGTTTGAACAAGTCTTGAATGCCTTCGAGGCCATTGAGGCGGGAAACATTGCCTCAAGCGTGCAACATCTGGCCTGGCACGAACAGCAAAACATTCTTCAGCCGAGCATCTACGAAAACCGTCAATTGGTAATGCTGCTGCGTAGCAACCATTTTTCCTACGTGACCGGCTTCCCTTCCGGTGTAGCCCAGGCCATCGAGCTGACCCTCTCCAGTCAATGTCAGCGGGTCGATGACGGTCGCACCATCGATTTTGGCCGCAACCCGCTGGCGGACCTGTCCGATCTCGATCAGCGAATGGCGTTTGTCCTGCGGGCCGCAGCCCGTTTTCACCAGATGCTCAATGACAGCAACAGAGACGCACTGGCGCAATCCATCCGTGAGATTGCTGCCTTGGAGGGCGCTTGATGCGCTTGCGTGCCTGTCTGTCCAGATGGCGTTGTTGGGCATGGCTGGGGTTTTGTGGTGTTTTGGCAGTGGCTGCTGCACGTCAATTGACACAGCCTCTGTGGGGCGATTCTGTGATCGCCATGTCCGTTGGAGGAACGTATGAATACATGCGTGACCATTCGACCGCACCCCTCGTTATATGGGGCCATGTTGGCAGGCGCGTCTGGGGTGGCGCTTCCAGGACAGATGCGCGCCTGCGATTTGTCGATCCGCAGTACGGTTTCGAAACGCCGCTGGCGCGGTTCTTTACGTTCACTTTCAAGGGTGACGTGGTCGGTAATATTCGTATGTCTCCCCAGGTCGAACCGTTGCTGATTGAAGATGCCTTGAAGGTCGTTCTCGATCTGCAAGCCCAATGGTGCGCGAAAGGGTGGAAACCCATGGGGACGCGGCACAATCCCACCATCGCGGACACCCCCGAGTGGCGGGCCTTTCTAAGGCCGGGGGTACGGACTGGTACCACTTACTGGAAGGCCGGCGAGCAGTACGAAGCGATGTTGTTTCTTGGACGATTCGCCGACTCCAGACACCCCGATCAGGAGCGCTATCTCATCACTCTAGAGCTCAGCAGACCCTGGAGATTCGAGGAAACGGAAGACCTCTACGAAGAACCCCACCCCTTTCCCCCGCCGCAACCCAAAAAAGGAGCAATACCATGCCAACCCCAGCCTTCATGACCATTCTTGGCAGCCGCCAGGGCCTGATCAGCGCCGGTGCCTTCACCGAACCGTCGGTGGGCAACAGCTACCAGAACGGGCGTGAGGACAAGATCATGGTTCAGGCCTTCAGCCACGGCATTCTCCTGCCCAACGGCGCGGGTGCCGGGCGGCGAATGCACAAGCCGCTGGTCATCACCAAAACCATCGACAAAGCGTCGCCGCTGATCCAGGTCGCCCTGTGTTCCGGTGAACGGCTGAGCAAGTGTTGTCTGGAGTTCTATCGAACATCGGCCCACGGTACTCAGGAGCACTTCTATACGATTGAACTGGAGGACGCGCAGATCGTCAGCGCCGAGGTCTTTATGCCCGACTGCCAGGACCCAGTCACAGCGCACCTGACACAACGGGAAAAAGTCCACTTCAGTTACCGGCGCATCTACTGGCGGCATGAGATCAGCCGGACAATGGGCTCGGATGAGTGGCAGAGCGAGGGCCAGGGATGAGGCTGGTTCACCATTCGCACCTGACCGAAAACGAGCGCCTGCATGTCTATCCGGTGGATCAGGCGCTGGAGCGGGTTTGCAAGGTATTGCTGGAAAGGCAACCCCTCGAAGGTCTCGATCAACTGCGGGCAGGCCTGATGCTCGATCTGGACAGCGAAGTACTGGAGCACATCGAGCGCGGCGACTGGCGGTTGCTCAGGTCAGAAGCCGATTACAGCGAATGGCCGGTTGCCCAGGCAGCCTTCGATCAGGCGGTGCTCGACCTGATGAACAATCCACCGGCTCAACCCACCCGAACACCGCGAATCTATCGTCTGGTCGACAGCATGACCGGCGAGCCATTGCCGCTGCAGGCCTACATTGCAACCATCGATGGGGTTCCCACCCAGCGCCGAACTGATGCCGAGGGCATTGCTCATCTGTTCATGCCGGAGGATGCCGGGCAGATTTCAATGCGAATTTTCAACGTCTGAAGCCTGCGTCTATCCTTTCGTTCACTGACGACCTCCACTTGTTTTTCTCCGCTACCCTGATCGCGGGTGCCCGGTCGAGGCACGTTGTTGTATGGTTGTGGTCGAACCGTTGAACCCAAGATTGAAAGGATATCGCCATGCTGGACTGGAAGAACCGCGCGGGCAGCGCGCCTGAACGTGCCGCCGAGCCCAAGTCGGCCACCCGCAGCTATGTCGGCGGGCTGTTGTTCAGCCGGGCGCTGGCCACGCTGGTCGCCATTTACCTGTTGGTGACCATTGCCCTTGGCTGGTACTGGAGCCAGGAGCCGGCGCTGTTTCCCGTGGCGCAGAACGCTCAGGTTGCCGCCGAGAAAGAGGGCAGGCAGATGGTGGTCGGCTACACCACCGTCGAAACCCTGAAAACCGTTGCCGGCACTTTGCTCGACAAGCCGGGTGGCTATATTTCCAACGACCGTTTCCCGCCGGGCTTGTGGATGGACAACATGCCGAGCTGGGAATACGGCGTGTTGGTGCAGGTCCGCGACCTGACCCGCGCCTTGCGCAAGGATTTCGCCCGCTCGCAGTCGCAATCGGCTGAAGACGCCGACCTGGCCAAGGCCGAGCCGCGCTTCAACTTCGACAACAAGAGCTGGATCCTGCCGTCCAGCGAGTCGGAATATCAGGAAGGCATCAATTCCCTGAGCCGTTATCAGGCGCGCCTGTCCGACCCGGCCCAGAAAAGTGCGTTGTTCTATGCCCGCGCCGACAACCTGAACAACTGGCTGGGTGATGTCGGCACTCGCCTCGGTTCTCTGTCGCAACGCCTGTCGGCCAGTGTCGGCCGGGTCAAACTCAACACTGCGCTGAAAACCGAAGTGCCGGCGGTGGGTGAAGTGCCGCAGGTCGACGAGGAAGTGGTCGAGACTCCCTGGATGCAGATCGACAACGTGTTCTATGAGGCCCGTGGCCAGGCCTGGGCGCTGTCGCACCTGCTGCGCGCGATCGAGGTCGATTTCGCCGACGTGCTGGCGAAGAAGAACGCGACCGTCAGCGTGCGTCAGATCATCCGTGAGCTGGAAGCGTCTCAGGAACCGGTCTGGAGCCCGATGATCCTCAACGGCAGCGGCTTCGGTGTGCTGGCCAACCACTCGCTGGTCATGGCCAACTACATTTCCCGGGCCAACGCGGCCGTGATCGATTTGCGTCAACTGCTCAATCAGGGCTGAGTCATGGACGAGAGCGCCAAAGAGGCGGCTCACCGCGCCGCTTCGGATGCCGAACAGATCGCCTGGGTCGACGAGCAGGACAACCTGCTCGGTGCGCTGGTGCGTTCGGACCTGCGAGAACGCGGACTGATCGGCCGTGGTACCTACATCATGCTGTTCAACTCCGCCGGTGAGCTTTGCGTCCATCGGCGTACGTTGAGCAAAGCCATCTATCCCGGTTACTGGGACGTGGCGGCGGGCGGCATGGTGCAGGCGAACGAGACCTACGCCGAGTCGGCGGCCCGTGAGCTGGAAGAAGAGTTGGGAGTGAGCGGCGTCGAGCTGACGGCTCACGACCACTTCTACTTCGAGGACACCGGCAATCGCCTGTGGTGTTCGGCGTTTTCGGCAGTGTGGGACGGGCCGCTGATCCTGCAGCCGGAGGAGGTGCTCGAAGCGCGCTTCATTCCCGTCGAGCAGGTCATGCGGGAAATCCGGCAAAAACCTTATTGCCCGGACTCTCTGGCCGCGTTGCAACGCTATTTGAAGGCGCAACAAAGCGACGTCGCAAAGAACACATAAATTGGCGCCGATTGGCACTTAGCAATCGGCGTTTTTGCCGTTACACTGCGCGACCTTTTCAAGCTGTGCCGGTCCGCTTTCAGGAGCTGATGGCACAGTAGCGCTGCCCCTGCCTGAGTGGGGCTTCGCGGTCGATAGCCTTGCCCGAGGCTGCGATCAGTCTTTGTCCTCCCGAGAGGATTGCCGGTGGCCAAAAAAGCCGCATCCTTCGCCGCCCTGGGCGGCCTGGTATTTTCCACCGACGCAGGTCGTCATTGCCCGGAATGCAGCAAGCCGGTGGACGCCTGTATCTGCAAGCAAACCGTGATTCCGGCCGGCGACGGCATTGCCCGCGTGCGCCGCGAGAGCAAGGGTCGTGGCGGCAAGACGGTGACCACCATCACCGGTGTGCCCCTGGCCGAAGACGCACTGAAGGAGCTGGCGACAACGTTGAAGAAACGTTGCGGCACTGGCGGTGCGTTGAAAGACGGGGTCATCGAGATTCAGGGCGACCATGTCGAGCTACTGCTGGCCGAACTGATCAAGCACGGTTTCAAGGCGAAGAAGTCCGGCGGCTAGCAGCCTCTGTGAAACCCACCGGCGGCTTGATTCAGCTCCAGAGTCCCTGGGTCTGACGTCGTTTCCATGGTTTTCACAGAGCCTGTTCATGAACGGTTTCTAAACTCAACGCAGTCAGCGCGGTCTACCGCCCCGCTGACGAACCGTCATTTTCATTCTTTAGACTGCGCCGGCCTGCGATCAGGCGACGCACTATGACTTCTTTATAGGGGACTTCGATGTCCGTACGACGCACACGCAAAGACGATGGCAGCCAATGGACAGTTGCGGACAGCCGCAGTGTTTACGGGATTCGCCATTGGGGGGCCGGGTATTTCGCGATCAATGACGCCGGTCGCGTCGAAGTTCGTCCGAACGGCCCGAGCAGCTCGCCTATCGATCTGTTCGAACAAGTCGACCAGTTGCGCAAGAGCGGCTTGTCCCTGCCGCTGCTGGTGCGTTTCCCCGACATTCTGCAAGACCGTGTCCGTCAGCTGACCGGCGCGTTCGACGCCAACATCGAGCGTCTGGAGTATCAGAGCAAATACACCGCGCTTTACCCGATCAAGGTCAACCAGCAGGAAGCAGTGATTGAAAACATTATCGCCACCCAGAACGTTTCGATCGGTCTGGAAGCCGGCTCCAAGCCTGAACTGCTGGCGGTGCTGGCGCTGGCGCCGAAGGGCGGGACCATCGTCTGCAACGGTTACAAGGACCGCGAGTTCATCCGTCTGGCGCTGATGGGCCAGAAGCTCGGCCACAATGTATTCATCGTGATCGAGAAAGAATCGGAAGTCGGTCTGGTGATCGAAGAAGCCGCCTCGCTCAAGGTCAAGCCGCAGGTCGGCCTGCGCGTGCGTCTGTCGTCCCTGGCGTCGTCGAAGTGGGCGGACACCGGTGGCGAGAAATCCAAGTTCGGTCTGTCGGCGGCGCAACTGCTGTCGGTGGTCGAGCGTTTCCGCGCGGCGGGCCTGGATCAGGGCATCCGTCTGCTGCACTTCCACATGGGTTCGCAGATCGCCAACCTGGCTGACTACCAGCACGGCTTCAAGGAAGCGATCCGTTACTACGGCGAGCTGCGCAACCTCGGTCTGCCGGTCGATCACATCGACGTCGGTGGTGGCCTGGGTGTGGACTACGACGGTACACACTCGCGCAACGCCAGTTCGATCAACTACGACATGGACGATTACGCCGGTGTCGTGGTCGGCATGCTCAAAGAGTTCTGCGACGCGCAGGCCCTGCCGCATCCGCACATCTTCTCCGAAAGCGGCCGCTCGCTGACCGCGCACCACGCGATGCTGGTGGTGCAGGTGACCGACGTCGAGAAACACAATGACGACGTGCCGCAGATCGAAAACAAGGAAGCGCTGCCGGAAACCGTGCAGTGGCTGGTTGACCTGCTCGGTCCGACCGACATCGAAATGGTCACCGAGACCTACTGGCGCGCCACCCACTACATGAGCGACGTGGCCGCCCAGTACGCCGACGGCAAACTGACCCTGGCCGAGAAAGCCCTGGCCGAGCAGTGCTACTTCGCGGTGTGCCGTCGTCTGCACAACTCGCTGAAGGCGCGTCAGCGTTCGCACCGTCAGGTGCTGGACGAACTCAACGACAAGCTGGCCGACAAGTACATCTGCAACTTCTCGGTGTTCCAGAGCCTGCCGGACACCTGGGCGATCGATCAGGTGCTGCCGATCATCCCGCTGCACCGTCTCGACGAAGAACCGCTGCGTCGCGCGGTGCTGCAGGATCTGACCTGCGACTCCGACGGCAAGATCAACCAGTACGTCGACGAGCAAAGCATCGAGACCAGCCTGCCGGTGCACGCGCTGAACGAAGGTGAAGACTACTTGCTGGGCGTGTTCCTGGTCGGGGCCTATCAGGAAATCCTCGGCGACATGCACAACCTGTTCGGTGACACCGACTCGGTGAACATCTACCAGAACGCCGACGGCAGCGTGTACCACGCCGGCATTGAAACCCACGACACCATCGAAGACATGCTGCGCTACGTGCACCTGTCGCCGGAAGAGTTGATGACCCACTACCGCGACAAGTGCGCCAGTGCCCGCATCAGCGCCAGCGAGCGTACCCAGTTCCTCGATGCATTGCGCCTGGGTCTGACCCGCTCCTCTTACCTGTCTTCCTGAGGCCAGGTTTCGCTTTCATCTGGTTGTCTGAAATTGTTCCGCCCATCGCGGACGTTTCAGATAACCGGGTGAGACGCTTCTTTTTCTCTTCGCGAAACGGCCTGCTTCCGGGCGAGCAAAGTGACGTCGTCTGCTTTTCGCGTAGGTCATTTCCGAATTTGTAGTTCGGCCCTCTACTCGGCCATGGGTCTCGGCGAGAATCCCCGCCCGCCCCCCTGTAGAGATTCCCTCCATGTTCGATCCAGCCGACGAGCCGTCGTTTCGTCTCGATGTAGCGGGCCTGTCCGACTCGCTTGAAGTCCTGGCATTCACGGGTTGCGAAGCCATCAGCGAGCCTTTTGCGTTCGAGATCGACGTGCTGGTCAATGATCCGCACCTGGACCTTGCCGGGCTGATGTATCGTTCGGCGCGCCTGTGTTTCGGGCCTGGTGACAATGGTGTTCACGGGCAGTTGCACAGCCTTGTCCAGCATGAACAAGGACGCGGTGCCCGGTTGTGCCGGGCGCGGCTCGGGCCGCGGTTGAGCTGTCTGGGGCTGCGCTTCAGCCAACGCATCTTCAGCGACCGCTCGGTGCCGCAGATTCTTGATCAGGTGCTCAGAGAGCACGGCATCAGTGGCAACTGGCGCCGGTTCGATCTGCAGGCTGTGTATCCGCCCCGGACATTCTGCACCCAGTACGGCGAGTCGGATCTGCAACTGGTGCAGCGGTTGTGTGGGCAGGCACGCATTCACTATCACTTCGAACATGGGAGCCGAGGACATTGCCTGGTGTTCGGGGATGACCCGGCCCGGCTGCCGCGCGCCGGCAATCTGCGATTCGAGGGCGAGCAAGGGGAGCGGTCGCCGACAGTGCGCCGCTGGCAACTGGGCGAGCACGCGTGCCTGCACGCAGAAGGCTCGCGGCGAACGCGTACGGCGCAGGGGCACTCCGACTCGCCAACCCTGCGCAGTGGCCAATGGTTGACGATCTCCGGCGAGCCCCTGGCAGACGCGAATACGCAATGGCTGGTGAGCCGAATCGAGCACCGGGCCGATCAGTCACTCGAACCGCCCTACAGCAACAGGATTTTTGCCGCTGACCAGTTATCGGCATCCCGGTCATCCGTTGACCACCAGGGGGCGCGCATGTGCAGCCCGCAACGTGCGTGGGTGGTGTCGGTCGAGGACGCGCAACCTGATGCCGTGCGGCCGGTGGCCGTTCAGTTCGACTGGCTTTATCAGGGCGAGGGGGCCCGTCCCAGCCACTGCTGGCTGCCGCTGGCTCCGGCGTTGGCCGATACGCCGATGGCATCATTGAAGGACGGGGTCGAGGTGGTGGTGAGCTTTCTGGAAGGTGACCCCGAGCGGCCCGTGATCAGTGGCGTCTTGCAGGCCCCGGCACTCACCGAGGCCGTCGAGGATGACGCACCGTCGCTGCCCGAACACCTGGATATCACGGGCTTGCCTCAATGGTTGAAGGCGGCCGAGCCTTTGTTGTTGCTGTGCCTGATACCGGGGGGCGGCAGTTATCGCCATTGCGCGGCATCACTGTGCAGCTGTCGATTGGTCGCCGGGCTCAAAACGAGCGACGGAAGATGAGCGTCGCGGCTCCCGGGCAACGTGCGCAGTGGTTGCTGCTGGACATCGCACAGGCACCGCAGGCAGTGAAGACGTTACGCCAGGGATTCTCCGGTGTGAACAGCCTGAAGCTGTTTGACGGTACCGAGTTTGAGCCGGCCAGTGAGCAAGGACCATGGCTGGTGGACCTGCGCGATAGCCCTGCGCTGTCGGCGCTCTGCCACACCGACCCGCTGACCTGGCAAGGGCTGTTGCTGGGCAGCGACGCTGCGGCGCAGGCATTGCGCGAACACTTGCAGCGGATGCTGACCGTGTCCATCGGCCTGAACCACCGGGCACTGCTCAATTTCTACAATCGTCAGACCGCCAGCTACTTTTTCGATGCCTGCGATGCCCGGCAATTGAGCTGCTGGCTTGGGCCGATCGGATGGCTGCGCTGGTTCGGCGGGACCTGGGCCGATCTGGCCGGCGGCAGTCAGGGCTGGCAGCAACTGCGCAATCCGGGGCTGGCCGTGGAGCCGCTGCGGATCGAGCAAAGCCTGACCCGCCGACAGCGTGAACGCTTGCATCGTTGTCTGCTGGATCAGCATGTCTGGCGCTGGAGTCAGGCGACGGGGAGCGACTATCGGTTGATGTCAGCCTTTCAGGAGCAAGGCCTGGCGCTGGGGTTCAGCGAGCCGGCGCTGCTGGACGACTGGTTGTGGCTGCGGTTGCAGCATCCGCGTGCCGAACTGATGCCGCTGCCGCAAGGTTTGACCCCACGGGAGCGGCTCGAACTGTTACGTCGGCGCTGGCTGAATGATCCGTCGTGAGGCGTCGCTTCAGTGAGCGGCACCGTTGAACCAGCCATCGGTGCGCCGCAGCCACCACGCCAGTCCCCCGAGCGTCAGGCTGCGCAGCACCATGAACAGCAGGAATGAAATCCACAGGCCGTGATTGCCCAGACCTTGGAGCGCCCAGGCGATCGGCAGCAGCAGAATCACGGTCGCCAGCATGCCGTTGCGCATTTCCCGGGCGCGGGTGGCACCGATGAACAGGCCGTCGAGCAAGTAGCTCCAGACCGCGATCAACGGCAGGACGGCCAGGTAGGGCAGGTAGATGAACGCGGTATCGCGCACGCTCTGGATGTCGGTCTGCATTGCGATGAACAAGTGGCCGGCCAGCAGAAACAGTGCGGCAAAGCCCAGGCTCGCCAGCAACGACCAGCCACCGGCAACCACCAGCGAACGACGCAGGGCCAGACGATCCCGGGCGCCGATGGCGTGGCCGCACAGGGCTTCGACGGCGTGGGCCAGACCGTCCAGTGCGTGGGCGGTCAGCAGCAGGCCGTTGAGCAGCAGCGCGTTGGCCGCGACCGTGGCATCGCCGAGCCGGGCACCCTGCACGGTGATCAGGAAAAACACCGATTGCAGAGCCAGGCTGCGAATGAAAATGTCGCGGTTGACCGCCAGCAGCGGACGCCAGCTCTGCCAGACCTTCAGTGCCGCCCAGGCGATGTGGCCGGGATAGGCACGAAGCGCCTTGCGGGTCATCCACAGGCCGAGCAGGGCGCCGCTCCATTCGGCGATCACCGAGGCCCGCGCCGAACCGACCACGCCCCAGTCCAGGCCGATCACGAACCACAGGTTGAGCACGATGTTGATCAGGTTGGTGCTCAGCAGAATGACCAGCGGCGCCCGGGCGTTCTGGGTGCCGAGGAACCAGCCGACCAGCGCATAACTGGCCAGCGCCGCCGGCAGCCCGAACAGCCGGGTGTGGAAGAAGTCGCGGGTCAGCTGATCCAGTTCCGCCGACGGTTGCATGAAGTGCAGCGCAACCCCGCTCAGCGGTACGCCCAGCGTTCCGAGCAGCAGCGCCAGCCCCATCGCCAGCAGCAGACCCTGAAGCAGAATCTGTCGCAAGGCCGCACCGTCGCTGCGTCCGGCGGCCTGGGCGGCGAACCCGGTGGTGCCCATGCGCAGAAACCCCATGGCCCAGGCCAGAAAGGTATACAGGCTGGCGCCCACCGCCACCGCGCCCAGCTGATGGGCGTGGGGCAGATGGCCGATGACGGTGCTGTCGACCAGTGCCACCAGCGGCACGGAAATGTTGGACAGGATCATGGGGGCGGCGAGGGCCCAGACCCGGCGATGGGTCGGGCGATCGCGCCAGTCGGCGATCAGGTTGGACATGCGGGCTCCTTGGGGAGCGGCATTGTAACGGGAGGCGTCAGTGAATGATCCAGCTCAGCAGCCACAATCCCAGCAGCAACCAGATGATCCCGGCGATGATCGAGGCATTCATGAATGCGCGAATCGCCGACCACAGCAGCATCAGGCCGACGATCAGCGCGATGATGCTGATGATCGAGGTGTCCATGCCCAGCGCCTTCGACAGCCCGTCGACAAAGTTGCCACCGGCGTTGCCCAGCAGATTGAACAGGCCGCTGAGGCCGTCGACGATGAATCGGATGATCGAGCCGAGCGCCTGCCCGAGCCATTCGAAAAAGCTTTCTACCTGCATGTCTGTTTCCTGATGAAAGAGCTGAGCCTTGGGCCGCAGCGAGGGCGGTCGAGTTCCCTGCAAGCATAGAGGGTTTTACCGGGCGACTGGCGCTTGCCTTCGCTCCGCATCCCCCCGAAGCTATACGCCTTCAGGAGAGCCCGATGAACCTTGTTGAACTGACCGAACGCCTGCACGCCATTCGCGACCGCAATGACTGGCGGCAATTTCACAGCCCGAAAAACCTGGCCATGGCTGCCAGCGTGGAAATGTCCGAACTGGTGGAAATCTTCCAGTGGCTGACCGAAGACCAGTCCCGCGAACTGCCAGCGGACAAACTCGCCCACGCCGGCCAGGAAGTCGGCGACATTGTTCTCTATCTGTTGCTGCTGTGCAGCGAGCTGGGCCTGGACATGAATGAAGTGGTGCGCAGCAAACTCGCCGACAGCGAACGGCGGTTCAGCTGATGAGCGACCGTCATTTCGACCAGTTGGCGACCCGTTTCGCCGAGAAAATCTACGGCGGTGCCAAAGGCGCGATCCGTCTCGCGGTGCTGCAGGCCGACCTCGCCGAAGCCTTGCCGGATCGCCCGTTGCGGGTGCTGGACATCGGTGGCGGCCTGGGCCACATGTCGTTGTGGCTGGCTGAGCGCGGGCACGAGGTGACCTTTACCGAGCCGGCCGAACCGATGCTCGAAGGCGCACGCCAGCGCTTTGCCGAAGCCGGGCAAACCGCGACGTTCATTCAGGCGCCCTGGCAGGAACTGCTCGGCCAGCTCACCGAACCCTTCGATCTGGTGTTGTGCCATGCGGTGCTGGAATGGCTGGCCGAACCCCACGCGATTCTGCCGGTGCTGCATCAGTTGACCAAACCCGGCGGCTGGCTGTCGCTGGCGTTCTACAACCGCGATGCGCTGATTTACCGGAACCTGCTCAAAGGCCATTTCAAGAAAATGCGCAAGAACGACATGGCCGGCGAAAAGCAGAGCCTGACCCCGCAGCAGCCGCTCGATCCACGGGAACTGGCGACGCAACTCACCGGGTTGTGGCAGGTCGAAACCCAGAGCGGGGTGCGGGTTTTCCACGATTACATGCCGGTGGAATTCCAGGCCCGCGCCGAGTTGACTGATTTGCTCGAGATGGAACTCGCCCACCGTCGTCACCCAGGCTTCGCCGGGCTTGGGCGTTACTTGCACTGGATCTGCCGGCCGATCTGATCGGAGCGAGATATGAAAGGTCATTCAGGGTTACTGCTGATCTGTCTGGGGTTGGCCGCTTGCCAGGGCAGCAACCCCTACGTGGCGCAGTCGCGACCGTTGCCGCCGGCGCCACCGCAGGCGGCAACCACTTTCGACCGCAGCGCTTATCCTGCGCCGCCACGGGATTACGGGCGCTATCGCAGTTGGGCGTGGCTCAACGGTCAGCTGCCGCCGGGCACGGCCTGGGCGGATTCGGCGCAAGTGGCCGAAGCTGTCAGCAGTGCGCTGGACCAGCGCGGCCTGCGCCCGCTGCATGACAACCGCCCCGCCGATCTGCTGGTCAGTGCCCACCTGAGCCTGGAAACCCGCCTGCGTCAGGTGCAGGACGATTACGGTTACTACGGCGGCGGATACGGCGGTTATGACCGTTACGGTCGGGGTTACGGGATGTACAACACGGTGCCGATCGTGCGTACCTATCAGGAACAGGTCGTGGTGGTGCGGGTTGATCTGTTCGACGCCGGCAGCGGTCAACCGGTCTGGAGCGCCAGCGCCGAAACCGGCACGCAAGGCAAGCAAAGTGATCGCACCGATGCGATTCGGCAGGCTGTCGAAAAGGCCCTGTCGGCGTATCCTCCCGGTTAGCCTTCTGCAAATGAAAGCGCCCCTCAGGTTCATGTCTTCCACCGGAGAAAAACCATGTTCCGCCGTCTCGCTTTACTGGCCGTGGCCGCGCTGCTCAGTGCCTGCGCCTCGAACCAGGTCAATCATGATTTCGACGCCAGCCGCGACTTTGCCGCTTATCGCAGCTGGAGCTGGAAAGACCCCGCCCTGCAATACCGCCCCGATGATCCACGGATCAAGAGCGACCTGACCGAGCAGCGCATCCGTCAGGCCGTCGCCGATCAACTGGATCAGCGTGGCCTGCGCCCGGCTGCCTCGGGCACCCGAGGCGATCTGAATGTTCAGACCTACCTGATCGTCGAGGACCGTCAGCAACAGGTGACCACCAACTACGGCGGCGGTTGGGGTGGCCCGTGGAACGGTTACTGGGGCGCGCCGATGTACAACGAAACCCGCAACATCACCTACAAGGTGGCGACCATTCAGGTCGATCTGCTCGATGGCAAGGACGGCAAACTGGTGTGGCGCGGCAGCGACGAGCAAATGCTCAGCCGCACGCCGAACCCGGCGGATCGCAGCAATGCCATCCGCGAAACCGTGGCGCGGATCCTGTCCAACTATCCACCGCGTTGAGTCTGTTGAAAAAGTACGGGAGCCAGATGGCTCCCGTTTTTTATGGGCGGGTGAAAATGGCGCGTTGCCAGCAGTGTTGTCTGCGCGTGTCTACACTCATACCCATCCATGGAGGTTGCGCCCGGCCGTGCGCCGGCAAAGGAGTGCGCCATGTCGCGTCATCCGCAGTGCAGCGGGCCAGCCCGGCAGCGGGGAGCCATCGGCCTGATGGCGGCCGCCACCCTCAGTCTGGCGCTGGTGTTGATGTTGCTGGTCGTGGACACCGGTCGCCTGTACATGGAACAACGCAAACTGCAGCGTCTGGTGGACACCGCCGCCCTTGAAGCCGTCAGCCGTGGCGGCAACTGTCTGCCGGGCCTCACCGCGGCCAGTTACGCGGGGCAAAGCGCGACCCGCAATGGCTTTGTCGCCGATGCCACCAACGTCCTCGTGATCGATTGCGGACGGTTGGCGACAGCCGCCACCGGCCTTCGCACCTTTACGGTGGACGCGACGCAATCGGAGGCGGTCAAGGTCGCGGTCAACCGAACCGTCACCACCAGTTTTGCCGGTGGTGTGCAGGCGCTGTTCAGTGGTACACCGGTCAGTCTCAACACCGTGCTTTACGCTTCGGCAGTGGCAGCCAAACCCCGGCCAACCGTCGCTCAATTGAACATCCGCAGTAACCTGGCCAGCATCAACACCGCGCAATCGAACATCCTCAACCCGCTGTTTTCCGGACTGCTTGGCGGCAACGTCAACCTGACGGCCCTGGGCTGGGACGGCCTGCTCAACACCGACATCAATCTGCTTAGCTACCTGAATCAACTGGCGATCAACCTCAACGTGGCCGCCGGCAATTACAGCCAGTTGCTCAATACCCAGGCCACGGTGACGCAACTGATCCAGGCCGCGATTACGGCGGTGCAGCTCAACGGTGCAACCGCTGAGGTGATTACCGCGCTGGGTCAGCTGCAAGTGGCGGCGATCAATGCTGCGCCGGTCAAGCTTGGCGACATCCTGCAATTGCAGACCGGCACCACGGCCGCCGGGCTGGATGCCAATCTGCAGTTGCTGCAACTGGTCCAGGGCGTGATTCAGCTGGCCAACAGCAAGAGTGCGGTGGCCGCGACCCTGCCGATCAGCGTGCTGGGGCTGGCGAATGTCACGGTGCGGGTCAAAGTCATCGAGCCGCCGCAGTTTTCCGCTATCGGCGATCCGGCGCTGGCCAAGGCCGATCCCACCGGGCCGAACCGGATCTATGTGCGCACCGCGCAGATACGCACGCTGCTTTCGGTGAATCTGCCGGTGCTGTCCGGGGTGACGGGGTTGACCAATGCGGTACTCGGGCTGGTTGGCACGCTGACACCGACCCTCAATGCACTGTTGGGCCTGAATCTGGTCGCCACACTGAATTCGGTCGGCTGCCTGCTCGGTGCCGGTTGCGAGCAGCTGGATCCGAAACTGCTGCCCTCGCCACAAATCGACATCAGTCTGGATGCCGGCGGTGCCATCAGTTATGTCACCGATTACAGTTGCCCGACCGACAACACCGGGACCAAAAGCCTGACGGCCCACACCATCACTTCGATTGCCGACCTCAAGCTGGGCAAGATCGACCCGACCAACGCCTTCTCATCTGCCGCCCCACCCACCGTCACACCGCTGCCGCTGGTGGATCTGGGCACGGTGACCTGCCACAAGATTCTGGGGATCGGCAGCTGTGACCCGAGCACCCACGTGCCATATGGCGCCGGCGGTATTGCGATCATGGTCAATACCAGCGTGGCACAGAACACCCAGAACCTGGTGTTCTCCAGCGGTAATCCGTTCGCCACCCCGCCCAACCTGAAACTGCCGCCCAGCGTGATTGCCGCCGCCCCCAGCAGCAACATCGTCAACAGCCTGGCAAGCACCCTCGCCGGGATCAATCTGACCGTCTACAAACCCCAGGGCAGCAACCCGCTGGGGGCGGTCGTCACCGGCGTTGCCAGCCTGATCAGTGATGTCACGACGATCCTGCAACCGCTGATCACCAACGTGGTGAGTCCGCTGCTGGATCCGCTGCTCAACAATGTGCTCAAGGGGCTGGGGATCAACCTGATGGATGTCGACGTCGGCGCCAACATGACCTGCGGCCAGACCGGCAAGGCCTATCTGGTGATCTAGTCGTCGGGGGCGATCGGCAGCTCGATGCAGAACCGCGCACCGTCCACCGAGTTGCGCACACTGAGGTGGCCGCCCATGTTCTCGATGATCCCGTAACTCACCGACAACCCCAGGCCGGTGCCGACACCTATCGGTTTGGTGGTGAAGAACGGTTCGAAAATCCGCTCCAGCAGGCGCGGGTCGATACCGCCACCGTTGTCTTCGACCCACAGTCGCACGTTCTGCTCGTCGCGTTCGGCGTAGATCGAAATCCACGGCTTGAATGCCGAGTCGGACTCGCGTTTGCCCAGCAGCGCATCCCGGGCGTTGACCATCAGGTTGATCAACACCTGTTCAAGCTGATCGACGTACCCGCGCACCTGAACTTCGAATGCGATTTCACTGATGCGCAAATCCACGCCTTTGCCGCGCATGCCTTCGGCCAGCATCGACAGCGTGCCTTCGATGGCACTGGCCGGGTTGAAGAGTTGCTGCTCGATCTCGGAACGGCGACCGAACACCCGCATGTGATCCACTACTTTTGCGGCGCGCTGCACCTGGGCGTCGATGCGATTGAGTTTGTCGGTCAGGTAATCGATCTGCGCATCGCCGTTGCTCAGGCGCTTCTGTACGTTGACGATGGCCATGCGCATGACGTTCAGCGGCTGATTGATTTCGTGGGCCAGGCCGGTGGCCATTTCGCCAAGGGTGGCCATTTTTGCGCTTTGCGTGAGCTGCTGTTGAGAGCGGCGCACTTCGGTGTTGTCACGGCCAACGGCTTGTACTTCGATCAGTTTCCCGTGCTCATCGAACACGCCGCGATCCGACCACACCCACCATGCATGTTCGCGCCCCGGTAATTGCAGGTTGATTTCGGCGGTGCTGACGGGAGATTGCGGGGTCAATTGCGCCAGGCGCTCAACGAAGGCCGCGCGCTGAACGTCGGACATCCAGCTGCCCAGATCGACCCCGGCCAGGGCTTCGGGGGCGCATTCCAGATAGGTCGCCAGCGGCCGGTTGCCGAACGTCAGAACCAGATCCGGGCGATAGCGGCAGATCATCGCCGGTGAGTCCTCCACCAGAATCCGGTAGCGTTCCTCACTCTGTCTGACCTGCTCGGCGGCCAGCGTTGCTTCGGTGACGTCCAGCCACAAGCCGACAGCTTCCACCGGCAGGCCGAGGTCGTTGCGCAACAGCCGGGCTTCGTCGAGCAGCCAGTGGTAATCGCCGCGACTGTCGCGCATGCGATAGCGGGCGCGCACCGAGCCTTCGCGCAGCAGTTGCCGGGTTCGCTCGAAATACAGGGCGCGGTCATCCGGGTGAATCCGCTCTGCCAGCCCGCTGACGTCGCAGTCTTCCAGGCTCCAGCCCAGCAGCGGTTGCAGGCTGGCGCTGAAAAACGCCGGCAGCAAAGCGCCTTCGACGTAGTGCTGGACGTAAATCACCGCCGGTGAGCTGGCGATCAGGTTGTCCAGCCGTGCATGGGCGGCAGCGGCCCGTTGCTGCTGGTTCTTGATGTCGCTGATGTCGAGCATGAACCCCGCCAGCCGCCGATGCTCCCCGGTGCCGGTCACCTGCCCCTGAAGGCGATACCAGGCCGGCGCCTGGCTGGCATCTCGAGTCTGCAGGCGCACGCACAGGTCGAGGACTTCCCCGTGCAGTTGCAGGGCTTGCAGGCGGCTGCGGACTTCCTCGCGATCGGCGGGATGGATCAGGCTCTGCCAGGCGTCGAGCGTCAGCGTCGAGCTGTCCTGTTGCAGGATGGCGGCCAGCGTCGGGGCCAGTTGAATCTGCTCGCTGTGGCTGATTTCCCACCAGCCTGTACCGAGCAGCGTCTGCAACGACTCCAGCCGTTCCAGTTGCAGTTGATGCTGTTGTTCGCGCAAGCGACCGAGCAGAGGCCCGGCCAGTGCGCCCGCCAGCATCAGCCAGTCGCGGTCGGTCAGATACGGCGCGGTCTTGTCCACCGCATAAAAACCGCAGAGCAGCCACGCCATCACACCTCGATCATCGCTGTAGGGCACGGCAAAACCTTCGGCATTGCCGAACAGCCCCTGGACCCGCGAGTGTTCGTACTGGCCGTAGTGCTCACCCAGGCGCTGCGGGCCGGTGCCATTGAGGCTGTCGAGCGGCGTACCCAGACGCTGGCCGTCATGCCACAGCGCCGGGGCGTCATGGGCGTGGAATTGCTGATGGATTTGCCAGCCCTGTTCCTGTTCATCGAGCAGGGCGAGCGCCAGGCACGGGATCTGCCAGCGCTGGGCAATCACCTGCAACTGTTCGCTGACGAGTATCGGCAACCGTCCCAGGCTGCAGCTGCGCAACTGCTTGCTGATCTGCTCGGCGAGCATGTGGCATGCCTCGCGCTGATGCGCTTGTCGGCGTTCTGACAACAGGTCGGCAATGTCGATCAGTTGCAGCAGCCAGCCATTGGCCAGCGGCTGGACCCAGCCACGCAGGTGCAAGGTCTGGTCGCCCAGGCCGGGAAAGTCCAGGTCCAGCAGTTGCCCTTGCCAGTCCTGCGGACGACCCTCGATGGCCAGTGTGCTGTGCGCCAGCACGTACTCGTGCAACGGCAACGGTTTGTCACGGGGCGTCTGCTGCGCCAGCAGCAGACGCAACGGGCCGGCCACTTGCAACACGCCAGCTTCGCTGTCGAGGTGGATATGCAGGCCCGTCAGAGGAGTGCCGAGCACGTCCGGCAGATCGCTGGCGACCATGCTTCGCTTGAGCAGGCGGCCGAGCAGGTTGTCACCCGGCGTCAAAATTTCAGGCTCGAAATGGCGGTCAGGTTGGCGGGCAGGCTGGGGACAGCGCCGACGCCCGGCAACACCAGAAACGGGATGACCTGATTGAGTTTGCTCACCGGGTAATTGACGCTGACGGTGAGCGTGCCCTGAGTCGGGTCGTAGACCGTTGACGTATCCGTGCCGACCACCACGTTCAGCGACGACGGCAACACCGACAATTGCTGGGTCAACGCGGCATTCGCGGTGCTGACCAGCACAGTCGAATAATTGGCAACCGTGGGGTCGACCGCCACCGCGCGGCGGATCGCTTCGGCGGTGACCTGGTTGAACGTCTGCATCAGCACGAACGGCAGGCTGTAGCTGATCAGGCCATAAAACACCGCGAAAAAGATCACGAATACCAGGGCGAACTCGATCGCCACCGCACCTTTTTGCGCCTTCCGAGAGCCGGTTTTCATCCGTGCGTCTACCCTGACAGTCACTGCTTAGTATCAGCATAGAATCATTCAGCAAAAACGGACGGTTTTTACCGCATGCAAAGCCTTGTCCTTCTGATCTGGTTGACGGTCTGCGCCGCCCAGGATGCCCGGCAACGAAGGATTGCCAACGTTCTGACGCTGGGCGTCGGGACACTCGCGCTGGTCTATCTGTTGTCTTTCGGTACCACCTGGATGGGGGCCGAAGCCGTGCAGGGCGGCTGGGCCTGTGTCGTGGCGCTGGCATTCACGCTGCCAGGGTATTTCATGGGGCGAATGGGCGCCGGCGATGTAAAACTAATGACAGCTCTTGGCCTTTCGACGGATGGCCTGTCGTTGCTCGGGATATTCATCGGTGCCGGTGCGGCGAGTCTGCTCTGGATGCTGCTGGCGCCAAGAGTCTGGCTGCATATGAGTCAAGGGCTTAGGGCGCGTCTTCGGTATATGGCGCCATCCGTGTCAAAAAAGCTGCCATTTGCACCGTTCGTGCTGATCGGATTCATGCTTGCACTACCCTGGATCCATTAGTCGTCAAGCGCCACTCGTCTTATGTACATAGTCGGAAAGTGCGTCTACCTTCAAAAGTAACGGGTTATTCAGTCAGCGGCTGACAGTGCAGGAATGGTCAGTTTTGGCCTGGGCATGGAGTGGCATGTGAACAAGCTTATATCCGCGGTAAAAGTCATCGTTGTCGATGATCAGCCTCTGATCGTCGAAGAGCTCTGTGAATTTCTCGAGAGCAGCGGCTACCGCTGTGTGCCGTGCGAGTCCAGCAAAGAGGCGATCGAGCGTTTTACGGGCGACACTGCGATCGGTCTGGTGCTGTGCGATCTGCATATGCCGGACATGGACGGCATTCAACTGGTGCAGGAATTACAGCGTTTGTCCGGCAAACACCGGGCGTTCGAAGCCATCATGCTCACCGGTCGCGCCGACAAGCAGGACGTGATCAAGGCCTTGCGCGTCGGGATTGCCGACTACTACCAGAAACCGGTCAATCTGGATGAATTGCTCGAAGGCCTGCAACGGCAGGAAGCGGTGCTGCAGGAGCGGCAGAAAACCCTGCAACTGGGCCATCTGAATCACAAGCTTCAGGAGCTGTCCTCGTCCATCGATGATCTTTATCAGGATCTGGACAAGGTGCGTCGCGGACCGGCGCCCGTCAGTGACGAAGCCACCTGTGAGACCGCTGAACTGGAGATCCCGGCGATCTTCAATCAGCTGTCGCCACGGCAACTGGACGTGGCGCGCCTGGTGGGCAAGGGACAGACCAATTATCAGATTGCCTGTGAGCTGGGTATCACCGAAAACACGGTGAAGCTGTATGTTTCGCAGGTGTTGCGCCTGACCCATATGCATAACCGCACGCAGTTGGCGCTGGCGTTATCGCCGGGCAATTCCGCTTTGCGTCAGCGCGTGACTGCCCACTGAAACGGACTGCCGGGCATTCGTTTCACCCGGCATTCACCCTCGGCTTGGGAAACAGATTGTCCAGGGTCTCCAGCAGCCGCACGTGATAGATCGGCTTGCGGAACAGGTCCAGCACCTGCAACCGCAGCATGTCGCTCACGTCCTCCATGTCCGCATGCCCCGACGTCACGATCACCGGCAGATGCTGACGCGAGGTGTGTTCGCGCAAGCGCTTGATCAGCGACATGCCGCTTTCCTCCGGCATGCGCAGATCGGTGATTACCAGGGCTATATCGGGATGGCGGGTCAGGTGATGCAGGGCGAGTTTGACCGAGGTCGCGGTATGACAGATGAAGCCTTCGCCTTCCAGCAACTCCGCCAGTTCCAGCAACGCGTCCTCTTCGTCGTCAACCAGAAGCAACTGTTGGCGGGCAGAAGAAGACACGTTCATGGGCAGTACCTGAAGGCTGAATGGAAGATCGAGTGTAGCCCGACATCCGCAAGGTGCTGTCGATTACGGGACGGTTGGCCGGGTTTCCGCCGTGCCGCCCAGCGACACCAGAACGTTGTTGAAGATCGCCAGCATACGATCACCCAGCGGAGTGACGAAAGCGACAACCACCACGGCGACCATGGCCACGACGATGGCGTATTCGATGGCCGAAGCCCCGTCTTCACGTTTGTAGAGCAGCAGAGCTCTGGCCATTAAATAATCAACGATCATTCGCAACATATGCCCACTCCTTTGCGCTCCTGGCGCCGATGTAACAGCAGCGGCAAAGCGTTCGCCGTGCCATTTGAGCATTGTCAACAAACCCCCACCCAACAACTGTAAGAACGGATTAGTCATAAAGTATGAGTCGCTCCTTCATTCCCTGTATTTCGACTGCTGATTGGCCAACACCCATACTTTCGTGGGTAATTTGCCTGTCAGTAATGGCGTTTTGGCTTATTTCAGCTAGCGTGGAAATAGCGAAATAGTTGGATGTTCATAGCTGCCTGATTGCGAAGTTCCCTAGGTAGGAAGTGCGGGCTGGTAGTGCAGCAGGGAAGGGAGAGCCGTCATGAACAGTCGTGTGACCATGGGCCTTGCAGCGGTGCTTTTACTGGGAGCCATCGTTGTCGGATATTGGGGCCTGGTGCTCAGCCGGCATCCCGCTCCGGTTGCCGAGGCTCCCGCACCGACCGTGGTCACGGTCGAAAAAACCGTCGCTGCCGCCGAAGACCAGACCCGCCAGCCCGTTGTGGTGCTGGTGCGAGACGTCCCGCCCTTCACCCCCCTCACTGCCGCCGATCTGGCCGTTGAAAAACTGCTCAGCGCCCCCGCCGGCAGCCTCGGCACAATCGAACAGGCTGTGGGCCGCACACCGTGGCGCCATCTGAGTGCCGGCACCTGGCTCAACGAAGAAAGCTTTGAAGCCGGCGGCACACTGGCGCGCATGATCCACAGTGACGAGCGCGCACTGGCGGTGTCGGTCGATGAAGTGATCGGCGCGGCCGGGCAGTTGATCCCCGGGGATTACGTCGACGTGCTGTTGTTCCTGCGCCAGGACGCCAGCAACCCGCAGCAGTCGGCACAGATTGTGGTGCCGGCCATGCGTGTGCTCGGTGTCGGCGAACAGTACGGCCTGACCAACGACGGCCAGCCGTCCGCTCCTGCAATGAGTGCCGACGACAAGATCAAACAGGACCAGCGCCGGCTCACCGCGCGCACCGTGGTGCTGGCGGTGCCGGAACAATTGTTGAGTCGAATGATGCTCGCCACCCAGGTCGGGACGTTGCGCCTGGCCGTGCGCAGCAGCGAAGAACAGCGCCTGGCCAGGTATTGGGCCGGCGAACGTCAGGCGCCGGACAAACTGGTGGCCGCCAACAGCCAGCTTTTCCAGTTCACTCAACTGGCGCTGGGGACAGCGCCGAAGGCCGCCGCCGGTGGCGAACACGGCGGTTCGGTTCGGTCCGCGGTGGAAGTGATTCGCGGCAATCAGACCCCCCAAAACCCATGATTGAGCAAGGATCCAAGTGCATGCAGAGTCGTTCCTGGCCGATCTTCAATCCCGTGCTCCGGGCCTTGCTGGTGATGGGACTGTCAATCAATGCCGCGCACGCGGCCACTGGCAACTGCGCGGCCCTCGGACGCTTGCCTGCGGTGATCGAGATCAACGAAGGCTGGCAGCA
Source organism: Pseudomonas sp. PHC1 (assembly GCF_046487845.1). NCBI lineage: Bacteria > Pseudomonadati > Pseudomonadota > Gammaproteobacteria > Pseudomonadales > Pseudomonadaceae > Pseudomonas > Pseudomonas sp. PHC1. The sequence goes on from NZ_JBJXHJ010000003.1 coordinate 413,498, forward strand.
GGACATGCAATCACCGGTGGCGATTACGCGCCTGGCCATTGGCGATCCGAAAATCGCCGACGTGCATGCCAATGGCAACTCATCGTTCCTGCTCACCGCCGTGGCGCCGGGCGCCACCAGTCTGATGGTCTGGACCGGCTGCTCCAGTGAACCCCGCCAGAGCATGGTGTTCGTCAAGGGCGCCGCGACCTCGGCCCTCACCAACACCGGTGCGCTGCCGTCGGATGATGCGCTGCTGCCCTCCCAGGTGCAGACGGATATTCGCTTCGTCGAAGTCAGCCGCACCAAGCTCAAACAGGCCTCGGCTTCGCTGATCGGCACCCGCGGCAATTTCCTTTTCGGCTCGCCCGGAACACTGCCGCCCATCGACGGCGTCCCGCAGCCGCGGTTGCCGGTGGACAACTCGCTGTTCAACTTCTCGTGGATCGGCGGCAAGACCATGGCGATCATCAATGCCTTGGAGGGCAGCGGCTTCGCCTACACCCTGGCGCGGCCGAGCCTGGTGGCCCTCAACGGGCAGAGCGCCAGCTTCCTCGCAGGCGGGCAGATTCCGATTCCGGTGCCCAGCTCCGGCAGCGACAACGTGTCGATCGAATACAAGGAGTTCGGCATCCGCCTGACCCTGACGCCCACCATCATCAGCCACGATCGCATCGCCCTGAAAGTGGCGCCGGAGGTCAGCGAACTGGATTTCAGCAACGCGGTGAACATCGCCGGCACCACTGTGCCGGCCCTGACCATCCGCCGCACCGACACCAGCATATCCTTGGCCGATGGTGAGAGTTTCGTCATCAGCGGTTTGATCAGCACCTCCAACAGTTCCCAGGTCGACAAGTTTCCAGGGCTGGGCGATATCCCGGTGCTCGGGGCTTTTTTCAAAAGCTCGCAGATCAAACGCGAAGAGCGTGAGCTGCTGATGATTGTGACCCCGCACCTGGTGCGTCCGCTCTCGGCGGAGGCACAACTGCCATCGTTGCCGGGTGAAAAACTGCGCAACTACGACCCGAATTTCTACCGCATGTTTTTCCTGGAAAACGGAAACTTCGACAAGCGCAGCGGGTTGTCCCAATGAGCCAGAACCTGAGTCAGACCTTTCTCGCCATCACCCGCAACAGCACCGATCTGGAGTGGCTGCAAAGCGCACTTGCGCCGCTGGGCCAGGTGGTCAGTGCCGGTGGCGGCAGTCTCGACGAATTGCTCGCACTGGTGGACGTCACCTTCGCCAGCCTGGTGTTCGTCGGCCTTGACCGGGAACACGTGGTAGCCCAGAGCGCGCTGATCGAAGGTGCGCTGGAGGCCAAGCCGATGTTGGCGATCGTTGCCCTCGGCGACGGTATGGACAACCAGCTGGTGCTCAATGCCATGCGCGCCGGGGCGAGGGATTTCGTCGCCTATGGTTCGCGCTCCAGCGAAGTGGCCGGGCTGGTGCGCCGCTTGAGCAAGCGCCTGCCGCCGGTGACCCACAACGCGCAACTGGGTGCCCTGACGGCGTTGTACGGCGTACAGAGCAGTTCCGACGGCGCACTGCTGGCCAACCATATGGCACTGGTGGTGCAAAAAAGCGGGCAGCAAACTCTGCTGCTGGATCTCGGGCTGCCCCGTGGCGACAGCCTGGCGTTGCTGGGACTGGAGAGTTCGTTCCACTTCGGCGACGCCTTGCGCCACCTGCGCAGGATCGACGCCACGCTGATCGACAGTGCGTTCACCAGCGCCGAAGCGGGGCTGCGGATTCTGGCGTACGCCGACAATGACGAACCACTGGAAAACACCAGCGCCGCCGAGCTGTTCATGTTGCTCAGCACCTTGCGCCAGCATTTCCAGCATATCGTCGTGAACCTCACAGGCCAGCCTGACAGCGAGGCCCTGCGTACCTTTGTCAGCCATTGCGACAAGCTGATCTGGTACACCGACCAGAACGTGCTCGATTGCCGGCGCAACCTGGCGCTATTCAACCTGTGGCGGGAAAAAGGCATGAAGCTCGATCACGGTCGGCTGCTGGTCGACCGCTATCTGAGCCATGTCGCGCCGGATGCGGACACCCTCGGCAAGACCTTCAACCTGGAAGTGATCGCGGTGCTGGCCTTGAGTCCGGAGCTGCGCATGAACGCCAAGAATCAGGGGGTCAGCCTGTTTGAACTGGCGCCCCGAGAGAAACTCACCCAGAGCCTGCGGGTGCTCGGCGAACGGCTGGCCAAACGCTCCGAAGGGCTGGCCAAACCCAAGGTCTCCTGGTTCGACCGGTTGCGAGGCACCTCATGAGCCCGGAAAAACTTTTCGGTGCGCCGGCGAGTGGCCAATCGGGCAACGCCGATCACGAAGGCCTGAAGCTGGTCCTGCATCGCTACATCATCGATGCCATCGAGGAATCCGGGAAAAACCTGCTGGAAGGTTCACGGCAGTTGCTGGCGCAATTCGTCACCGACAAGGTCGCCGAATACATCGCCCGTCTGCACCTGGCGATTTCCCGTTACGAGATGGAGCGGCTGGGCGAAGAAATCGTCGATGAGCTGACCGGGTTCGGCCCGCTGGAAGTGTTGCTGCGCGATACCGCCGTGACCGAAATCCTGGTCAACGGCCCGCACCGGGTGTTCGTCGAGCGTGACGGCGTACTGCATCAGAGTGACCTGCGCTTTATCGATGCGCACCACGTCGAACGGGTCATGCAGCGCATTCTCGCACCGCTCGGTCGGCGACTGGACGAATCTTCGCCAATGGTTGATGCACGCCTGCCCGATGGCAGCCGGGTCAACGCGATCATCCCGCCGATCGCCCTCGACGGCCCCTGTCTGTCGATTCGGAAATTCCGCAAGGACATGCTCAAGAGCAGCGACCTGATCGCCATGCAGACCATCGACCTGCCGATTTTCGAGTGCTTTCAGGAGGCCGTCGGCAAGCGCTGCAACATCCTGATCAGCGGCGGCACGGGCACCGGCAAGACCACGTTGCTGAACATCCTCAGCCAGTTGATCAACCCACACGAACGGCTGGTGACCATCGAAGACGTCGCCGAACTGCAGCTCGGGCATCCCCACGTGGTGCGTCTGGAAACCCGGCCGCCGAATGCCGAGGGCCATGGCGAAGTCAAGGCCAGCGACCTGATTCGCAATGCCCTGCGGATGCGTCCGGACCGGATCATTCTCGGCGAAATCCGTGGCGTCGAAGTGCTCGACGTGCTCACGGCGATGAACACCGGTCACGACGGCTCGATGAGCACCGTGCACGCCAACAATGCCCAGGATGCGTTGCTGCGTCTGGAAACCCTGGTCGGCCTGACCGGGCGCACCGTGGCCGAACGCACCCTGCGGCAGATGATCTGCGCAGCGCTCGACGTGATCATTCAATTGACCCGCATGCCCGACGGCCGCCGCTGTGTCAGTGAGGTGGTGGAAGTGGTCGGCGTGCGCGAAGACGTCTACGTGACCAATACTCTGTTCCGTCTGGATCGACGTACCGGTTTCGGCTTCCTGCGCGAAGCCGTCAATCCGGCCGGCGACAAGTTGCGGCACGAGTCGAGTCTGGGCTGAGCGCATGGAGGCTTCGTCATGATCGCACCGGTGATCCTGATTGTCCTTTGCCTGTTGCTGTTGGGATTGTCGATTCGCCTGTTCCTGCAGGGCGTGCGCAAGACTGCCAACGAACGGGTGCTCTCTCGCCTCGCCGCCGGGCAACCGCAAGCAACGGCCGAAAAAACCTCGTGGACCGGGCTGGAGCGGATGTTCCTGCGGGCAGGCCTTGGCCGGCCGAGCGAGCGATTCGGGCTTTGGCTGTCGTTGTGGGGCGTGGGCATGATGCTCGGTTATCTGCTGGCCGACTGGATCGGCCTGTTGCTGCTGATACTGGCGCCGCCGCTGATTCTGCGGTTGTACATCGCCTGGCTGTACCGGCGTCGGCTCAAGCGGATGATCGAACAGTTACCGCAGTTGCTCGACCACACCGTGCGCAGCCTCAAGTCCGGCCGGACCCTGAGCGATGCAGTGATGGGCGGCATCGAAACCAGTGAGGATCCGTTGAAAACCGCGATGGGCCGGGTGCAGCGCAACGTCCAGTTGGGGGTGAACCTGCCGGACGCGGTCAGCGATTTCGCCGAGCTCTACGAGCAGGACGAACTGCGCATGTTCGCTCTGGGCCTGAAGGTCAACCATCGCTACGGCGGCAACGCCAGCGAGCTGCTGGAGAACCTGATCAAACTGATTCGCGAACGCGACCAGGGTGCCCGCCAACTGCGTGCCCTGACCGGCGAAACACGGATGACCGCGTGGGTACTCGGATCGTTGCCGGTGATTCTGGTCAGTTACTTCATGCTGACCAATCCCGGCTACATGCTCGGCATGTGGAACGACTCGGGCGGTCGGACCATGCTGATTGTCGCGGTGGTGCTGCAGGTCTCCGGTTGCCTGGCGCTGTGGCGCATGTTGAGGAGTGTCTGACATGCTGATGCTGGCCAGTCTCATGCTGTTGCTCGGGGCGCTGTTGCTGGTCGGCAATCACCTGCTGACCGAGCGGCGGCGGGTGCGTCAGGTCAATCAGCGTCTGCAGGGGCAGCTGGTGCGCGAGAACCGCTTTGGCAACTGGCTGCGGGCGCTGGGCAGCAGCCGGTTCGGCCAGCGCTCGGTGAGCATCGACAGCGAAACCCAGACCCTGCTCAGTCGTCTCGGCTGGCGTCGGGCCAGCGAGCGTTCGCTGTTTGCCGCCTGCCAGATCGGTACGCCGCTGCTGACACTGGGGCTGGGCCTGTTTCTGAAGGAGGTGTTTTTCCCCCTCGCACCCAACGGCTGGCTGGTACCGATGATCGCCACCGGCGTCGGCTATCTGCTGCCCAAACGCCTGCTGGCGTATGCCGCTGCCCGCCGGCAGAAAATCATTGCGGTGGAAGTGTCGACGTTCATTCCCCTGCTGCGGATCCTGTTCGAGTCCGGCATGGCCGTCGAGCAGGCTTTGCGTGTGCTCAGTATCGAGGGGCAAAAACTGCTGCCGGAACTGACCAGCGAATTGCGCCTGATTCTGGCCCGTGTCGATTCGGGCCTGGAACTCGGCCAGGAACTGAACAAGGCCGCGGCGATGCTGGCGGTGGATGAATTCACCGACACGTGCGTGATCCTGCAACAACTGATTCAGCAGGGCGGCGGCGCGATGAAGTCGCTGCTGACGCTCAAGCAACTGCTGGATGACCGACGCCTGACACGCTTGCAGGAATACATCTCGAAGATGTCGGCGAAGATGTCGGTGGTCATGATGCTGCTGCTGTTTCCGGCCTTGCTGATCGTTTTGGCGGGCCCTGGTTTTACCGCGATCACCCGGGCATTTGCGTCCTGACAATGACAATGACAATGGCGATGGAGAGCGATTGATGAAAGCACTGATGGTCGTGGCAAGTCTGTTGCTGCTTGGCGGTTGCGCAACGGACGGTCAGGCGCCGTGGACGACAATGCTGGCGCCGGCCAGCTGCAGCAAGTTGAGTTCCGAACAGGAGCTGTCGCTGAACCTGGCCGATGACCTGGTCAACGACGGCAAGCTGCACGCCAGCCTGGCCAACCTGCAGAGTTTGCCCGACCACCTCGTCGAGGTGCGTCTGCGCAAGGCCAAGGTCTATCGCCTGCTGGGACGCAGTGAAGCCGAGCCGTTGTATCGCAGCCTGCTCGGTACCTGCCTGAACGCCGACGCCGAACATGGCCTGGGCCAGTTGTACGCCGCCCGTGGCGACAACGGCCAGGCGCAGGCCCACCTGCAGCGGGCGGCGCGGCTGGCGCCGACCAATGAAAACATCCGCAATGACTTGGGCGTGGTGTACCTCAATCAGTTGCGGCTCGAAGACGCTCGCTTCGAGTTCCTGACGGCCATCGAGCTGAAACAGAACAATCAATTGGCGACGCTGAATCTGGTCACCCTGCTGCTCTACCAGAATAACTGGCAGCAAGCCGCCGAAGTGGTCAGCCGGGCGCATCTGACCCCGGAGCAGTTCACCGATGCCCAGGAGCGCGCGGAGAAACTCAAGTCGCCGGTCAGGGCCAGACCCGTTGCGGGCAATCAGGTCGCGGTCGCGGTTGACGCGCAACCGGCGACGATCAAGTGAGCCTCAAGGAGGTGCCATGAATACGTTCAAGACCCTGTGCTGCCTGAGCCTGCTGACTCTGCCGCTCGGTGCCCTGGCCATCGACGCCGGCCCGGCCTCGGCCCAGCAGCAGGAAACCGAAGGCTGGCTGTTGCTGCAAAGCCGCAACAAGGCCGCGTCTCCCGATCCGCAGGCGGCCACGGCCACCGAGCGTGAGCTGGCGATGCAGCGCTGGCTGAAGAAGTACAAGTACGAAATCCCCGATTTCTACGACCCGGATGTCGGCGGCAAGATCGAGACGAATGACTAGCTCGTCGCAGGCAACCGGGGATGCCTGCGACGATGGCTTACAGCTGATAACTGAAACTGATGCTGTAACGCGGCCGGCGATTGAAGGTATCCAGCGCTTCATCCGACATCGCCTTGGCGGCTTCCAGGGCGATGTTGTAGTACTTCGCATCGCCAAATCTGAGGCCGACCGCCGCCGATGACAGGTTGTTGGCCTGCACCGGCAATTCATTGAACCAGCTGCGCGAGCGGTCGAGCACGAAGTACGGTTGCAGGATGCGCACCCAGTTGCCGTCGCGGTTGAAGCTGTAGTTGATTTCGTAAGCCACGCCCCAGCCCTTGTCGCCGGATGCCTGATCGTCGGGATAACCGCGACCGAAATTCTGCCCGCCGAACACCGCGCGCTCGCTGTCGGGCAGGGTGTCGTCGCTCCAGTACAACGCGGCTGACAGTACGCCTTGCCAGTTGTCGAGGAACTTGTCGCTTTGCACTCCCGACAGACGCACCCGGAAAAAATCCAGGTCGATGGCGCTGTTGTTGGTGTGCGCACCCAGGCTGTCGAAGCCCTGATACACGCCGCCACTGAGAATGCGCAGTTGCCGGGCATCGACCTTGCGCCAGTCGCTTTCGAAGGCGAGGGCGCGGATGTCGGTGCGTTCTTCGACGCTCAGCGGGTAGCCAATTACCTTGTAGCGGGTCTTGTCGTTGACCGCGTACAGGCGCGATCCGGCGGTCAGCAATTCATCCGAGGCGGCAATCAGCGGCAGGCTGAAGCCGAGCGAGTAACGATCGTTTTCGCGGTGTGGCTTGAGTTCCAGACCGTTGTTCAGCCGCACATTGGTGCCGGGATCTGCGCGATAGCGTGAGGCCGACAGGCTCAGTTGCGCACCCTCGTCGTTGATGAACTGGTTGTAGTCCAGCCGGTAGTAACGCTCGTGGTCATCCCCCGGTGGAATCAGGCCGCTGAGGCTCAGTTGTTCGCCCATCGAGGTTTGTGAATTGCTGCTGACACCGAGCAAAGCCTGGGTGCCGTTGCGGTTGTCTTCGGTGGCGCTCAGGGTGCTGGTGAACGGTTTGCGGCTGGCCTGGGCAATCAGCGTGGTGGCGCCGTCGGTGGTGCCGGGCGGCGGCACCTGGGCCTGGATCGTGACGCCGGGAATGCGGGTCATCAGTGTGGTGTAGCGTTCGAAGGTCTTGCGTGTGAGAGGGCGCTCGGCCTGGAGCTTGGCGGCCAGTCGCTCGAGCAGGGCCTTGACCCGCCCGACGTCGCCCGCGATCTGCACGTCCCGCACGTAGCCTTCGACCAGCACGACGCGCGCCACGCCGTCGTCGAAGTTCTGTTGTGGCAGGAAGGCGTAGGACAGCAGATAACCGTCCTGCTGGTAGCGACGGGTGATGTTGCGGGTGGCTTCGATCAGATCGGCGAGGCTGCTCTGGCGGCCGATCAGGGGTTTATAGATCTCTGCCAGGTCGTTCAGCGGGTAGAGCGTGCCGCCTTCGATCTGCACGGTCCTGAGGTTGATCTTTGTACTCATCAGCAACGGCTGGGCGGCCGTGGCGCCGGGATCCGGCACTTGCAGCGGCGCGGCGTTGGGCCGGTAGGCGTCGGCGGGCAGGTTCGGCACCGGCAGGTTGCGGATGGTTTCGTTGCTGTTGAGAAAGCTGGGCAGGGTGTCGGCGACGGCTGTGGAACTGAGACTGAGAAACAGCAGGGATGCCATAACGCGCATAGGACACTCCATGTTCAAACCCCAGTGGGTGTTCTCCTAAGAAAAAAAGCGGAAGACTCGTGGGAATCTTCCGCCCTCAACCAAGCGTAGGCGCTGTAGGTTCGGCCGTCGAATCGGCCAGGTGCAATTCAGCGTTTGTTGCCGCCCAGGGCGCCGGTCAGACCGCCGAGGACACCACCCAGTCCGCCGCCAGTTCCGGTGGCGGTGCCACCGTTGACCAGTCCGCCGACTGCAGTGACCGTGTTGCCCACCGTGGTGACGGTGTTGCCGACCGCCGTCACGACCGGGTTGCTGTTGGTGCTGGCAATCGTGTTGCCGAGACTGCCGACGGCACCGCCGACCTGGCCGGTGAGGCCGGCGACCGGAGTACCGAGCCCGGTGGCGGCACCGACATTCTGGGTCAGGCTGGTGACCGCCGTGGTGACTGGCGCAAGCCCGGCACCCACGTTGTTGCCCAGGGTTGCCAGTGGAGTGGTCGGGCTGGTGATCGGCGAGCCCGAACCGCCGAGCACGGTATTGAGCGAGGCCACGGTATTGCCCGCCGCGGCCAGCACGCCGCCGGGTGCGGCGAGGGTGCCATTGCCGCTGCTCAAGCCGGCGCCGACGTTGACCACGGCGCCGCCAACGGTTTGCAACAAGCCATTGCTGCCCAGACCGCCACCGACGCCCGTTCCCGAACCGGTGCCGTTGTCGACCAGCCCGCCGGACTTGCCGACAGCGGTGCCGACATTGCTCAGGGCGCCGCCGACGGTGTTGGTCAGTGCGTTGCCTTTGCCCGCAACGGTCACCTTGTCACCCACACCATCAACCGTGCTGCCGACTTTCTGAATCAAACCGTTCAACGGATCGCCCAGCCCCGTGGCGCTGCCGAGTTTGTCCGTGGTGCTTTCAACCATGGCAATCACCGGCACCAGTTTGTTGCCCACCTCTTTGGTGACCGAGCCGAGCGGGCCGGTGGTGGTGGCGGTGCTGAGGGTGTCGCCGAGCATGGTGACCCGTTCACCGACACCGTCGAGCACTGGGGCGACCTTGGTTACCACACCGCCGACCACGGGAACGCTGCCCGTGGCAGTGGCCAGCTTGCCGCTCAGGTCGGACACGCCGTTACCCACATCCTGTACCACGCCGCCGACTGCCGAAGCGGTGACGCCCAGGCCGTTGTCAGTGGTTGTCAGTTTGCCGATGCCGTCGGCCACGCCGTCACCCAGCGTGGTCACTACGTTGCCGGCAGTCCGGGCCGCGCTTTGCACCACACCGCCAACGACCGGCACGCCGCTCAGGGAGTCACCGACCTGGCCGACGCCGTCGCCGACGCCGCTGACGGTATTGCCGACGTCCTGCACCAGGGTGGTGGTAACCAGAGGTGTCGGAGTGCCCGGATTGGTGGGGTTGGTGGGATCTGTCGGGTCGGTGGGATTGGTCGGGTTGGTTGGATCCGTCGTCCCTCCCGTTCCGCCAGTGCCACCGGTACCGCCAGTGCCCGCGGTGTCTCCTGTTCCACCCGTACCGCCAGTACCCGCAGTCGAGCTGTCGGGGGAGGAACTGCCGGAGCTGCTGTGATGACCACCGCCGCCACTGCTGCAACCGGTCAGACCGAGGGAGAGAATGAGGGCCAGTGCCGTCGCCGATTTGCACCACGCCGCTTGAACTTTCATCTGAGTTTTCATGAGCGTTATTCCTTGCACCTGTCACAACGTTTGTTGTTTTCGATGGCCCGCCGATTCTGTTGCCGGCAGTGCCTTCGTCCGTTGTGCTCATATCAGTCGCAAGGCCGGATCCATGCCATTCTCAAGTTGGTATTAACGCCTTTATGCAGGTGGCTGCCGGTGCCGCCTAACGACTAATACCGAGGATATAGGCGCGCAAAAAAAAGCCTTGAAAATCAAGGCTGGGTTTTGACGCGGGAGGCGTGTGCGGCGCGGAAAAACTTTAGTGATATATACACAATTGAACAGGTTATCCCGGCCTCGATGTCAGGCTACCGGCTGCCAATTGCCCACCATGTGCTCCAGATCCCCGGCGCCGATCAGGCGTAACTCACCGCTGGAACCGGCGGCGCTGGCGAACAGGTTTACCTCGCTCGGCAGGCGCACCGGTTTGCGAAAGTGCACGGTGACCTCAAGGTTGGCCTTGGGCAGATGATCCGCCAGCGCCGCCAGCGTGCGGGCCTTGTTCCACAAACCGTGGGCGATGGCTGTAGGGAAACCGAACAACTTGGCGCTGGCGGCACTCAGGTGGATCGGGTTGTAGTCGCCGGAGACTTTCGCGTACTGCCGGCCGATGTCCGCCGGCGCCTTCCATTGCGCGACCTGCGCCAGAGGCAGCGACGGCTCCCAGCTCTGTTCGAGCGGTTCGCCTTCAAGTTTCACGCCGCGACAGAGCATCCGGCTTTCGGCTTCCCACAACGGGCCGAGTTGATCGTCGAGGGTGGTCAGCAGGTCGAAGGTCGCGCCTTTGGGATGGGGTTGCAGGTTATGCACCCGGACACTGACTTGCGCGCGACTGATCCCGCCCATCGGCCGCCATACGCGGATGCGATTGCTCAGATGAATCAGCCCCAGCAGCGGGAACGGAAAGTCTTTGGCCGTCAGCAACTGCATCTGCAGGGCGAACGCCAGGATATGCGGATAGGTCGGCGGCAGCAGGCCGTCATCGGCGAAACCGCAGACCTTGCGATAGGCCGCCAGCCGTTTGCCCTCCACCTCGACGGCGCAACGCAAGCCGCTGGTGGGCAAGGTGGTGCCGGTGATTTTGCGTCGGGTGGCCGCCCGGGCATACAACCCCGGCAGGCTCGGTTCGCGGTGCAGCGTTTTCCATTCGATGGTCATGTTCAGGCCCCCAGAACACTTTGGCCGCACACCCGCAGCGCTTGCCCGGTGAACGCGCCGGTGCCCGGTTGTGCCAGCCAGGCCACGGCTTCGGCGACGTCTTGCGGCAGGCCGCCCTGGCCCAGCGAACTCATGCGACGCCCGGCTTCACGCAGGCCGAAGGGGATGTGCGCGGTCATCTGGGTCTCGATGAAACCCGGCGCCACGGCGTTGATGCTGATGCCGCGTTCCAGCAGGGTCGGCGCCCAGGCCTGGGCCAGTCCGATCAGCCCGGCCTTGCTCGCCGCATAGTTGGTCTGCCCGCGATTGCCGGCGATGCCGCTGATCGATGCCAGCAGGATCACCCGGGCGTTATCGCGCAGGGTGCCGCTGTCGAGCAGGGCCTTGGTCAGCACTTGCGGCGCGTTGAGGTTGACCGCCAGCACGGCGTCCCAGAATTCCGGGGTCATGTTGGCCAGGGTCTTGTCGCGGGTGATGCCGGCGTTGTGCACCAGAATGTCGAGGCCGTCCGGCAGTTGTTCGATCAATTGCGCGGCCGCGTCTTCGGCGCAGATGTCGAGGGTGATGGCGCGCCCGCCGAGGCGAGCGGCCAGGGCTTCGAGATCGGTTTTCGCGGGCGGCACATCGAGCAGGATCACCTCGGCACCGTCCCGGGCCAGGGTTTCGGCGATGGAGGCGCCGATGCCTCGCGCCGCACCGGTGACCAGCGCCTTGCGTCCGGCCAATGGGCGCGTCCAGTCGGTGACTTGAGTGGCGCAGGCCGTCAGCCGGATCACCTGCCCAGAGACGAACGCACTTTTTGGCGACAGGAAAAACCGCAGCGGCCCTTCGAGCTGATCCTCGGCACCTTCGCCGACGTAGATCAGCTGCAGCGTGCCGCCGCTGCGCAGTTCCTTGGCCAGCGAGCGAGAAAAACCTTCAAGTGCGCGCTGTGCACTGGCGGCGAATGGTTCGCCCCGGGTTTCCGGGGCGCGGCCGAGGATCACCAGATGCGCGCTGCCGTCGAGGTTCTTCATCAGCGGCTGGAAGAACTCGCGCAGTTGCTTGAGCTGGTCGGTGTGCTGCAGATCGCTGGCGTCGAACACCACGGCCTTGAGTTTCGGGCCATGGCCGGGAATCCATTGGGTGGCACTCGCCGGCTGGTCGCCGTAGCGATAAATGGCATCGGTCAGCCGGTTGGCGAATGCACTGACCCGTTCGGCCAGCGGCCCGCCGCCGATCAGCAGTGCACCCTCTACCGGCCGCAGGCGCCCGGCCTGCCAGCGTTCCAGCCGCACCGGCGACGGCAGGCCCAGGGCCCCGACCAGACGGTGGCCGATGGACGAGTTGGCGAAGTCGATATAGCGGTCAGACATGGAACGCTCTCCAGAAGATGGGGTTCAAAGTGTGGACTGCGAAGGGCAATCAATCGTTCGATCCACGCAATAAGGCCTACGCTAGAACAGCAGAGTAGTTTGCCCTCGGCGCTTTTGTGGCCCGACCGGGTTTTCAGCGCTCGATTTTCAGACCGGATATTTCACAAGGAGCCTTTCATGAGTCAGCTGCGCCGCGTCGCGATCATTGGCGGCAACCGCATTCCGTTCGCCCGCTCCAACGGGCCTTACGCCACCGCGAGCAATCAGGTGATGCTCACGGCCGCCCTCGAAGGCCTGATCGAACGCTACAACCTGCACGGCCAGCGCATCGGTGAAGTGGTCGCGGGGGCGGTGCTGAAATTGTCACGGGATATGAACCTGACCCGCGAATGCGTGCTCGGCTCGCGCCTGTCACCGGCCACCCCGGCCTACGACATCCAGCAGGCCTGCGGCACTGGCCTGGAAGCCGCACTGCTGGTGGCGAACAAGATCGCCCTCGGCCAGATCGAATGCGGCATTGCCGGCGGTGTCGACACCACGTCGGACGCGCCGATCAGCGTCAGCGAAGGCCTGCGCAAGATCCTCCTGCAAGCCAACCGCGCCAAGACCACCGGCGACAAGCTCAAGACCTTCCTGCAATTGCGTCCGAAACACCTGATCCCCGAATTCCCGCGCAACGGCGAACCGCGCACCGGCCTGTCGATGGGCGAGCACTGCGAATTGATGGCGCAGACCTGGAACATTCCCCGCGAAGAACAGGATCAACTGGCCTTCGAAAGCCACCACAAACTGGCGGCGTCCTACAGCGAAGGCTGGCACAACGACCTGATGACCCCGTTCCTCGGCCTGACCCGCGACAACAACCTGCGCCCCGACCTGACCCTGGAAAAACTCGCAACCCTGAAACCGGCCTTCGAGAAGAGCGCCAAGGGCACGCTGACCGCCGGCAATTCCACGCCGCTGACCGATGGTGCGTCGGTGGTGTTGCTGGGCAGCGAGGCGTGGGCGAAGGAACGTGGTCTGCCGATCCTTGCGTACTTGCGCGACGGCGAAGCGGCGGCGGTGGACTTCGTCAACGGCGCCGAAGGGCTGCTGATGGCGCCGGTCTATGCGGTGCCGCGCTTGCTGGCGCGCAATGGGCTGACCTTGCAGGACTTCGACTACTACGAAATCCACGAAGCCTTTGCCGCGCAAGTGCTGTGCACGTTGAAGGCCTGGGAAGATCCGGAGTACTGCAAGACCCGGCTGGGGCTGGACGCGCCGTTGGGCTCGATTGATCGCAGCCGCTTGAACGTCAAGGGCAGCTCACTGGCGGCGGGGCATCCGTTCGCCGCGACGGGCGGGCGGATCGTGGCGAACCTGGCGAAGTTGCTGGATGCGGCGGGACAGGGGCGGGGGTTGATTTCGATTTGTGCGGCGGGGGGGCAGGGTGTGACGGCGATCGTCGAGCGCTGAAAAAGCAAGACTCCCCTCTCCCCAAAGGAGAGGGGATTGCGAAGGTCACTCAGGTACGAAACCTGCGTACCAACCCATCCAGCTCATTCGACAACCCCGCCAGACTCTGCGAATCCAGCCGCGCTGAATTGGCCAGCTCCGCCACCAGCTGCGCATCCCCATGAATCTGGCTGATGTGCCGATTGATGTCCTCGGCCACCTGATGCTGCTCTTCCGCCGCCGTCGCAATCTGCGTGTTCATGTCGCGAATCACATCCACCGACTCTCGGATTTGACCGAAGCTTTCCCGTGCCTCGCCGATACGTGCCACCGATTGCTGGGACACGTCGAGACTGGCGCGCATCTGCTGGGTCACCGCGCTGGTGCGTTTGGCGAGGTTGCCCAGCAGCCCGTCGATTTCCGCCGTCGAATCCGCCGTGCGTTTGGCCAGTGCGCGCACCTCATCGGCCACCACCGCAAAACCTCGGCCTTGCTCGCCGGCACGCGCCGCCTCGATGGCCGCGTTGAGCGCCAGCAGGTTGGTCTGTTCGGCGATGGAACGGATGGTGCCGAGGATCGACTGGATGTCGTTGCTGTCGCGTTCCAGTTGTTGCATCGACTGCGCCGACTGCTCCAGTTCCTGGCTCAGTTGATCGACGCTGTGCACCGCCGCATCGATCTGCTGCTGACCTTCGCGGGCCTGGCGCTGGCCGCTGTCGGCCGACTCGGCCGCCTGGCTGCACGAGCGGGCGACTTCGTTGGCGGTGGCGACCATTTCGTGGAACGCGGTCGAGACCATGTCCACCGCTTCGCGCTGGCGTCCGGCCGCTTCGGCCATGTCGCCGGAGACCCGGGTCGAACTCTGCGAAGTGGCGAGGATTTTCCCGGCCGCGCCGCCGATGTGCTGGATCAGGCTGCGGATCGCAGTGAGGAACTGGTTGAACCAGTTGGCCAGTTGCGCGGTTTCGTCGCTGCCACGGATGTCGAGGTTCTTGGTCAGGTCGCCTTCGCCCTGGGCGATGCCTTCCAGACCGCTGGCCACACTGCGGATCGGCCGCACGATGAGGCTGGCGAAGCTGGCGCCGACCACCGCGAAGATCACCGCCAGCACGGCCGCGATGATTGCGATCAGCCAGGTGAGTTGAGTGGCCGAACTCATTACGTCGTTCTGTTTGATCAGGCCGATGAAGGTCCAGCCCAGTTGCTCCGACGGCCAGACGTTGGCCATGTAGCGTTCGCCGTTGAGCTCGACTTCCACCAGTCCTTTGCCGGCCTTGGCCAGTTGCGCGTAGCCCTCGCCGAGGCTGTCGAGGGGCTTGAAGTTGTGCTCGGGCTGCATGGGATCGACCAGCACCGTGCCGCTGTTTTCCAGCAGCATCAGGTAGCCGCTTTCGCCCAGTTTGATCTGTTTGACGATCTCGGTGAGCTGCTTGAGGGTGACGTCGATACTGACTACGCCGCCGTTGCTGCCCAACTTGTTATCGATGGTGCGCACAGTGCTGACGTAAGTCGCATCGTCCTGTGCCCAGTAATAGGCGGCGGTGCGCAGCGGCTTGCCGGGTTTGGCCTGCGCGGCCTTGTACCACGGGCGCTGACGCGGGTCGTAGTTGTTCAGCTTGGGATCGTCGGGCCAGGAGACGTAGCCGCCGGCAGCGGTGCCGACGATTGCGTAGGCGTAGGCCGGGTGACTGTTGCCCAGGTCCTGCAGAAAGGCGAAGACCTTCTTGTCCATCTCGCCCTGCGCAATGCTTTCGGCGTTGGCGCTCATGTAGGTCTTGAGGCTGTCGTCGGTGTTCTTGATCAGCGGTTGCGTCGCCAGGTACTCGACGTTCTGGCTGATACCGTCAAAGAAAAGCTGCATGGCATTGCTGACCTGACGGATCTCGCGCCCGCTGCTGTCGACAAAATCGTCCCGGGCATCGCTGCGCAGGTTCAGTACCACCAGCGTGGCGACCAGCACCACGGGCAAGCAGGCGATGATTGCAAACGCCCAGGTCAACTTCTGTTTGATGTTCATCCGCGCTCCAGATTTTCTTGTAGGCCCACGCAGTGCAGATGACTCGCGGTAATTGGCAGCCGAAAAACGTTGTTTTTCACCCGTTTCCTTGAGTGCGACATCGAAAGTTTTTGTTGGAACGATTGTCGGACAAATCCCTCTGTCTCTGAGGAATTCGGCTGCGTGAAGGGGAAATTGAGGCCGGAAGAGAAAATTCTTACGAGTCGCGTGCGGCGGGATGTCAGATTCTGTCGCAAATGCCCTCAAGTCCTGTCGCCAACAACTTCGACAGCCTCGGCTATGATTCGCAGCGGTCGCCAACGAGGCTCCGGTCGGCCCGGTTTATCCGGCACAGTGTGTGCATCCACAGGTTCACAGGTCGGCAACCCCTCCCCGTGATGCGAGGATTGCCGTATAACGAATGACATTCGCGTGTTTGGTAATAAAGGACCCACAATAAAAGCTGATGAAGACTCCAAAACGCATTGAACCCCTGATCGAGGACGGTCTGGTCGACGAAGTGCTGCGTCCACTCATGAGTGGCAAAGAAGCAGCTGTTTATGTGGTGCGCTGCGGTAATCAGTTACGTTGCGCAAAGGTCTACAAGGAGGCGAACAAACGCAGTTTCCGCCAGGCAGCCGAGTATCAGGAAGGCCGCAAGGTTCGCAACAGCCGACAGGCCCGGGCGATGGCCAAGGGCTCCAAGTTCGGCCGCAAGGAAGCCGAAGACGCCTGGCAGAACGCCGAAGTCGCGGCGCTGTTCCGCCTGGCCAACGCTGGGGTGCGGGTGCCCAAGCCGTACGACTTCCTCGAAGGCGTGCTGCTGATGGAACTGGTGGCCGACGAATACGGCGATGCCGCGCCGCGTCTGAACGACGTGGTGCTGGAGCCGGACCAGGCCCGCGAATATCACGCGTTCCTGATTTCGCAGATCGTGCTGATGCTGTGTACCGGTCTGGTGCACGGTGACCTCTCGGAGTTCAACGTGCTGCTGACGCCGACCGGGCCGGTCATCATTGATCTGCCGCAAGCGGTGGACGCCGCCGGCAACAACCACGCGTTCAGCATGCTCGAGCGTGACGTAGGCAACATGGCGTCGTACTTCGGCCGGTTCGCCCCGGAGTTGAAGAAGACCAAATACGCCAAGGAAATGTGGGCGTTGTACGAAGCGGGTACGTTGCACCCGGCCAGCGTGCTGACCGGCGAGTTTGACGATCCCGAGGACCTGGCCGATGTCGGCGGGGTGCTGCGCGAGATCGAAGCGGCGCGTCTGGATGAGGAGCGCAAGCAAGCCATCCGTGCGGCGGACGACGAGCCCAAGGGCAAGTCCGACGAACCGCCTCCGCCACCGTGGATGCAGTGAGCACCTGAAAAAGAAAACCCGGCTTCGGCCGGGTTTTACACATTCAAGGATTGATAGTGATCACCACTTCCCGCAATGCCCGGCTGATCATCACGGCCCGGCTGATTTCCGATTTCGGCGCGTTCCTGAACATGGTTGCGCTGGCCACTTATGTCTATCTGCTGAGCAACAGCGCGATGAGCGTGGGGATCTTCCTGGCCAGTCGGGTGGGTGGCGGGATTTTCGCCAGTCTGATCGGCACCGCGTTTTATCGTCGATGCAGCGGTCGCTTGCCGTTGATTGCCTTCGATCTGCTGCGTGCTGCTGTGCTCGGATTGTTGCTGATCGTCCCGGTCAGTCAGCAGGCGTTGTGGCTGCCGCTGATTGCGTTCGGCCTGGGCTTTGGCAATTCGATGTTCGCCATCGGCCTCAACAGTCAGTTGCCGCGCTTGATCGAGCCGGCGCAGTTGCTCAAGACCAATGCGTGGATCACGTCCGCCTCGTCCATGGCGATGGTCGGCGGCAGTCTGGTGTCCGGGTTGCTGGTCGCGGGATTTGGATTTGAAACGGTGTTCGCGCTGAATGCGCTGACCTATCTGTTGGCGGCGCTGTTGATCGCGCCGCTGCGCTTCAGCGCACCGGAACCCGTCAACGAATCCAGCGCTGAGCGCAGCGAATGGGCAGCCTTGCTGCAGGGCCTGCGCAGGGCCCCGGTGGTGGCCGCGATGCTGGCGGTGACCATGGCCGACACCCTTGGCAGCGCTGCGCACAACGTCGGTTTTCCGATCATTTCAAAACTGCTGACGCCGGAATCGGCCAGCACCACGCTGGGCCTGATGCTCGCGGTGTGGGCCACCGGCAAACTGCTCGGCGCGCGGATCGCCAGTCGTCTGAACGGCGCCGACAACATTCATCTGGAACGGCGCTACTTCGGCGGCGTGTTGTTGATGTCCTGCGGTTTTATCCTGATGTTCCAGCAGCACAGCGTTGTCGGTCTGTTGCTCTTTTCGCTGCCGGCCGGGTTGGGCGACGGCTTCTCGGAAGTCGGCTTGATGTCTCGTCTGCAGCGGGAGCCGGAGCCTTTGCGCCTGCCGATCTTCAGCGTTCTGACGTTGTTGCAGATGACCGGATTCGGCGTCGGCATGCTGATCGCCGCACCGTTCTATGACTGGTGGGCGCCGGGTGCCGTGGTGCTGTTGTTCCACGGCATTCCTCTTGCCACTGTGCTGTCGATGAAGGTCCTGCTGCTCAGACGCGGGCGGGATGCGCGCAGCAGCCCGACGCCAGTTCCTTGAGGATCGGGCAGTCCGGGCGATGGTCGCCGTGGCAGTGTTCCACCAGATCCTGCAGGGTGTCGCGCAGTTCGCCCAGTTCGCGAATCTTCTGATTCAGCTCGTCGATGTGCTGGCGGGCCAGGGCCTTCACATCGGCGCTGGCGCGCTGGCGATCCTGCCAGAGGGTCAGCAGCTTGCCGACTTCCTCCAGTGAAAAGCCCAGGTCCCGCGAACGCTTGATGAACGCCAGCGTGTGCAGATCATCGTCGCCGTAGACGCGATAACCGCTGTCGGTGCGATGGGCGGCCTTGAGCAGGCCGATCGATTCGTAATACCGGATCATCTTCGCGCTCAGGCCGCTGTGGCGGGCCGCTTGGCCGATGTTCATCGGTTGTCCTCCAGATCCTTGGGTTTCCAGGTTTTCAACAGTAGCGCATTGCTGACCACGCTGACGCTCGACAGGGCCATCGCCGCGCCGGCCAGCACCGGATTGAGGAAGCCGAACGCCGCCAGCGGAATGCCGATCAGGTTGTAGACGAAGGCCCAGAACAGGTTCTGGCGGATCTTCGCGTAGGTCTTGCGGCTGATCTCCAGAGCAGCCGGCACCAGCCGTGGGTCGCCGCGCATCAGGGTGATGCCGGCGGCGTGCATGGCCACGTCGGTGCCGCCGCCCATGGCGATGCCGATGTCGGCCGCCGCCAGCGCCGGGGCGTCGTTGATGCCGTCGCCGACCATGGCCACGACTCCGGTTTTCTTCAGCTCGGCGACGGTGGCAGCCTTTTCCGCCGGCAGCACTTCGGCGTGGACGTTCTCGATGCCCAGCGCTTCGGCAACCACTCGGGCGCTGCCGCGGTTGTCGCCGGTCAACAGGTGGCTGTGGATGTGCTGGGCCGCCAGTTGTTGCACCGCGTGCAGCGCGCCGGGCTTGAGGGTGTCGCCGAAGGCGAACAGCCCGAGCACGCGGGGTTCCGGACTTTGCTCGATCAGCCAGGACAGCGTGCGGCCTTCGGTTTCCCAGGCCTTGGCCGATTCGCTCAGGTTTTCGGCGTTCAGACCGCTTTCTTCCAGCAAGCGCCGGTTGCCCAGGGCCAGGCGCCGGCCGTCGAGGCTGCCGGCGATACCGCGCCCGGTCAGGGATTGGCTGTCGCTGACATCGGGCACGTTCAGATGGCGTTCGGCACAGGCATCCAGCACCGCTTTGGCCAGCGGATGCTCACTGCCGCGTTGCAGCGCACCGGCTGCTGTCAGCAGGGCGTTTTCGTCACCGTCGATCGCACTCAAATGTGCGATGCGCGGCGTGCCGGAAGTCAGGGTGCCGGTCTTGTCGAACACCACGGCGCTGACTTGATGGGCACGTTCCAGTGCTTCGGCGTCCTTGATCAGAATCCCGTGCCGCGCCGCCACGCCAGTGCCGGCCATGATTGCGGTCGGTGTCGCCAGGCCGAGTGCGCATGGGCAGGCGATCACCAGCACCGCGACGGCGTTGATCAGCGCGGTTTCCAGCGGCGCGCCGTACAGCCACCAGCCAATCAGCGTGGCCAGGGCCAGCAGCAATACGGTCGGTACGAACACCTGACTGACTTTATCCACCAGTTTCTGGATCGGCGCTTTCGCGGCCTGGGCGTCTTCCACCAAGCGAATGATCCGTGCCAGCACGCTCTCTGCGCCAAGCGCCGTGGTGCTCACCAGCAAGCGGCCTTCGCCGTTGATCGCTCCGCCGGTGACCTTGTCGCCCGGCTGTTTGGGCACTGGCAGGCTTTCGCCGCTGATCAGCGCTTCATCGGCGTGGCTCTGGCCTTCCAGCACTTCGCCGTCCACCGGGAAGCGTTCACCGGGTTTGACCAATACAAGATCGCCAAGGCGCAGGGCACTGATGGCGACATCCTGTTCGCGGCCATCGATGACTTGAATCGCCCGCTCCGGCCGCAATGCTTCCAGTGCGCGGATGGCGCTGGCGGTCTGACGCTTGGCGCGGCTTTCAAGGTATTTGCCGAGCAGCACCAGCGCGATGACCACTGCCGAGGCCTCGAAATACAAATGCGGCATGCGCCCGTCAGCAGTCGCCCATTCGTAGAGACTCAGGCCATAACCGGCGCTCGTGCCCAGGGCTACCAGCAAGTCCATGTTGCCGGCGCCTGCGCGTACGGCTTTCCACGCGGCCACATAAAAACGTGCGCCGAAAATGAATTGCACCGGGGTCGCGAGGGCGAATTGCGCCCAGGCCGGCAGCATCCAGTGTATGCCGAACGGTTGCAGCAGCATCGGCAGCACCAGCGGCAAGGCGAGGGCGATGGCGCAGATCAGCGCCCAGCGCTCATGGTTCAGGCGTTGCTGGCGATTGTCGGTTTGCGGGTGTTCGGCTTCGAAGAGGCTGGCCGAATAACCGGCCTTGCTCACGGCGGCGATCAGGATCTGTGGGTCTACAGCGCCGAGCAATTCGAGATGAGCGCGCTCATTGGCGAGGTTGACGCTGACGCTTTTCACCCCCGCAACCTTGTTCAGGGCGCGCTCGACGCGACCGACGCAGGAGGCACAGGTCATGCCGTCGATGTTCAATTCCACGGTTTGCTGCGGCACGCTGTAACCGGCGCGCTCGACTGCCTCCATCAGCGCCGGCAGGCTGTCGCCGGGGGCCTGCACCCGGGCCTGTTCGGTGGCGAGGTTGACGCTGACGGCACTGGCGCCGCTGACTTTGCTCAACGCCCGCTCGACACGACCGGCACAACTGGCGCAGGTCATGCCGCTGATGGGCAGATCGAAGGTGATGGAATCGGACATCGGTCGTACTCCCTGTAGAAGATGCCTACAGGATCAACCTTGCCATGCTGGCAAGGTCAAGTGCTCATTTTCGCTACCCGCCGCCCCACTCGCCCGATCGTCCCCACGCAGAGCGTGGGAACAAGCGTGCCTCAATAGCCGAGGCCGGTCGGCTTGAGGTACATGCCTTCCTGGTTCATTGCGATGCGGAATTTCAGGATGTCGCCGGCACGCACTTTGATCTCCTGCGAGCCCGGCGCGAGCATGCCCGGGTTGCAACCCGGCATCTGTCCCGGCAGCAGTTTCAGGCGCAGCGAGACATTGCCCGGCGGCAGGTTGAACGACGTGCTTTGCTCCTGGAACAGGCGCGCCGACAGTTGATCCTGGATGTACACGCCGATTTCGCAGGAGGTCGCCACTTCCAGGCGCTCTCGGGAAATGATCAGCACCCCGTAATCTTCCCCGGCGGCATGCACCGAAGGAATCGCGGCAAAGAGGCTGAGAAAGCCAAACAGGCTGAAAGCTGACCAGCGCATGGCTGAATCTCCTGAATTCATGTCATTGATGCGTGCAGCTTGGCCGAGCGTGGCGCCGATTGCCAGCCCGGCAGTTTTTTGCAGAACTTGACCTTGCCATCGTGGCAAGCTCGAAACTGCCGGCAACCTCACTCAAAGGAGTCATTCCATGCAAGTGTTCACTGTTGAAGGCATGTCTTGCGGTCACTGTGTCAAAGCCGTCACCCAGGCGGTGCAGAGCAAGGATCCGGCCGCCAGCGTGCGGGTCGATCTGGCGGCGAAGGAAGTCGGCGTCGAAAGTGCGCTGAGCGCCGAGCAGGTCATCGAAGCGATCAGCGAAGAGGGTTACGTCATCAAACTCGCCTGATCTTTTTTAATAGTTAGCGAGCTATCGGAATGTTCAAGGCGTCCTCGCCCGGCTAGACTGTCGGGCTGCACTTTCTACCAAAGTGCCCACCCCACTGCCTGCCGGACCTGGACGCCTGATGAACTTCCGTACCCTTTTGATTCTCGGTGCCCTGACCGCTTTCGGTCCGTTGGCGATCGACTTCTATCTACCCGCGTTTCCCACCATGGCGCTGGCGTTCGGCACCGATGAGAAACACGTCCAGCTGACGCTGTCGGCTTACTTCTTCGGCCTGTCCATCGGCCAACTGGCTTACGGGCCGGTGGCGGATCGCTTCGGCCGGCGGGTTCCGTTGCTCATTGGCCTGACACTGTTCACGCTGGCGTCCGTGGCCTGCGCCTATGCGCCGAACCTGGAATGGCTGATTGGCGCCCGGCTGGTACAGGCGCTGGGCGGTTGTGCGGGAATGGTGATTGCCCGGGCGGTGGTCAGCGACAAATGTGATGCGGTGGGTTCGGCGAAAGTCTTTTCGCAGCTGATGCTGGTGATGGGGCTCGCACCGATTCTGGCGCCGATGCTCGGCGGCCTGCTGGTCAACACCACGGGCTGGCAGTCGATCTTCCTGGTACTGACCGGATTCAGTGCGCTGGCCGGACTGGCAGTGGCCGTCGGCCTGCCGGAAAGTCTGCCGGCGCATGTTCCGCGCCAGCCGTTGTCCGGCGCCCTGCGTCAGTATGGTCGGCTGCTGGCCGATCCGGTGTACATGGGCCATGCCCTGACCGGCGGCATCGCCATCGCCGGGATGTTTGCCTACATCGCCGGCTCCCCGTTCATCTTCATCAAACTGTACGGCGTGCCGGCCGAGCATTTCGGCTGGCTGTTCGGCACCAACGCGGCCGGGTTCATTCTGGTGGCGCAGGTCAATGCGCGCCTGCTGGCCAAGCGCGGTCCGGCCTTTCTGCTGTCACGGGCGGTCTGGGTTTACCTGGGCGCCGGGCTGACACTGCTCGCGGTCAGCGCCTTGCACACCGAGGCACTGTGGCCATTGCTGATTCCGTTGTTCGTCTGCGTGGCCAGCCTTGGCTGCATCAGCCCCAATGCGGCGGCGTGTGCGATGAACGGGCAGGGCGGTCGAGCCGGCAGTGCTTCGGCGTTGCTTGGCAGCCTGCAATTCAGCGTCGCCGCCGGCGCGTCGGCGCTGGTCGGGGTATTACACGATGGCTCCGCCGTGCCGATGGCCATGGTCATCAGCCTGTGCGGGTTGCTGGTGGTGAGCGCTGCATTGCTCACCCGGCGCATCCAGAATGCCCGGGCGCTCGCAAAGGCGCAGGCTGAAGTCTAGAAACGAAATACCTCAGCCGACAGCGCGTTGCTGGCCGAGGTCGGGAATCTGATGGGGCGCGCAAATACGCGCTTCGAGGGTGCGAGTGAAGGCGCGAGCTTCGGCCTCGCTGCGGAAGGTCACGGCGTGCTGGTCAAGACGAACTTGCCACTGGGACTTTGCCACTTCTTTTATCAGGATCTTCATTGCTGACCTCCCGTACGTAAAAGATTGCATCGCAGAGGACTCGATTGTAGTCCTGAATACGATCGCAATTGTGACAAGGGTCAAGCATCTGACTGACGGCAAAAAAAACACCGCAGCCCCGAGCCAGACATTTTTGGCGCTGGCGAAGGCTGCGGTCTTGCGTGTTTTAGAAACCTTCTAAAACAATTTTCCCCTTGGCCTTGCCGCTTTCCAGCAATTCATGGGCGCGGCGCAGGTTGCTCGCGTTGATCGTGCCGAAGTGCTCGCCGACCGTGGTTTTCAATGTACCGCTGTCGATCAGCCCGGCCACCCGGTTCAGCAGTTTGTGCTGCTCGATCATGTCCGGCGTTTCGAACAGCGAGCGGGTGTACATGAATTCCCAGTGCAGCGACAGGCTCTTGCGCTTGAGTTTGGTCACGTCCAGCGACTTCGGATCGTCGATCAGCGCCAGTTTGCCTTGCGGCGCCAGAGCCTCGACCAGTTGGTCCAGGTGCTGGTCGGTCTGGGTCAGGCTGGCGACGTGGGTCACGTGGGCCATACCGGCGCGCTTCAGTTCTTCGCTCAACGGCTGACTGTGATCGATCACCCGATCGGCGCCCAGCTCGGTCACCCAGTCGCGGGTTTCCGGGCGGGAGGCGGTGCCGATCACTTTGAGCCCGGTCAACTGGCTGGCCAGTTGGGTGAGGATCGAACCGACGCCGCCGGCCGCGCCGACGATCAGCAGGCTCTGGCCTTCCTCAGTGTTGCCTTCGCGAATTTGCAGGCGTTCGAACAACAGCTCCCAGGCCGTGATCGCGGTCAGCGGCAAGGCGGCGGCTTCGGCGAAGCCGAGGGTCTTCGGCATGTGGCCGACGATCCGCTCATCGACGACGTGCAATTCGCTGTTGCCACCGGCCCGGGCGATGGAGCCGGCGTAGAACACTTTGTCGCCGGCCTTGAACAGGGTCACTTCACTACCGACAGCCTTGACCACACCGGCCACGTCCCAGCCCAGCACCTTGGCGGCGCCGCCTTCCGGCGCGACGTTCTGGCGAACCTTGGTGTCGACCGGGTTGACCGAAATCGCTTTGACTTCCACCAGCAGGTCGCGCGGGCCGGGCACCGGTTCCGGCAGTTCGATGTCTTGCAGGGATTTTTCGTCGCTGATCGGGAGCGAGGCGTAATAGGCGATGGCTTTCATGGAGGTCTCCGAAAGTGAATAAAGGAAGGCTTCAGGCGATGACGCGCAGGCGCTTGAGTTCGAAGTGTTCAAGGAACGCCTCGGCCTGGCTGCGGAAATGCTGGATATGCGCGCTGGCATCGTGGGCCTGCAGCGCTTCGTCGCTGGCCCACTGTTCGATCATGTAGAAGGCCAGCGGATTGGCCAGGTCCTGGTGCAGTTCGTACTGACCACAACCGGCTTCGGCGCGGGTCGGTTCGATCAGGGCGCGCAGGTGCTGTTCGAGGGCGTCCTGCTGGCCAGGTCGGGCGATCAGGGTGGCGATGGCGGTGAAGGGCTGGGACATGTTCGACTCCGGGACGGGATGAATTCGATGGAAGGCATGATTGGCTATTTCTGCCGGAGAAAAAACCGGCTAAAAGAGCAGTCTCTTTCAATGTTTTTTTGATAATCGAGGCTGAGGATGCTGCGTTTCGATGACTTGCAATTGTTTGTCCGGGCGGCGGATCTGGGCAGCCTGTCGGCGGCGGCGCGGGTGATGGACCTGTCCGCTGCTGTGGCCAGTGCGGCGCTCAAGCGAATCGAGCAGCAACTCGGCGCGCGGTTGTTGGCGCGTTCCACTCGCAGTCTGCGGCTGACGGCCGAAGGTGAAGGGTTTCTCGAATACGCCCGCGCTGCCTTGAGCAACCTGGATGAAGGCCGCCGTCTGCTGGCCAGCGGGCAGGACCAGGTCAGCGGCATTCTGCAGCTGTCGGCGCCTTCGGATTTTGGCCGCAACCTGCTGTTGCCTTGGCTCGACGACTTTCAGCGCGAGCATCCGAAGCTGACCGTGCGCCTGTTGCTGGGTGACCGCATCGCCGATCTGTTTCGCCAGCCGGTGGACATCGCCTTGCGCTACGGCGAACCGGAAGATTCCAGTCTGGTGGCATTGCCGATTGCCCCGCACAACCGACGGGTGTTGTGCGCATCTCCTGACTACCTGGTCCGGCACGGCGAGCCGCTGCATCTGGAACAGCTCGCGCAGCACAACTGCCTGCTGTACATGCTCGGTGGCCGGGTGCATGACCATTGGAGTTTTCATGACGGCAAGCGCGAGGTCAGCCTCACGGTCAGTGGCGACCGCTTCAGTGACGACGCCGATGTGGTGCGCCTGTGGGCGGTGGCGGGCGCCGGCATCGCCTACAAATCGTGGCTTGATGTGGCCGGTGATGTGCTGGCGGGACGGCTGAAAGTGCTGCTGCCGGAGTTGCTCTGCGAACGCGCTCCGCTGAATCTGCTGTGCGCCCATCGCGCACAATTGAGTAAGCCAGTGAACCTTCTGAGGGAAATGCTCGCCAGCCGTTGCGCTGAATTGAGTAGCCGATTTCCCGTTTTTCAGGAGTCTGGCCATTAGTCGCAGGTAAATAGCGAAATTTCTCTCAGGAACAATCACCAGCCACGTCTCCTCCGGCGCAGGACGCAGCGAGCAACCCGCTTATACTAGCGACCGCCTGAAGACCGCACCGACAGGCCGGCAAGAGAACGATCAGACCGGAACCTGCGGGGCAGGAACGAGGGTCGCGACAGTACTGCGGTTTCCTCGCTGCGGCGCGCAAAGTGCCTCGGCTCAAGGCATTTTGCGCGCCTTGGCTGACGACTGATTACTGGTCAAGATGTCTATGAGCAGTAGACGATACGATTCAACAGGGAGTGAATACATGGAACATGCACCTTGCATCAGCCAGATCGCCACGTTGCTGGCCGATCCCAAACGCAGCGCGATGATGTGGGCGTTGATGGATGGCTCGGCGCGGCAGACCGAGGAGCTGGCGTTGTTGGCCGGGCTTTCGCCTTCGTCAGCCAGTGCGCATCTGGGGCGCTTGTCCGCTGGCGGTCTGTTGAAGGTCGAGGCGCGCGGACGCAAACGTTTCTTTCGTCTGGCGGCTCCTGAAATCGGCGTGGCCATCGAAGCGCTGGCCAGTGCCACCCTGGCCAGCGCCCCGCGAGAAATCCCCGAAGTGTTCAAGCGTGCCTCTCCGGTCGTCAGACCCCAGGCGGCCCCTTCGTCACTGCTGCGCGCGCGGTTTTGCGACGACCATCTCGGGGGAACGCTGGCTGCCGATCTGTACCAGCGGCTGCTCGACGCCGGCTGGATCGAGCAGCTTGAAAACCGGGTGGTCGTGACGCACAAAGGCTCGACACAACTGGCCGGGCGCGGGGTCTACATCCAGGCGCTGGCCCACCGCAATGCCCAGGTGGCGTGTGCCTGCCCGGACTGGAGCGAGCGTCGTCCGCACATGGGAGGCTCGCTGGGAGCGGCGCTGTTGCAGCTGTTCATGCAGTCGGGCTGGCTGGTGCTGCCCAATGATTCTCGCGCCCTGCAACTGACGGCGGCCGGCCAGCGGGAAATTCATCGATTTGCCTGTGAAACCGAGTTGGAAATGGCGTTGTAGAGCATTTTTGCCAACCAGGTGGTACCTGGCGTCGCCGACGGCTGCGAAAAAGTCGCATCTGGCACAGGCGCGCAACCGCTATCGCGCACACTCGAACCGGTGATTTTTTCGGATTGAGGAGGCGGCATGGACACGGGAAACTTCAGTGCGGCAGATCGACTGGAGCGTCTGCCAGTCAGCGGTTATCACCGGATCATATTCATCATCATTGCCCTGGCGTTTTTCTTCGACTCCATGGATCTGGCGATGATGACCTTCCTGCTCGGCTCGATCAAAGCCGAGTTCGGCCTGAGCAGTGCCGAGGCTGGTTTGCTGGCCAGTTCGAGTTTCTTCGGCATGGTGGTGGGAGCGTCGCTGTCAGGATTGCTGGCTGATCGATTGGGTCGCAAGCCGGTGTTCCAGTGGAGCATTGTCTTGTGGGGGCTGGCCAGTTACCTGTGCTCGACGGCGCAGACGGTCGAGAGCCTGACGCTGTTTCGCATCCTGCTGGGCATCGGCATGGGCATGGAGTTTCCGATTGCCCAGTCGATGTTGTCGGAGTTGATTCCTGCCCAGCGTCGGGGCCGTTACATCGCCTTGATGGATGGTTTCTGGCCTCTGGGTTTCGTCGCGGCTGGCGTGCTGTCGTATTTCCTGCTGCCGTTGATTGGCTGGCGCGACATTTTTCTGGTGCTGGCGGTGCCGGCGGTGTTCGTGCTGGCGATCCGCTTTTTCATTCCCGAGTCGCCGCGCTGGCTGGAGCAAGCAGGCAAGCATGAAGCGGCGGACAAGGTATTGCGCGGGATTGAAGCGCGGGTACAGGCATCGCTCGGCGGCGCCGCATTGCCGGAGCCGGTTCGCCTGCCACGGAACGTGACCCCGCCCGGCCATTTCCTTTCAGCGCTCAAACAGATCTGGTCGCCGCAGTATCGCCAGCGCACCACGATGATCTGGAGCCTGTGGTTTTTCGCGCTGCTCGGCTTCTACGGCCTGACCTCGTGGCTCAGTGCGTTGTTGCAACAGTCGGGTTTTGCCGTGACTCAGTCGGTGTATTACACGGTGCTGATTTCCCTCGGCGGGATTCCCGGGTTCCTGATGGCGGCGTGGCTGGTCGAGCGCTGGGGACGCAAGCCGGTGTGTATCGTCACGCTGCTCGGCGGCGGGGTGATGGCGTTTCTGTACGGGCAGAGCGCAGTGTTCGGCGGCAACGTGGCGCTGCTGATCGGCACGGGGCTGTTGATGCAGTTTTTCCTGTTCGGCATGTGGGCGGTGCTCTACACCTACACACCTGAACTGTACCCGACCTCGGCGCGGGCGACGGGCTCTGGGTTTGCCTCGGCCATCGGGCGCGTGGGTTCGTTGCTCGGGCCACTGGTCACCGGGCTGGTGTTCCCGATCACGGGGCAGGGCGGGGTGTTTGCACTGGGGGCATTGTGTTTTGCGATTGCGGCGGGGGTGGTGTGGCTGTTCGGGATGGAGACCCGGGGCAAAACACTGGAAGAGCTGACGCAAGCGGTTGTGCGCTGAATCCTGAAAGCCGTTCGAACACGGGGGTGTTCGAACGGCTTTGTGCTGTTACGGTTTTACCAACCGTGCATCCAGGCTGTTCTGCGCCAGGCGCTTGGCCTGATCCTGGGTCATGCCCAGATGGGTGTGCAGCGCATGGAAGTTTTCGGTGACATAACCGCCGAAGTACGCCGGGTCATCAGAGTTCACCGTGACCTTCACGCCACGCTCGAGCATGTCGAGAATGTTGTGCTGCGACATGTGATCGAACACGCAGAGCTTGGTGTTCGACAGCGGGCACACGGTCAGCGGGATCTGCTCGTCGATGATCCGCTGCATCAGGCGCTCATCTTCGATGGCGCGCACGCCATGGTCGATTCGCTGGATTTTCAGCAGGTCGATGGCTTCCCAGATGTACTCCGGCGGGCCTTCTTCACCGGCGTGGGCGACCGTCAGGAAGCCTTCGTGACGGGCACGGTCGAACACGCGCTGGAACTTGCTCGGCGGGTGACCCATTTCGGAGCTGTCCAGACCTACCGCGACAAACGCATCGCGGAACGGCAGCGCCTGGTCGAGGGTTTTCTGTGCTTCGTCTTCGCTCAGGTGACGCAGGAAACTCAGGATCAGGCCGCTGGTGATGCCCAGTTGCTGCTCGCCATCCTTCAGCGCAGCGGCGATCCCGTTGAGCACCACTTCAAACGGGATGCCACGGTCGGTGTGGGTCTGCGGGTCGAAGAACGGTTCGGTGTGGATCACGTTCTGTTCTTTGCAGCGCAGCAGGTAGGCCCAGGTCAGGTCGTAGAAGTCCTGGGAGGTGCGCAGCACGTCGGCGCCCTGGTAATACAGGTCGAGAAATTCCTGCAGGTTGTTGAAGGCGTAAGCCTTGCGCAGGGTTTCGACGTCACTCCACGGCAGGGCGATCTTGTTGCGTTCGGCCAGGGCGAACAGCAGCTCGGGTTCCAGCGAGCCTTCGAGGTGCAGGTGCAGTTCGGCCTTGGGCAGGGCGTTGAGCCAGTCGTACATATTCTTTTCTCATCAGGTGCAATGGCGAGCATTCTACAGATGCCCGCCGAAACAATTGGCAAAACCTGACCAACCGATCCGTCACACCGCTTCCTGCTCCCGTCGATAGGCGTAGGTATCGGCAAAGCGCGACAGCAGGAATTCGGCGCAGGTGGTGGTCGGATATTTCGCCGGATGCTGTGCGTCCTGGCAACCGGGCAGGCATTCGATGCGGGTGTCCGGATGCGGTTCGGCGAAGAACGGCATCGAATAGCGATCCACGCCAAGCGGGCTGATCACCCGGTGCGGGGTCGAGCGATAACGGTCGTTGCTCCAGCGCGCCATCATGTCGCCGAGGTTGACCACGAACGTGCCGTCGATGGGGGGGGCGTCGATCCAATCGCCATTGACGTTCTTCACCTGCAGGCCGCCGGCGCTGTCCTGATAAAGCAGGGTGATGCAGCCGTAATCGGTGTGCGCGCCGGCACCTTGCTGTTCGGCGGAACTGGCGGTGTGGCGCGGCGGGTAATGGATCATTCGCAATACGCTGACCGGCTCGTTGAACCGCGTGTCGAAGAAGTCGCGCTCGATGCCCAGCGCCAGCGCCATGGCCCGCAACAGGGTTTGCGCGAGGGCCTGCATGTCGAGGTAGTGCTGCTCCATCAGCGCCTCCCAGCCTGGGATGGCCGGATGACGGTTGGGGCCGCGCAAGGGTTTTTCTGCCAGCACCTCGGGATGATCGGCCGGCAGGTGCAGGCCCATGTCGAAGGTTTCCTTGAGGTCGCTGGGTTTGTCCGGATCCAGTTGTTCGGTAGCGATAGCGCCGTAGCCGCGGTGATGACGGGTCTGTGTGATGTCGATCTTGAGTTTTTCTTCTGCCGGTTGCGCAAAGAAGCGCTTCGCCTGATCGAGCAGGGATTCGATGCGCTGCGCAGAAATCGGGTGACCCTTGATGTAGAAGAAGCCCCATTCGCGGCAGGCGTGGTCGATCTGTTCGGCAACGGCGGGCCAGGCGTTCTGGTCGTCGGAGTAGAGCGGCGAGATGTCGATGATCGGGAGTTGGTTCATTTCGAATGCTCTTTAATGATCGTTCCCACGCTCTGCGTGGGAATGCCTCAATGGACGCTCCGCGTCCGCTTTCGGCAGGGACGCGGAGCGTCCCGGGCTGCATTCCCACGCGGAGCGTGGGAACGATCACAGGGTAGATGTTGGAATTTACTTCGGCATCTCGGCCTTCATGCCTTCGACGTAGTAATTCATCGACGCCAGTTCGGCGTTGGTGGCACTGACCCCGGCCGGGATTTTCTCGACGCCGGCCTGATCCTTGATCGGTCCGGTGAACGGTTGCAGGGCACCGCTCTTGATGTCGGCGATGATCTGCTCGGCTTCGGCCTTCACCGGTGCCGGCACCAGATCGCTGATCGGCAATTCGACCGTGCCTTCCTTCAACCCGCCCCAGTAGTCCTGGGATTTCCAGTTGTGGTCGATCACGCTCTGGGTCGCCTGGATGTAGTGCGGCGCCCAGTCGTTGACGATTGAGGTCAGCACCGCTTTCGGGCCGAAGTGCGCCATGTCCGAAGCGTAGCCCACGGCATAGACACCACGTCGTTCGGCGGCCTGGATCGGCGCCGGGCTGTCGGTGTGCTGGAACACCACGTCCACGCCCTGATCGATCAGCGCATTGGCCGCGTCGGCTTCCTTGCCCGGATCGAACCACGAGTTGACCCACACCACTTTGATCTCGGTGCCGGGGTTGTATTTGTTCAGGGCCAGTTGAATGGCGTTGATGTCACGGATCACTTCCGGAATCGGGAACGAGGCGACGTAGCCGATTTTTTTGCTCTTGGTCATCTTCGCTGCGAGGAAGCCACCGACGTAGCGGCCCTCATAGGTACGCGCCAGATAGGTGCCGAGGTTCTTGTCCTGCTTGTAGCCGGTGGCGTGTTCGAAGGTCACCTTGGGAAACTGTTTGGCGACTTTCACCGTCGGGTTCATGTAGCCGAAAGAGGTGGTGAAGATCAGGTCGTAATTGTCCTTGGCCATGTTGCGGATCACCCGCTCGGCATCGGCGCCTTCGGCGACGTTCTCCACATAATTGGTGGTGATCTGCGAACCGAGTTTTTCCGCCAGCGCCTTGCGCCCCTGTTCATGCTGATACGTCCAGCCGTGGTCGCCGATGGGGCCGATGTAGACGAAGCCGACTTTCAGTGGATCGGCGGCACTGGCGCTCAGGCTGAGGCCAAGGCCCATGGCGATGCACAGCAGTGTTTGCAGTGGACGTTTTTGCATGAACGCGAACTCCCTTTTGTTGTGTGTGGGGAGGGCAATGCAAAAGGCTGACCAAGCGGACAACAAATCGAGTCGAAATCACGGCGAGGCCTTCGCGAGCAAGCTCGCTCCTACGAAAACACCGCGATCCCAGTGGGAACGAGCTTGCCCGCGATGAGGCAGGTCAAGGCCAATAAAGTGCACCTGCCGAACCGGTTGCCATTCCGTGGTGCGCTAAGGTGTAACGAAACGTTAGCGCCGTCCCGCAGTCAGTAGCTCATTCGCACTCTTCGGCAAAAAAGGCCTGTCATGTTCACCATCCTCAAGCAAGAAAGCTTTCTGCTGTTGGCCGTCATCGCCGCTTGTGTCGCGTATCTGCTGGAGCACTGGCTGCTGCACAGTGGCCAGTTCGTCGCGCTGACCGCCGGGCTGCTGCTGATCGCCTTCATCGTCGCCGCCTCGATGCGCGTCGCCCACCAGGCTGAATTGCTCGCAGAAAAAGTCGGCGACCCGTACGGCACGATGATCCTGACCCTCGCCGCCGTGCTGGTGGAAGTGGTGATCCTGGCGATCATGATGAGCAACGAAGCCTCGCCGACACTGGTGCGCGACACGATCTATTCAGCGGTCATGCTCGACATCAACGGCATCCTTGGCCTCGCCGCGTTGATGGGCGGGATCAAGCATGGCGAGCAGTCCTACAACGACGATTCGGCCCGCAGTTACAGCGTGATGATCCTCACCGCCATGGGCGTGTCGATGGTGGTGCCGGAGTTCATTCCCGAGGCCAACTGGAAAATTTATTCGGCGTTCACCATCGGCGCGATGGTGGTGCTTTATGCGTTGTTCCTGCGCATGCAGGTCGGGCCGCACAGTTACTTTTTCAGCTACAGCTACCCGGACAAACGCCGCAAGAAAGAGCCGGCGGAACAAGCACCGAAACCGGTCAGCCTGGCGCTGTCGATCGGCATTCTGGTGTTTGGTGTGGTGGTGATCGGCGCACTGGCCGAAGTGATGTCCAAGACCCTCGATCTGGGCCTGGAAGGGACCGGGGCTCCGCCGGTGATCACGGCGATTCTGGTGGCGGCGATTTCCGCTGCGCCGGAAATCCTGACCGCGTTGCGCGCGGCGTTGGCCAACCGCATGCAGTCGGTGGTCAACATTGCGATGGGCGCTTCGTTGTCGACGGTGATCCTGACGGTGCCGGTGATGGAAGCGATGGCGCTCTACACGGGGCAGCCGTTTCAGATGGCGATGACGCCGGTGCAGACGGTCATGATCTTCATCACGCTGATTGTCAGCGCGATCAATCTCAATGACGGCGAGACCAATGCCATTGAGGGCATGACCCATTTTGTGCTGTTTGCGACGTTCATCATGTTGTCGCTGCTCGGACTTTGAGAGCGACCACCGCTGACCGATCGTTCCCACGCGGAGCGTGGGAACGATCAGAGGGGTGATCAGGTACCGGCGATCAACTGCCGAGCCGCCTGACTGTGATCGGCAATCAGGCCTTTGAGATCCAGTCCTTCAACCTGTCCGTCAATCACGCGCCACTTGCCGCCGACCATCACGCGATCCGCCCGGTCCGCGCCGCACAGCAGCAACGCCGAGATCGGGTCATGGCTGCCGGAGAAGCGCAGCTCATCGAGCTTGAACAACGCCAGATCCGCCTGCTTGCCCACCGCCAGTTCACCGATGTCGCTGCGGCCCAACAGGCTTGCCGAGCCCTTGGTCGCCCAGCCCAGTACACGTTCCGGGGTGATCTTTTCGGCGCCATAACGCAGGCGCTGGATGTACAGGGCCTGACGTGCTTCGAGGATCATGTTCGACGCATCGTTGGACGCCGAGCCATCCACACCGAGACCGAACAACGCGCCGGCATCGGTCAGTTCGATGCTCGGGCAGATGCCGGACGCCAGGCGCATGTTCGAACTCGGGCAATGGCAGATACCGGTGCCCGCCGCGCCGAGACGGGCGATTTCGTCGGGGTTGAAATGGATGCCATGGGCCAGCCAGGTGCGCGGGCCGAGCCAGCCGACGCTGTCCAGATAATCCACCGTGCGCAGGCCGAAGCGTTGCAGGCAGAAGTCTTCTTCGTCGAGGGTTTCGGCGAGGTGAGTGTGCAGGCGCACATCGAGTTTGTGCGCCAGTTCGGCGCTGGCGGACATGATTTGCGGGGTCACCGAGAACGGCGAGCACGGCGCCAGAGCGATCTGGATTTGCGCGCCGTCGCCACGTTCGTGGTACTCGTGGATCAGGCGCTGACTGTCGTCGAGAATCACCTGGCCTTCCTGCACGGTCTGTTGTGGCGGCAGGCCGCCGTCTTTCTCGCCGAGGCTCATCGAACCACGGGTGAGCATGGCGCGCATGCCCAGTTCGCGTACGGTTTCGACCTGCACGTCGATGGCGTTTTCCAGGCCATCCGGGAACAGGTAATGGTGATCGGCAGCGGTGGTGCAGCCCGACAACAGCAACTCGACCAGCGCGACTTTGCTGGCGAGGGCGAGTTTTTCAGGCGTCAGGCGCGCCCAGACCGGGTACAGGGTTTTCAGCCACGGGAACAACGGCTGGTTGACCACCGGCGCCCAGGCGCGGGTCAGGGTCTGATAGAAGTGGTGATGGGTGTTGATCAGGCCCGGCAGGATCACATGTTCACGGGCGTCGAACACTTCATTGCATGGCGCGGAAGGTTGCTGGTCGGCGCCGAGCACTTCGGTGATCACACCGTCTTGCAGCACCAGACCGCCACGGGCATCGAGGCCGTTGGCCGTGAAAATGGCGAGGGGATTTTTTAACCAGATACGGGTCGCAGGCATTGTGGCCGGCTCCTCTGAAAGTGGGGTTCAGGGTTGCCAGCTCAGTGTTGCCCTGTCTGCTGATCCAGGGTCGCCGCGAGGGGCGAGGTGCGGAGTTTCGAACAAAATGTTGCGACGGGCAAGCCCAACCCGACCAGACACCGGGATAACCCTGTGGGAGCCAGCCCCCACAGGGTCCAGTGATTACCAGGGAATGGTTTCACCCTTGTAGTTCACGAAGTGATGGCCGCCCTTGCCGGCAAACGCGTCCACCTGATCCACCAGGCCACGGGTGCTGGTCGCCACGTCGATGTCGGCACCTTCGCCGCCCATGTCGGTTTTCACCCAGCCCGGATGCAGCGACAGCACGGTGAGTTTCTGCTCGCCCAATTGAGTGACGAAGCTGTTGGTCATCGAGTTCAGCGCCGCTTTGCTGGCCTTGTACAGCGCCAGTTCCGGCGCGTCGGGCATGGTCACGCTGCCCAGCACCGAACTCATGAACGCCAGCACGCCGCTGCCGTCGCGAATCTGCCCGACAAAGCGCTGGGCCAGATTGATCGGCGCTACGGCGTTGGTGAAGAACAGCTGACCGACTTCCGCCAGCGTCGCGCCGCCCGGCGTCTGGACTTCAGGGCCTTTGACCCCGGCGTTGACGAACAGCAGGTCGAAGGTCTCGCCCTTGAGCTTCTGGCTCAGAGCGATCACCGCTTGCTGGTCGTCCATGTCGAGCTTTTCGATCTGCACGTTGCCCAGTGCTTTCAGCGCCTCGGCGTTCGAAGGGTTGCGAACCGTAGCGGTGACTTGCCAGCCGTCGGCCAGCAGGGTTTTCACCAGTCCCAGGCCCAGGCCCCGGGAGGCGCCGATGATCAGTGCGTGCTTGGCAGGATTGAGTGCGGACATGACGGGCTTTCCTTGAAGGTTGAAAGATCACGGGTTCAATGGACAGCGTTGACCGAGCCGATGCTGCAATTCGTGGCGCAGCTCGCCGAGTTCGGCGATGCGGGTTTCGACCAGCTTGAGTTTGTCTTGCAGCAGTTGCGTGACGGTGGTGTCGGGGTTTGGCGATTGCCACAGCGCGCCAACGCTGCTGCCGATCTCGCCAAGGGTAAAGCCCAGACGCTGCGCCGTTTTGATGTAGAGCACCAGTTGCACCATCTCCGGTGGATAGTCGCGATAACCGTTGGCGCTGCGTTGCGCCGCGATCAATCCGCGCTCCTCGTAAAAACGCAGCGTGTCACGGCTGACATCGCAGGCCCGGGCCAACTCACCGATGCGCATCTTGCAGGTCTCGAAAGTGTTTGACCCTGGAGCATACTCCAGGCTTTACCGTGATTGCTCCCTGAATTTTCGGAGCAAGGATGATGTGGACTTCAACGCAGTATCGGCAGGTGGTGCGCGGCAGTGCCTGGTATGACTTGATCGTGACGGCGGCGTTTGTCACGCCGTGGAGTTTTGCTGTGTTGCACGGGGTGTTGACGGCGCTGAGTCAGGCGCTAAACCTGCCCGGCGAGCTGCCGCCGTTCGAACCTGCACACCTGTTGATAGCCAATTTGTTTGGTTCGGTGGTGTGCTTGTGGGCGGTGCTGCGGATTCGTGATCCGCAGCCGGTTTATGGGCGCTATGACGCGGTGGCGCGGTTTCTGTTCGCCGCGTGGATGACGTATGCCCTGGCCCACGGCGCCAGTTCGCTGGTGGTGGGTTTCCTGCTACTCGAACTGGCGTGGGGCATTGCCCAGGCGTTGCCGGTTCGGCCGCTGTCGCGAGCCGTAACGGCTTAATGCCCGGCCTGCCACGGCTGCCCCAGTGATACCGGCGCATACAATCGCGTGCGCAGCGCATCCCGCGACAGCAACACCAGCACCAGAATCGTCGCGACATACGGCAGCATCGCCAGCAGACTCGAAGGAATCGCCAGCCCCAACCCCTGCGCTACCAAGTGCAGGATGCTGGCGAGTCCGAACAGATAGGCACCGAGCAGCAACCGCCACACCCGCCAACTGGCGAACACCACCAGCGCCAGGGCAATCCAGCCGCGTCCGGCCGTCATGTTCTCCGCCCACATCGGCGTATACGCCAGCGACAGATAGGCCCCGGCCAGTCCGGCCATCGCGCCGCCGAACAGTACCGCCAGAGTGCGCACGGTCAGCACCGGTAAACCCATGGCACTGGCTGCATCCGGATTTTCACCGACCGCTTGAATGATCAGCCCTACACGGCTTTTCACGATCACCCACGCCACCAGCGCAAACAGCGCGAACGACAGGTACACCAGCAGATCCTGGGCAAACAGCATGCGGCCGATCAGCGGGATTTCGCTCAGGTAGGGAATCGCCATCGGCTCGAAACCGGCCAGCGGTTTGCCAACCCACGCCGCGCCGACAAAGGTCGACAGGCCCACGCCGAAAATCGTCAGCGCCAGTCCGGTCGCCACCTGATTGGCGTTGAACACCAGCGCCACCAGCGCAAACAGCGACGACAGCAACATCCCGGCGAGCATCGCCAGCACAACGCCCAGCCACAGGTTGCCGCTGTTGAACGCGACGATGAATCCGATCACCGCGCCAAACAGCATCATGCCTTCCTGCCCGAGGTTGAGCACGCCGCTCTTCTCGCAGATCAGTTCACCCAGCGCCACCAACAGCAGTGGCGTTCCGCAGCGCACCATGGCGTAGAAAATATTGCTCAGCAGATCGATATCCATCACAGCGCTCCGGCGGTTACGGCGGTGGTAGAAGTGCGGCGCGTCCAGCGCAGGTTCAGGCGTGGCCGATAGAGGATCAGCACGTCACAGGCCAGCAGGAAAAACAGCATCATTCCCTGAAACAGCTGGGTGATCGCCTGCGGCAGATTCAGCGTCATCTGCGCGCTCTCGCCACCGATGTACAGCAGCGCCATCAACAGGCTGGAAAACAGAATGCCGATCGGATTGAGCCGGCCGAGAAACGCCACGGTGATCGCCGCGTAGCCATAGCCCGGCGAGACCTGCGGCACCAGTTGGCCGATCGGCCCGGTGACTTCGCAGACACCGGCAAGCCCCGCCAATCCTCCGCTGATCAGCAGTGCGAGCCAGATCAGACGTTTCTCGCGAAACCCGACAAAACCTGCCGCGCGCTTGTCCAGGCCCAGCACCTTGATCTGGAAACCGACGAAGCTTTTTTGCAGCAATACCCACACCGCGACCAATGCGAGCAAGGCGAAATACACGCCGATGTGTGCCCGTCCGTCCTCCATCAACAGCGGCAGGCGGCTGGCATCGCTGAACATTGCCGACTCGGGAAAGTTGAACCCGGCCGGATCTTTCAGCGGCCCATGCACGCAGAACAGCAACAGGTTCAGCGCGATGTAGTTGAGCATGATGCTGGTAAGGATTTCGTTGGCATTGAAGCGTGTACGCAACCAGGCGGTGAGCCCGGCCCAGGCAGCGCCGGCGAGGGTGCCGGTGAGCAGGATCAGCACCAGCGCCCAGCGGCTTTGCAGATCAATGATGTTCACCGCCAGCGCACTGCCGGCCAGGGCGCCGAGCAGCAACTGGCCTTCGGCGCCGATGTTCCAGATCCGCGCCTGATAGGCCACTGCGAGGCCCAGTGCACACAGCAGGATCGGCAGGGTTTTGACCAGCAGTTCGGAGACGCCATACAGGTCGCTGACCGGGGCGATCAGCAAGGTGTGCAGGGTTTTCAGCGGGTCGTGACCGAGGGCGATGAACAGCAGGGAGCCGCAGACCAGTGTCAGCACCGCCGCCAGCACCGGCGAGCACCACAG
This sequence comes from Pseudomonas sp. PHC1, assembly GCF_046487845.1. NCBI lineage: Bacteria > Pseudomonadati > Pseudomonadota > Gammaproteobacteria > Pseudomonadales > Pseudomonadaceae > Pseudomonas > Pseudomonas sp. PHC1. The sequence continues at coordinate 451,846 of NZ_JBJXHJ010000003.1, forward strand.
CATCAGGCGCGATTGCCGGCCACGGGGTTCGAGGGAAAGCAACATGGGGAAACTCCGTTAAACCGTGGCCGGTTGTGATTGAGGGGTGTCGAACTGGCCGGCCATCCAGCCGCCGACGTCGCTGAGGCGGGTCAGCGCCGTGTCCTGCAACGCCGACAGGCGCCCGCCGCACAGCGCACCGAGGCGGTCGCTGATCTGGAACAGTTCGTCGAGGTCTTCGGAGATCACCAGAATCGCCGCCCCGGCATCGCGCAGGGCAATCAGCGCCCGGTGGATGGTGGCCGCCGCGCCGACGTCCACGCCCCAGGTCGGGTGCGCGGCGATCAGCAGTTTCGGTTGCTGGAGGATTTCCCGGCCGAGGATGAACTTCTGCAGGTTGCCGCCGGACAGGCTGCGGGCGGCGGTCTGGGTGTCCGGGGTTTTCACGCCGAAGCGCTGGATGATCGTTTGGGCGAGGGCTTCGACCTTACCGCGCTCGATCAAACCGTGGCTGACCAGGCCTTGTTGAAAGGCGGTGAGCAGGGCGTTGTCCGCCAGGCTCATGTCCGGCACCGCGCCATGCCCGAGGCGTTCGGCGGGGACGAACGCCAGGCCGAGTTTGCGTCGGGCATCCGGGCGCTGATCGGCGACGGCGTGTTCCTGAAAGCAGATGGTTTGCGCTGCCTCGCGGGGCAGTGTCTGCTCGCCGCTGAGCAATGCCAGCAGCTCGTCCTGCCCGTTGCCCGCCACCCCGGCGATGCCGACGATTTCACCGCTGCACACCTGCAGATCGATGTTACTCAGCGAGCAACCGAACGGATCCGGGTTGTGCCAGTTCAATTTGCTGACCTGCAGAAACGCCGCGCCACCGGTGACCTTCGCAAACTCGCCGATCAAGGTCGCGGCGTCGCCCACCATCAATTGCGCCAGTTGCCGGTCGGTGCAGTCGGCCGGCACGCAATGCCCGGCCACCTGCCCGCCGCGCAGCACCGTGGCGCTGTGGCACAAGGCGCGCACCTCAGCGAGTTTGTGGCTGATGAACAGGATGCTGCAGCCTTCGGCCGCGAGCCGGCGCAGGGTGATGAACAACTCGTCGGCTTCCTGCGGCGTGAGCACCGAGGTCGGTTCGTCGAGAATCAGCAGGCGAATGTCCTGCATCAGGCAACGAACAATCTCGACCCGTTGCCGCTCGCCAATCGACAGGCTGTGGACAAGTCGCTGAGGTTCGAGCGCCATGCCATATCGGCGGGACACGTCACGGATTTTCGCCTCAAGCTGTTTCGGCGAACCCGCTGCTGCGCCCATCGCCAGTGCGATGTTCTGCGCCACGCTCAGGGTCTCGAACAGCGAGAAATGCTGGAACACCATGCCGATGCCCAACTGCCGTGCCTGGGCCGGGTTGCGCATGGTCACTGGTTGACCCTGCCACAGCATCTCGCCCGAATCGGCCTGGGTGACGCCGTAGATGATCTTCATCAAGGTGCTTTTACCTGCACCGTTTTCACCGAGCAGCGCGTGGATTTCACCGGGGGCGATGCTCAGGTCGATGGCGTCATTGGCGAGGCAACCGGGATAACGTTTGCTGATGTGGCGCAGTTGCAGGCGCGGTGTGGGCGTGGGGTTTGGCATGACAGGCTCGGGTTGCTTGGAGTTGTGCCTGTGGATAAAGCAATTTCCTGGCCATTGAGTCAGGAACGCGGATAGCCGCCGTCTACCAGCCTGTGACGTAGAGCCCGCGAATCGAATCCGACTGCCCTCACGGCACCACTTGAGGGCAAAGCCGTTGATCAGGCTCCAGTTTTGCCCGCACCTGGCTGATCAAAAAACGAGCAACCTCGCCGAAGCCATGCAGAACCTGCGACTGCGCCAGCCATGAACGGCTTATCCACAGGTTGCTCCACAGTATTTGTGTGCAAGACAAAATCCGGGGCATAAGCACTGCCGGGCTTTCTTCTAAAGGCGATAAACAGCGCTAAGCGATTGTTTTTACGAAAATTTGTTCGCTGCGTTCGCGGGTTGGACGAAAAGTGAACAAATCCCGCAAAGCCACGTGACAGAAGGGTTACAGCATCCTGTGCTCAGGTTATCCACAGCCGGGTGCACAGCGGATGTGGGCAAGTCACGGGCAGAAGCCAAAAGGTCTCGCGCCCCAAAACATGGCGAGGGTTCAACGCTGCAGCAGGATCCGTCCACGGCTCAGATCGGCCAGCTGATTCTGCAACAACTCAAGGTGCGCTTCGCCCACGGCCAGTTGCAACTCGACGCCGTTGGCGGTGAAGGTTTCCTCGACCACCAATCCGCCCAGATCCGCGACCCGCAGTTTCACCAGTGCCAGTTCGCCAAAGGCGCAGGCGCAACGCACCGGCACGCGGCTGATCAACTCGATCTTCGGTGCTGCCTGCAGGCATTTGTTGGCGCCGCCGCCATAGGCCCGGGCCAGGCCGCCCGTGCCCAGTTGAATGCCGCCGTACCAGCGTATTACCAGCACCGCGACCTGATCGCAGTCCTGGGCTTCGATGGCCGCGAGAATCGGCCGCCCGGCAGTGCCGCCGGGTTCGCCGTCGTCGTTGCTGCGGTACTGATCGCCGAGTTTCCACGCCCAGCAATTGTGCGAGGCGTTCAAGTCGCTGTGCTGCTCGATAAAGGCTTGCGCCTCGGCAGGGCTGCCGATCGGCGCGGCGAAGGTGATGAAACGGCTTTTGCGAATCTCTTCGCGGAATTCGCAAAAGCCGCTGAGGGTGAATGGCATAGACGACTTATATGGAAGGAGTGAGGCCGCAGCCTTTGAGGATGATGCGGATCAGGTTGTTGCCGGCGTCTTCCATGTCTTGTTTGGTCAACTTGCTGCGACCGGTCACTCGGCAGATCTGGGTGGCGAAGTCGGCGTAGTGCTGGGTGCTGCCCCACAACAGGAAGATCAGGTGGACCGGGTCGACCGGGTCCATCTTGCCTGCGTCTATCCAGGCCTGGAATACCGCGGCGCGGCCCTGGAACCAGGCGCGGTAATCCTGGTTGAAATATTCGGTCAGGCATTCGCCGCCGCTGATCACTTCCATCGCAAAGATCCGCGACGCTTGCGGCTGGCGACGGGAGAATTCTATTTTGGCGCGGATGTAACGGGTCAGCGCTTCGGCGGGATCGTCCTCGGCCGTGAGTGAGTTGAAGGTGCTGTCCCACAATTGCAGGATGTTGCTCAGCACTGCCACGTACAACCCGAGCTTGTTGGTGAAGTAGTAATGCAGGTTCGCCTTGGGCAGCCCGGCCTTGGTGGCGATAGTGTTCATGCTGGTGCCTTTGTACCCGTGACGGGCGAACTCGTCCTCGGCGGCTTTGATTATGGTCTCTTCGTTCTTCTGACGAATGCGGCTGGCGGGTTTGCCGCCGTGAGCGGGGACTTCAAAGGTCATAGGCACTTCCGGGTTGGTCTGTGGGGTGCAACCAGTTGCGTTGATAGCGCAACCATCGGCGTGGGACAAGCCCCGGGCGAATAAAACCCCGCTCGTCAGCGGGTGGCGGCCAGGCTTTCGAGAAAACTTTCCAGCACCAGATGAGGGCGGCGACCCTTGCGGGTGACCGAAGCGAGGCTCAAATCGTAAAAGCGGGTACTGGCCTTGAGCGCGCGCAAGCGACCTTGCTGTACCCAGAGACTGGCGTAATGATCCGGCAAGTAGCCGATGTAACGCCCGGTCAGAATCAGAAATGCCATACCTTCCCGGTCGGAAGCGCTGGCGGTGCAATTGAGCGCCTGATAGTGCGCCTGGATCTCCGCCGGCAAACGGAAGGTCGGCGCGATGGCGTCCTGACTGTTCAGGCGTTCGTCATCCAGCTGTTTATCGTCGACATAAAACAGCGGATGGCCGACCGCGCAATAAAGCAGCGAGCGTTCGCTGTACAACGGCTGATATTCCAGTCCTGACAACGCACTGGCCTGCGGCACCACGCCGACATGCAGGCGTCCGTCGAGCACGCCTTGTTCGACTTCGTTGGGGGCGATCATGCGGATCTGGATCTGCACGTCCGGCCCGCGCTCCTTCAATTGCGCCAGTGCGTGGGTGATGCGCATGTGGGGCAGGGTGACGAGGTTGTCGGTCAGGCCGATGATCAGTTCACCACGCAGGTGCTGGTGCAGGCCGTTGACCTCGGTGCGAAAACTTTCCAGCGCACTTAGAAGCTGCAACGCCGACTGATAGACCTCGCGGCCTTCTTCGGTCAGGGAGAAACCGGCACGCCCGCGTTGGCACAGACGCAAACCGAGGCGCTGCTCCAGATCGCTCATCTGCTGGCTGATCGCCGAGCGACCGATGCCGAGCACGGTTTCTGCCGCCGAGAAGCCACCGCACTCCACCACGCTGCGAAAAATCCGCAGCAGGCGAATGTCAAAGTCACTGACCTGGGCCAGTGGATCGGGGCGGCGGCTGCTCATGCTGTTGTGCTCTTTGTTTAGCGAAGTTCTAACTGAAGGTTAGAAGAGTTGAATTTCACCGACTTTATCCGCGTGGCAATTTAGCTGCAACAACGCTTTCTATCTCTCTGAAGCTTATTGCCCTGCGAGGTTTTGCCCGATGAACATGCCTGAAAACGCGCCGTCGCCACTGGCCAGTCAACTGAAGCTGGACGCGCACTGGATGCCGTACACCGCCAACCGCAACTTTCAGCGCGACCCGCGCCTGATCGTCGGCGCCGAAGGCAGCTGGCTGATCGACGACAAAGGCCGCAAGGTGTACGACTCGCTGTCCGGTCTGTGGACCTGCGGCGCCGGGCATACCCGCAAGGAAATCCAGGAAGCGGTGGCCAAACAGTTGGGCACCCTCGATTACTCGCCGGGCTTCCAGTACGGCCATCCGCTGTCGTTCCAGCTGGCGGAGAAAATCACCGAACTGACGCCGGGCAATCTGAATCATGTGTTCTTCACCGACTCCGGTTCCGAGTGCGCCGATACCGCGGTGAAAATGGTCCGCGCCTACTGGCGCCTGAAAGGCCAGTCGACCAAGACCAAGATGATCGGCCGCGCCCGTGGCTATCACGGTGTGAACATCGCCGGCACCAGCCTCGGCGGCGTCAACGGCAACCGCAAGCTGTTCGGTCAGGCGATGATGGATGTCGATCACCTGCCGCACACTCTGCTGGCAAGCAATGCGTTCTCCCGTGGCATGCCGGAGCAGGGTGGTATCGCGCTGGCCGATGAACTGCTGAAGCTGATCGAGCTGCACGATGCTTCGAACATTGCTGCGGTCTTCGTTGAGCCGATGGCCGGCTCCGCTGGCGTGCTGGTTCCGCCGCAGGGCTACCTCAAGCGTCTGCGGGAAATCTGCGATCAGCACAATATCCTGCTGGTATTCGACGAAGTGATCACCGGGTTCGGCCGTACCGGCACCATGTTCGGCGCCACCACGTTCGGCGTGACCCCGGACCTGATGTGCATCGCCAAGCAAGTCACCAACGGCGCGATCCCGATGGGCGCGGTGATTGCCAGCTCCGAGATCTACCAGACCTTCATGAACCAGCCGACCCCGGAATACGCCGTGGAATTCCCGCACGGCTACACCTACTCGGCGCACCCGGTGGCCTGCGCCGCTGGTTTGGCGGCACTCGACCTGCTGCAAAAGGAAAACCTGGTACAGAGCGTGGCCGAGGTCGCCCCGCATTTCGAAAATGCCCTGCATGGCCTGAAAGGCGCGAAGAACGTCATCGACATTCGTAACTTCGGCCTGGCCGGTGCGATCCAGATCGCGGGCCGTGACGGCGACGCCATCGTGCGTCCGTTCGAGGCCGGCATGGCGTTGTGGAAGGCCGGGTTCTACGTGCGCTTCGGCGGCGACACCCTGCAGTTCGGCCCAACCTTCAACAGCAAGCCGCAAGACCTTGATCGTCTGTTCGACGCGGTCGGCGAAGTGCTGAACAAGCTCGACTGATTTTTCCTTCTATATAGATACGCAAACAGCAGGCGCCCCTTGCGGGCGTCTGCGCACAAGAATTCAGGAGTTATCCGATGAGCGTTATCCCGCATTTGATCAATGGCGAACTGGTGACCGAGAACGGTCGTGCGGTCGATGTGTTCAACCCGTCCACCGGTCAGGCTATCCACAAGCTGCCGCTGGCCAGCCGCGAAACCATCCAGCACGCCATTGATGCCGCCAAGGCGGCGTTCCCGGCCTGGCGCAACACGCCACCGGCCAAGCGCGCCCAGGTGATGTTCCGTTTCAAGCAACTGCTGGAGCAGAACGAAGCACGCATCGCGCAATTGATCAGCGAAGAACACGGCAAGACCCTGGAAGACGCTGCCGGTGAACTGAAGCGCGGCATCGAGAACGTCGAGTTCGCCTGCGCGGCGCCGGAAATCCTCAAGGGCGAGTACAGCCGCAACGTCGGCCCGAACATCGATGCCTGGTCGGACTTCCAGCCGCTGGGTGTGGTGGCCGGCATCACCCCGTTCAACTTCCCGGCGATGGTGCCGCTGTGGATGTATCCACTGGCGATCGTCTGCGGCAACTGCTTTATCCTCAAACCCTCCGAGCGTGATCCGAGCTCGACCTTGCTGATCGCGCAACTGTTGCTGGAAGCCGGCCTGCCGAAAGGCGTGCTGAGTGTGGTGCACGGTGACAAGACTGCGGTGGACGCGCTGATCGAAGCGCCGGAAGTCAAAGCGCTGAGTTTCGTGGGCTCGACGCCGATTGCCGAATACATCTATGCCGAAGGCACCAAGCGCGGCAAACGCGTTCAGGCACTCGGTGGCGCGAAGAACCACGCGGTGCTGATGCCGGATGCGGATCTGGACAATGCCGTCAGCGCACTGATGGGCGCGGCTTACGGTTCCTGCGGCGAGCGCTGCATGGCGATCTCGGTGGCCGTGTGTGTGGGTGATCAGGTAGCGGACGCACTGGTGGCCAAACTGGTTCCACAGATCAAGGCGCTGAAAATTGGTGCCGGCACCTCTTGCGGTCTGGACATGGGGCCGCTGGTTACCGGTCAGGCGCGCGACAAGGTCAGCGGTTACGTCGAAGACGGCGTGGCGGCGGGTGCGACCCTGGTGGTCGACGGTCGTGGTCTGAGCGTCGCCGGTCACGAAGAAGGTTTCTTCCTGGGGGGCTGCCTGTTCGACAACGTCACTCCTGAAATGCGCATCTATAAAGAAGAGATCTTCGGACCGGTGCTGTGCGTCGTCCGGGTAAACAGCCTGGAAGAGGCAATGCAGCTGATCAACGATCACGAATATGGCAACGGCACCTGCATCTTCACCCGTGATGGTGAAGCGGCGCGCCTGTTTTGCGACGAGATCGAAGTCGGCATGGTTGGCGTCAACGTTCCATTGCCGGTGCCGGTGGCTTATCACAGCTTCGGTGGCTGGAAGCGCTCGCTGTTCGGCGACCTGCATGCCTATGGTCCGGATGGTGTGCGTTTCTATACCCGTCGCAAGGCGATCACCCAGCGCTGGCCACAGCGTGCGAGCCATGAGGCTTCGCAGTTCGCATTCCCTAGCTTGTAAGTAGAAGGGCAGTGCAATGAAGGCCGACCTTTTAAGGTCGGCCTTCGTGTTTTGGGGCTTTTTTGACCGATATGACAGATTTGTGAAAATAAGGGTTGACGGCAGATTCTGAGTCTCTATAATTCGCCCCACTTCCGGCGCAGTCGAAACGGAAAACTCCTTGAGATTCAATGAGTTAAGTAGGTTTCGAAGTGAGGTGCTTCAGTTTGTCGAAGCCTGGAAGCAGTTGGAAATGCCGGATTGTTACGGCGCTTTCAACGGTTCGATCTTCTCGGTCGAAAGCGGAGAAAAAGAGGTGTTGACAGCAGCGTGTAACGCTG
>NZ_JBJXHJ010000076.1:0-665 GCF_046487845.1 Pseudomonas sp. PHC1
TGTAGTGGTCAACTAATCCCGGACACGACTTTAAGTTTTTCTTCGGCGCGAGCTGGTGCCAACCCACCATTGAATTGGTGAGGCCGAATCCAGTTGTACCGATGCATCAAGAAGTGGCTGATATCGCGCTTGGCTTCTTGAGTCGTTCTGTAGCCCGTGATCGGTATCCATTCCGTTTTTAGGCTGCGGAACACGCGCTCCATTGGCGCGTTGTCCCAGCAATTTCCCCGGCGACTCATGCTCTGGCGCATGCGATAACGCCACAATCGCTGACGAAATAGCCGGCTTGCGTATTGTGACCCCTGATCCGAGTGAAACAGCAGACCCGAAGGCCTGCCACGCTGCTCGCAGGCCATATCCAGGGCCTTGATCACCAGATCGGCGTCCGGCTTTTCCGACAACGCCCAGCCCACCACCCGGCGCGTGCAAAGATCCAGTACGACCGCCAAGTAATGCCATTTCCCCTGGGCCCAAATGTAGGTGATGTCGCCGCACCAGACTTGATTCGGGGCTGGCACATCAAACTCACGGTTCAAGGTATTCGGGATATCGAGTCTTTCTACTGTCGCTCGTTTGTAGGCATGTGAGCCGGGTTGTTTACTGACTAAATCAAGCTCGCGCATCAAGCTGCGCACTTTGAACCGACCAAGCTGCTCACCGTCTTC
>NZ_JBJXHJ010000077.1:0-659 GCF_046487845.1 Pseudomonas sp. PHC1
TGGCCACTGAGCTCAGATGATTGGGACAATCAAATGATGTTCTTTCTGGAGAAAGGTTTCCGGGTCATCGCCCATGATCGCAGAGGACATGGCCGCTCGACCCAAACCTGGACTGGCAATGACATCGATACCTACGCAGCGGATGTGATTGAGCTCACTGACGCCCTAAATCTGAAAGGAGCAATTCACGTAGGCCACTCCACTGGCGGCGGAGAGGTTGCACGGTATGTTGCCCGCTCCAAGCCAGGCAGAGTCGCCAAGGCTGTATTGATCAGTGCCGTTCCACCTATCATGCTCAAGACTGCCAACAACCCAGGAGGTTTGGGTATCGAGGTATTCGACGGGCTGCGTAAGGCATTGCTCGAAAACCGCGCACAGTTTTACATGGACATTCCTACAGGGCCGTTTTATGGCTACAAACGCCCTGGGGCCAAAATCGCGCAGGGCACAATTCAAAATTGGTGGCGCCAAGGCATGATGGGTGGTGCTAAACTCCAATATGACTGCATTAAGGTGTTCTCTGAGACGGACTTTACAGAGGATCTAAAACAGATCCAGATACCCACTTTGGTAATGCATGGCGATGATGATCAGATCGTGCCATACGATGACTCTGCACCTCTGGCGGTGAAGTTACTGAAGCATGGTACGCTCAAAAA